>DASUNQ010000299.1:0-47045 GCA_036277075.1 Thermoanaerobaculia bacterium
CACGCCCAGGCGACGCGGACCTGGGTGTCCGGAGTCGGCGACGACGTCAACCCGTGCAGCCGCACGGCGCCGTGCAAGACCTTCGCGGGCGCGATCTCCAAGACCGCGGCCGGCGGCGAGATCAGCGTGCTCGATCCGGGCAGCTTCGGCGCGGTCACGATCACCAAGACCATCACCATCAACGGGGAAGGGCAGCTCTCCGCCACCACCGCCTCCCTGGTGACCGGGGTGACGGTCAATGCCGCCGCCACCGACACCATCGTCCTCCGCGCTCTGTCCATCAACGGCGTGGGCAACGGCCTGCGCGGCGTGCGCATCCTGAACGCCAAGGCGGTGCACATCGAGAACTGCGACATCACCGGCTTCCGCGGCTCGCCGGGGCGCGGTGTGGACATCAACCTCTCCTCCGGCTCCTCGACGCAGGTCTTCATCAGCGAATCGACGATCGGCAACAACCTCGCCGCCGGCATCGCGGTCGTCCCCGCCACCGGCACGCCGGCCGTCAAGGTGCAGATCACCGATTCGGTCCTCGCCAACAACGCCTCCGGCATCTTCGCCGGTGACGGATCGGTGTTCACGCTCGCGGACACGACCCTCAGCGGCAACACGACCGCCGGCGTCGATGCGGCGGGCAATGGCGTCGTCAACGTCGACGACTCCGTGATCTCGCACAACACGCGCGGCATCACCACCGCCAACACCTCGACCGTCCGTCTCTCCCGCAGCGCGATCACGAACAATCCGACGGCGGGTTTCGCCATTACCGCCGGGACGGTCGGCTCCTTCGGCGACAACTACTTCTCCGGCAACGGCCCCAACGTCGGGGCCCTCTCGCCGCTCGTCAAGCAGTAGACCGTCCGCGACGTCCCAGGGAGCCCGCGACCTTTCCGGCCGCGGGCTTCTACGTATCGGCTCGTCCGGTTGTGCGTTAGCTCTCCAGCAAGTCGCCGCGGAAGAGCGGCTGGCCGGCGCGCGCGACCCAGGCGCCGTAGCCGGCGAGCGCCAGGCAGACCAGGGCCGCGACGAAGCCGGCCTCCGCGTACCAGACGTCGGGGTCGAGGGTGAGCACCAGGCGTGTCATGGGGACCGCAAGCTCGGAGGCGACGAGCGCCAGGAGCCCCAGACCGCGGGCCAGGGCGACGATCGAGCCGAAGAGCAGGACGGACATGACGCCGGTGAGGACCGGCGTGTCGCTCGGCAGCGTCTCGATGGTCGCGAACAGGAGCACGAAGAGCGCGGCGGCCAGGAGGTCGCGCCGCACCAGCGCGCGCAGCAGGGAGTAGAGGAAGAAGAAGACGAAGGCGGTCAGGAAGGCCATGATCGGCGCCGCCAGCACGTTCGAGAGGACGCCCGCGGTCCCGCTCAGCGCCTTGGAGGGTTCTGCCGGCCACCAAAGGGGCGCGCCGCTGATCCACTCCCCCAGGAGGGCGACGGCGCGGAGGAGGATGCGGACGCCGACGGCCACCAGCACCCCCAACAGGAGGTCGCGGCCGACGAGCGGGTCGCGCCAGCGGCCGGCGAGGAGCCGGTTCCAGGAGACGAGGGTGTGGGGCCAACGCCGGCGCAGGTAGGGCTCGAGCGCGAGGTAGAGAAGCCCGAGCCACCCGGCCACCCACACCGCCCAGGCGAGCGTCATTACGAAGAGACCGATCTCGGCGAGCGCCGGCACGTGCTTGCCGCCCACCGCCCAGGCGGCAAAGGAGAGCACGACGATGCAGGCTGCGATGCGGGAGGCGCCGCGGCGGTCGCCCCGTCCCAGCCGCAGGTTGCGGCGGGCGACCAGCGCAGGGGCGAGGATGATCCCCAGAAGGAAGAACGCGCCTAGAACGACCTGGCCGGCGCGCTCGCCGCGCCGCAACGGCACCTCTCTCGGCCCTGCCGGGTTCCAAGGGCCGCGGATCTCGAGGTGGACCGGCCGGCCGCGCAGCGCCGCCGCCTCGACGCGGATCGGCACCGGCGGCTGGCCGGGCAGCGCCCCCTCCCAGGCGCCGCGGGCATCGGCGAAGACGGGCGGGATGCGGCGCGGCGCCACCGGCCCGAACCGCGTCCGGTCGAGCCCGGCGGCGGCGAATAGAGGTGCCCACAGAGGCGGCGGGGCGGGCGCCCCAGCCGCCTCCGCCTCCGCAGGGACCGCCGTGAGCGCCAGGAGCCGCCCTTGCGGATCGAGGACGACCGAGACCATTCCCGGCTCGACCGGCGGCGGGTCGAAGGCGGTGACATCCGGGAAGAGGTTGTCTCTCTCCCCGAAGAAGGTCACGGGGACCAGGAGCCGAGGGCTCTCCCGGTACCAAAACTGGAGGGCCGGGGGCGCCGCGGCGGCGAGCGCGCGCTCGGCGGGCCCCCTGCGCTGCTGCTCGCGCCTCCAGCGGAGCCGCTGCGGCGAGACGTCGTATCCGTAGGCCCGGTCGGCCGGCGCGCCGGGATACCCCGCGGCTTCGACGATGGCGCGTGCCCGCTCCGCCAGCACCTCCGGCGGCTTGACCTCGGTGGTGACCGCGCGGGGCTCGCCCCTCCCCAGAAGGGCGAGGAGGATTAGCCCGGCCGCGACAGCGGCGAAACAGGCCAGCGCCACCCCGGGACGCAGCGCCCCCTCGGCACCTGCGGCGGCGACCAGCTCGGGCGATGGGGTCTCGCCGGCCGCCAGCGCGGCGGCGAGCGGGTCGCCCCCCGGCAGCGCCGCCGCCACCGCGAGCGCCGAGGCGGGGCGGCTCTCGGGCTCCTTCTCGAGGCAGCGCAGGATCACCCGCTCGACGGCGGGGTCGAGGTCCGGGCGCACGCGCGAGGGCGGCGTCGGCGGCTCCCGCTGGTGCCGGCGGCGCAGCTCCTCGAACGTGGCGCCGGCGACGGCCGGCTTACCGGTGAATAGCTCGTAGAGGACGAGGCCGAGAGCGTAGAGGTCGCTGCGCACGCTGGGCGGGCGCAGGGCGAATTGCTCGGGGGCCATGTACTGCGGCGTTCCCGAGAGGTCGCTCCCCTTGGCCTCGGCGGCGGCGGCGGCGAGCCCGAAGTCGGTCAGACGCACCCGGCCGTGGCCGTCGAGCATTACGTTGGCCGGCTTCAAGTCGCGGTGGAGGACGCCGCGGTCGTGCACCGCGGCGAGCCCGGCGCAGAGCTGGCGGGAGACGTCCAGGGCCTTGTCCTCGGGCAGCCGGCCGATCCGGCGTAGCAGGGAGGCCAAGTCCTCGCCGTCCACGTACTCCATCGCCAGGTACGAGCGCCCGCCGGCCTCGCCGATGTCGTAGACGCGGCAGACGTTGGGGTGGGAGACCTCGCGGGCGAGCCGCACCTCGGCGTAGAAGCGCTCCAGCCGATCGCGGTCTTGGGCCAGCTCGGCGGGGAGGAACTTGAGCGCGACCGTCTGGCCCAGACGCAGGTCGTCGGCGCGGTAGACCTCGCCCATCCCGCCGCGCCCGAGGAGCGCCACGATCCGGTAGCGCTCGGCGAAGAGCTCGCCCGGCGCGAAGTCGGCCGCGGAGGAGCTGAGCGGGGGCGACGGGATCCGCGCGGGCGGCGCGGCTGCCTGCGGCGGCGGGAGCTCGGTCGGCAGAACGTTGCACCGAGGGCAGAGGCTGCCGCTCGGGAGCGCGGTGCCGCAGACGGCGCAGCGGGTCACGTGCGATGGATCATACCAACCGTCGCCGCGCCGCCCGGAAGGCGCGCGGTATACTGCCGGACGGCATGCCGTCTCCCCTCCCGCCCCCCTGTCCGGAGGTCCAACCTGAGCGCTTCCCGGCCCCCCTCAGGGAGCTGGCGGCGAAGGTGCGCGACGGGGCGCGGCTCAACGAGACGGACGCCCTGCTGGCGCTAACCACCACCCACGTCCTGGCGCTCGGGCGGCTCGCCGACGCGGTGCGCCGGAAGCTCCACGGCAACGCCGCCTTCTTCAACGTCAACCGCCACATCAACCCGACGAACGTCTGCGTCTACACCTACAACTGCAAGTTCTGCAGCTTCGCGGCGCTGCCGGGCGAGGGGCACGCCTGGGAGATGAGCCACGAGGACGTCTACCGCCACGCCGCCGAGCAGGGGGGCAACCGCGTCACCGAGTTCCACATCGTTGGCGGCCTCCACCCCGACCTCTCGCTCGAGTGGTACTGCGAGATGCTGCGCGGCCTGCGCGAGCGCTTCCCGAACGCGCACCTCAAGGCCTTCACCGCCATCGAGATCGGTTGGTTCGCCAAGCACGAGAAGATCGCGATCGCGGAGGTGCTGGCGCGGCTGCGTGACGCCGGGCTCGGGTCGCTCCCCGGCGGCGGCGCCGAGATCTTCCACCCCGAGGTGCGCCAGATCATCTGCGACGGCAAGCTCGACGCCGACGAGTGGATCGAGGTCCACCGCACCGCCCACGGCATGGGGATCAAGAGCAACTGCACGATGCTCTACGGGCACGTCGAGCGCCCGGAGCACCAGGTGGACCACCTGCTGCGCCTGCGCGCCCTCCAGGACGAGACCGGCGGCTTCAACGCCTACATCCCGCTCGCCTACCACCCCGAGAACAACTACATGGGGCTGCGCTTCCACACCACCGGCCTCGAGGACCTGCGCCAGATCGCGGCGGCGCGGCTGGTGCTCGACAACGTGCCCCACGTCAAGGCCTACTGGGTGATGATCACGCCCAAGCTCGCGCAGGTGGCGCTGCGCTTCGGCGCCGACGACCTCGACGGCACGATCGTCGAGGAGCACATCTACCACATGGCCGGCGCGGCGACCGAGCAGCAGCTCTCGCGCGCCGAGCTCGAGCGGATCGTGCGGCTGGCCGGCTTCGAGCCGGTCGAGCGCGACACCCTCTACAACCCGATCGCCCCGCCGCCCCTCCCCGCCGCCGCCTCTTGAGCCGCGAGCCCCTCGGCTACCACCACCTGGCAGTCGACGGCCCCATCGGCGTGGGCAAGACGACGCTGGTCGAGATGCTGGCGCAGCGCTTCGAGGGGGTGAAGGTCCTCGAGGACGTCGACAACCCCTTCCTCGGCGAGTTCTACGAGGACCGCCCGGGCGCCGCCTTCCAGACCGAGCTCTACTTCCTGCTCTCGCGCTACAAGCAGCAGCGCGACCTGGCGCAGCGCGAGCTCTTCGACCGCCTGCTCGTCGCCGACTACACCTTCCAGAAGAACCGGATCTTCGCCTACCTCAACCTGGGCGACGACGAGCTGATGCTCTTCGACAAGCTCTACGCCCTGCTGGAGCCGCAGGTGCCGGCGCCGGACCTCGTCGTCTACCTCGTCGCCGACCTCGCGACCTGCATGGAGCGCATCCGCCGCCGCCAGCGCTCGATCGAGAAGCACATCTCGACCGAGTACATGAGCGAGCTGATCGACGCCTACAACCACTACTACCACTACTACCGGGCCTCGCCGCTGCTCGTCGTCGACACCCGCCAGCTCGACTTCCCCGGCCGCCCCGAGGACTTCGAGGAGCTCATCCACCAGCTCCGGCGCCCCTTCAAAGGCACCGAGTACTACGTGGCGCGCGGGGCGGGGTAGGAGTAAGATCGACCTGCCGCTTGGATCCCGCCGCCGTGCGGGACCGAGACGGAGGACATCGGCTCAGAGCGCCTCGCGGCGCCGCCTCCCGGGGGTCTGATCCGCAGGGACAGGCACCCCGAACCGCAGGCCGGCCCCGCGCATGCGGCGCTCCGCGCGCCCGCGCATTCCGCGCCGGCGCGCCCCGACGCCCTTCCGTCTCCTCGGCGGAAGGAGAGCCGATGGCCCCGGAGCCTCAGCCCAAGACCGTCACCGTCCCCTGGGTGAGCGCCGCCCCGCGGCGCGGCGAGCGCCTGGTCATGCTCACCGCCTACGATTACCCGCAGGCGCGGACCGCCGACGCGGCCGGCGCCGACGTCGTCCTGGTGGGCGACTCGCTGGCCATGGTCGTGCTCGGGCATCCCGACACGCTCGCCGTCACCATGGACGAGATGCTCCACCACGTGCGCGCGGTGCGGCGCGGCGTCGAGCGCGCGCTGCTCGTCGCCGACATGCCCTTCGGCTCCTTCCACCTCGGGCCGGAGCAGGCGGTCGCCAACGCGATCCGCTTCGTCAAGGAGGGGGGCGCCCAGGCGGTCAAGATCGAGGGCGGGCGGCCGGAGGTGGTGGCGGCCCTGGTCGAGGCCGAGGTGCCCGTCATGGCGCACCTGGGACTCACGCCGCAGTCGCTCCACCGCCTCGGCGGCTACAAGGTGCAGGGGCGGGAAGCCGGGGCGGCCGAGGCGATCCTCGCCGCCGCCGCCGAGCTCGAGGCCGCCGGCGCCTTCTCGCTGGTCCTCGAGTGCGTGCCGGCGGACCTCGCCGCCGAGGTCTCCGAGCGGCTCGTCATTCCCACGATCGGCATCGGCGCCGGCCCGCACTGCGACGGGCAGGTGCTCGTCTACCACGACCTCCTGGGGCTGGAGGAGCGGATCGCGCCGCGCTTCGTGCGCCGCTACGCCGAGCTCGGGCTCGCCGCGCGCGAGGCCATCGCCCGCTTTGCCGCCGACGTCCGCGCCGGTCGCTTCCCGGCCGCCGAAGAGAGCTACGGCGCCGCCCGCCCGGCCGAGGACGCGGCGCGGAAGCTGTACGGCTGAGCCGCAGGCGCCATGGACACGGTCCGCGAGCCGGTGGCGCTGCGCCGCGCCGTCGACGCCTTCCGCCGCGAGGGGCACCGCGTCGGCTTCGTGCCGACGATGGGGGCGCTCCACGAGGGCCACCTCTCGCTGGTGCGCCTGGCGCGCCGGCACGCCGCGCGCGTCGTCGCTTCGGTCTTCGTCAACCCCGCCCAGTTCGGCCCCGGCGAGGACTTCGCCCGCTACCCGCGCGCGCCCGAGAGCGACGCGGCGCTCCTGGCCGGCGCCGGCTGCGACCTCCTCTTCCTGCCCGACGTCGAAACGGTCTATCCGCCCGGGCACTCCACCTTCGTCGAGCCCGGGGGGCCGGCCGAGGGGCTGGAGGGGGCGCACCGTCCGGGACACTTCCGCGGCGTCGCCACCGTCGTCGCGGCGCTCTTCAACCTCGTCCGGCCGGACGTCGCCGTCTTCGGCGAGAAGGACGCGCAGCAGCTCGCCGTCGTGCGGCGCCTGGCGCGCGACCTCCACTTCCCGCTCGAGGTCGTGCCCGCCGCGACGGTGCGCGAGCCGGACGGTCTGGCGCTCTCGTCGCGCAATGCCTACCTGTCGCCGGAGGAGCGCCGGGCGGCGCCGGTCCTCTTCCGCGCCCTCGAGATGGCGCGGCGCGTGATCGAGGCCGGCGAGCGGCGCGGCGACGCCGTGCGCGCGGCGCTGCGCGCGGCGCTCGGCGCCGAGCCCCTGGCGCGGGTCGACTACGCCGAGGTCGTCGACGCCGAGAGCTTCCGGCCGCTCGACATCCTCGCCGGCCGCATCGTCCTGCCGCTCGCCGTGCGCATCGGCGGCACCCGCTTGATCGACAACCTGCAGCTCGCCCTGGAGACGCCATGAAGCGGACGCTCCTCAAGTCCAAGATCCACCGCGCCACGGTGACCGACGCCGACCTCCACTACCAGGGCTCGGTCACGCTCGACCCGCTGCTGATGGCGGCGGCCGATCTGCTGCCCTGGGAGCGGGTCGAGATCTACAACGTGACCAACGGAGAGCGCTTCGCCACCTACGCGATCCCCGGAGCGGCCGGCGCGGGGCAGGTGGTGATCAACGGCGCCGCCGCCCACAAGGCGCGGCGGGGCGATGTCGTGATCCTTGCCTCCTACGCCGAGTACGAGGAGGCCGAGGCGCGCGCCCACCACCCGGCGCTCGTCTTCGTCGACGCCGCGAACCGCCAGGTCGGGCGGGTGGAGGCGAGCGAGCCGGTCGCGGTAGGGTAGGCGCCGGAGGTCTCTCCCCGATGCTCGCCGCACCACCCGACACCGCCATCGCCGCCCCGCCCGAGGCCGAGCCGCTCGTCCTCGCCGGGCGCAGCTTCCGCTCGCGGCTGATCCTGGGGACCGGGAAGTACCCGGACTTCGCGACCATGGCGGCGGCGCTCGAGGCTTCGGGGACGGAGATCGTGACGGTGGCGCTGCGGCGCGTGAACCTCGACGAGCGGGGGCAGGGGTCGCTCCTCGACTGGATCGACCCCGAGCGCTACCTCCTCCTCCCCAACACCGCCGGCTGCTACACCGCAGACGAGGCGGTGCGGACGGCGCGGCTGGCGCGCGAGGCCGGCGGCTGGAACTGGGTCAAGCTCGAGGTGATCGGCGACCGCGAGACCCTCTTCCCCGACAACGTCGAGCTCCTCCGCGCCACCGAGACGCTCGTCCGCGAGGGGTTCGTCGTCCTCCCCTACACCAACGACGACCCGGTCGTCTGCAAGCGGCTGGCGGAGCTCGGCGCCGCGGCGGTCATGCCGCTCGGCGCGCCGATCGGCTCGGGCATGGGGGTGCGCAACCGCGCCAACCTGCGGATCATCGTCGAGCAGGCGCGGGTGCCGGTCATCGTCGACGCGGGTGTGGGGACGGCGAGCGACGCGACCGTGGCGATGGAGCTCGGTGCCGACGGCGTGCTGATGAACACCGCCGTCGCGGGTGCCGCCGACCCGGTGCGCATGGCGCGGGCGATGAAGCTCGCGGTGGAGGCCGGCCGCCTCGCCGCCGGCGCTGGCCGCATCCCCCGCCGCCTCTACGCCGCCGCCTCCTCGCCGGTCGAGGGGATGATCGAGTAGCGGCCGCGCCGGCCGCCGGGGGAGCCCGTGGCCCGCACCTGGCCCGACGACCTGCGCTCCGCCGTCCGCGCCCTGGCGCGCGCGCCGCGGTTCGCGGCGGCGGTCGTCGTCACGCTCGCCGTCGCCATCGCCGCCAGCACCGTCATCTTCAGCTTCGTCGAGGAGCTCGTCCTCGAGCCGCTGCCGCTGGCGCATCCCGAGCGGGTGGTGCTCGCCTACAGCGAGAACGCCGGCCTCGACGTCTGGCGGGGCGCGACCTCGCTGCCCGATTACCTCGACTGGCGCGCCCGGGCCACGCGCTTCGAGGAGCTGGCGGCGGGGCACCTGCAGCGGTCGAGTCTGGAGACCGCGAGCGGGCCGCTCTCCGTCCTGGCGCAGCGCGCCACGGCCAACCTCTTCGCCGCCTGGGGCCTGCGGCCGGCGCTCGGGCGGACCTTCGCGCCGGGGGAGGACCGGGCGGGCGCGCCGCCGGTCGTGGTCCTCGGCGACGGCTTCTGGCGCCGGCAGCTCGGCGGCGACCGGCAGGTGCTCGGCCGGGTGCTGCGCCTGGACGGCCGCCCGCACACCGTCGTCGGCGTCCTCGGGCCCGAGATCGAGATCGGCAGCATGGCCTGGATCGACGTCTGGACGCCGCTCCTCCTCGACGACACCGGCTGGCCGCGCGGCCGGCGCACCCTCCAGGTCACCGGTCTCGTCGCCGCCGGAACGAGCGTCGCCGCGGCCGACGCCGAGCTGCGCGAGTCGAGCCGGCAGCTCGCCGCCGCCCACCCCGAGACCAACGCCGGCTGGCAGGCGCGTGCCCTCCCCTTCGCCGAGGCGATGACCATCCCGGAGACCTGGCTGGTGCTCGGGCTGGCGAGCCTCGCCGTCGCGCTCGTCCTGGCCGTGGCCTGCGCCAACGTCGCCGGCCTGATGCTCGCCCGCGGTCTCGACCGCCGCCGCGAGGTGGCCGTCCGCCTGGCGCTCGGCGCGGCGCGCGGCCGCATCGTCCGCCCGCTCCTCGCGCAGGCCGCACTCCTCGGCTTGGCCGGCGGCGCCGCCGGGCTGCTGCTGGCGGCGCTGGGGCTCGACCTGGTGCGCGCGGTCGCCTTCCATCCCTTCTTCGACCAGGTCACGATCGACGGCCGGGTGCTCGGCTTCGTGCTGGCGCTCGCGCTCGCCGCCCCCCTCCTGTTCGGCGTCGGACCGGCGCTGGCGGCCTCACGCCTCGCCGTGCGCGACGTGCTTCAGGGGGCGGCGACGGGCGCTGTCGCCGGCGCCGGCTCCCAGCGGACGCGCGCCGTCCTCGTGGTGACGCAGCTCGCGCTGGCGCTGGCCCTCCTCGTCGCCTGCTCCCTGACGGTGCACGCGGCGATCGCGCTGCGGCGGGTGGACGCCGGCTTCGACACCGCTCGCACGCTCGTCCTGCGGGCCGACCTGCCCGAGACGCGCTACCCCGATTCGGCGGCGGTCGCGCGCTTCCAGGAGCGGCTCCTCGCGGCGCTCGCGGAGCTGCCCGGCGTGCGCCACGCCGCGGCGAGCGACCGGCTGCCGCTCCTCGACGGCGAGCGGCTGGCGCCGCTGGCGATCCGCGGCCGGCAGGAGCGGTCGGACGGGGACCTCTTCGCCGCGGCGGCGGCGGTCAGCCAGGGCTACTTCGAGGTCTTCGCGATCGAGCTGCTGGCCGGACGGGGATTTCCGCCTTCGGGCGGCGGCGAGGCGGGCGCCGTCGCCCTGCTGAGCGAGTCGGCGGCGCGCCGCTCCTGGGGCTCGCCCGCGGCGGCGCTGGGAGCCGGCGTGCGGCTCGACCGCGGCCCCTGGCGCGAGGTGATCGGCGTGGTCCGCGACGTGCGCCGCTCGCTCCGCGAGTCGGCGCCGCGTCCCTCTCTCTATCTTCCTCTGGCGCAGCACCCGGAACGGCGGCTGGCCTTCGTCCTGCGCGCGGAGGGACCGCCGGAAGCGCTGGCCGCTGCGGCGCGCGAGATGGTGCGCCGGATCGACGCGGAGCTCGCCGTCGAGCACCCGCGGAGCTTCGACCAGGCGCTCTTCGACTCGCTCGAGCAGGACCGGCTGGTCGCGGGGTTCTTCACCGCCTTCGCGCTGGTCGCCCTGCTCCTCGCCGCCACCGGCCTCTACGGCCTGATGGCCTACTCGGTCGGCCGGCGGCGGGGGGAGATCGGGGTGCGCATGGCGCTCGGGGCCCGGCCGCGCGACGTCCTGGCGCTGGTCCTCGGCGAAGGGGCGCGGCTCGCGGCTCTGGGCATCGCGCTGGGGATCGCCGCCGCCTGGCCGCTGGCGCGCGCGATGCGCGGCGCCGTCCACGGCGTGGAGCCGAGCGGCCCCGCGCTCTGGGGCGGCGTCGCGGCCCTCTTCGCGGCGACGGCGCTGCTCGCCAGCTACCTGCCCACGCGCCGCGCGCTGCGCGTCGACCCCGCCGAGGCGCTCCGCGCGCCGGGCGAGTGACACCGTAACAACCCACCGTCGCCGGATCAGCGTAGGATCCCCCGCGACCCAACCGACAGGAGGTCTTCCGATGCCGCTGATCCGTCTCGGCGCGCGCGCCGCGCTGCCCCTGGTCCTGTCCCTCGCCTCCGTCCTCGCCGCCGCCGTCCCGGCAGCATCCGCGCCCTGGCTCTCCACCGCGGTGCAGGGCCTGCCGATCTCCTTCGACGACTGCCGCTCTCGGGTCGGCGAGGCGCTCGCGGCGGAGGGCTACGGCAACCTGCGCGACTTCGGCAACGGCTGGCTCGGCTTCACCGCCAGCCACTCCGTGTCGCTCGGCTGCGTCCACGGCGCCAACGAGACGGTAGTCGTCGTCACGGTGGCGAGCGAGGGGGACAACACCGCCCAGCGCGACCGCCTCCTCGAGCGCGTCCGGACGCCCAAGGGGGCGGCAGCGAAGCACGTGACCGTCGAGCGCGGGGCGCAGGGCAACGTCGTCGTGCGCTGGAAAGAGATGCCCGGCAACGAGGGGGACTGGATCTCGATCCAGCCGGTCGGCGCCCCGGACGACTCCTACGGCGCGACCTGGACCTACACCGGCGGCAAGCGCGAGGGCACCTACGAGGCGGGCCAGCTCGCCCCCGGCGAGTACGAGGTCCGCGTCTACTACGACTGGCCGAACGGCGGGTTCAACGTCAGGGAGCGGGTGCGCTTCCGCGTCGACTGACGGCGCGCCGCGCCCGCTTCATGCCGACGTAGCGCTCCACCCACTGCTCGGACAGCGCGTCCGCCTGCCGCCGCATCCGGGTCTCGATGCGCAGGGGCTCGGGGATCGGGACCTCCAGGAAGCGCAGCACGCGCTCGATCTGCGGCACGAACGACGCGACCAGCTCCTCGTAGGTGACGACCAGCGGCTCGACCCCCGCGCGCGCGAAGTACTCCCGCCAGTTCGCCTCCTGCTCGAGCGCGATCCGCTCGAGCCGTTCGATCGCCGCGAAATCGAACTCCACCGCCCGGTCAGCCGGCGCGGCCGGCGCCGCGCCCGAGTCGGCGGGGCGGAACGGCTCGTAGTCGCCGATCTGCCACCACTTCGCCGTGCGGCGCGCCCGGTACAGCGACACCGCCTGGCGCGCCTTGTCGCGGCGGGTCAGCCAGACGTAGCGCAGCGCGGGGAAGAGCCGGGACAACAGCTCCGGCGCCGGCAGGCCGGCGCAGCCCGGGATCCGCCCCAGCTTGGCGGGCAGCGGCGCGAACTGGTACCAGTGGCACTTGATGCCGAAGACGCCGTTGGGCGTGGTCGCGAGGTCGAGCACCCGCGGCAGGTAGTCGGCGTACGAGAGCACGCCCCACTTGCCGAACCACTCCTCTTCGGTGACCTCGTTGAAGTACTCGCGAGGCCGGCCGGCGACCTCCGTGGACTCCAGCGACTCCGCCAGCAGCCAGCTCCCCGAGCGCGGCAGGGTGCAGATCATGTAGGAGGTGTGCGGCCGCCGCAGGTCCGGAAGCGGGGCCGCCGCCGCCGGCCGCTCGCCGGCGGGCGCCGTCCACCGGGCCGCGCTCCTGCGCTTCGCGGCGGGAGCCGGGACCACGCTCGGGGCGCGCGGCAGCCAGCGGGAGAAGAGGGTGAAGTAGGGCGGCAGGTAGGCCGCGAGGTGGCGCGGCGATCCCGGCTCGGCCGAGAGATCGCCCCAGCGCGACTCCTCGCAGCGCACGATCTCGAAGCCGGCGTCGCAGAGCCCGCCGATCAGGTCGTGCAGCGGATGCACGTAGTGCCAGCAGGTGGGCGCTGGCGCCGCGCTCCCGTCCTGCCCTGTCCAGGCGACGGGCCGGTCGGAGCGCTGCGGCCGCGCGATGCGGTAGTCCCGGCCGCTCCAGGCGTCCCCCTCCGCGAGCTGGGTCTGCACCGGGTTCCAGTGCTCGACGCGGTACCAGCCGTTGGGCCGGAGCACCCGGGAGACCTCGAGGTACAGCCCGCGCACGTCCGGCACGTAGCAGGCCGACACCGCCTGGTACACCAGGTCGAAGTCGCTGCCGTAGAGCAGCGACAGGTCGAGCATGTCCCCCTCGACGCACTCGATCTCGAGCCCGAAGCGGCGCGCGGCCTCCGCGTCGAGCCGGAGCTGCTCGGCGCTCAAGTCGACCGAGGTGACGCGGCAGCCCAGCGCCGCGAACGCCGGCGCCTGCTGCCCGCCGCCGGCGCCGAGGCAGAGGACGCGCTCCACCTCGGGCCAGGGGATCCAGCCCGGCTCGTCCAGCCAGTGGGCGGCGTTGCGCAGCTGCCTCGCGCCCCAGGGCTGCGACGCCTCGCAGCCGGCGCGCGCCAGCTCCTCCCATGCCTGCCGGTTGACGGTGCGGTAGGAGGGCGCTTCGACCGCTACCACGCGAAGTCGTTGGGGTGGACGAAGTTGGTGAAGGTGACGGTGACGCTGACGTCGAGCGCCCGCACGTGGTGCCACCAGCCCACCGGCAGGAACAGCGCCTCGCCGGGCGCGAGGTCGACGCGCAGCGGCTCGACCTCGCGGAACAGCGGGTGGCGCTCGTAGTCGGGGTCCTCGGGGTCCACCTCGCTGAAGACCCCGATCTCGTTGTAGAGCCGGTGCGTCTGGTCGGGGGAGATCAACGTCACCCGCTTGCGGCCGCGGACCTGGGCCATCAGGACGTTCATCAGGTCGTGGTGCAGCGGCGTCACGGTGCCGGCGGGACCAAACCAGAAGTGGACCCGGCCGTCGGTCCGCTCCGGGTCGAGGGGCTCGGGGAAGCGGATGTCGGCGAAGAGTGGCCGCATCTCCGGGCGGGCGAAGAAGCCGTTGTTGGCCACGAGATAGTCGTCGTTGCTCTCGCCGCCGGCGGTCACCCGGTCGACGTAGTCGGCGAAGCGGATCTCGCGCTTGTGGTCGGTGCAGTTGATCTCGTAGCGCGGGTCGCGGGTCCGGCCGCTCATGATCTCGACCCGCGCCTCGCCGCACGTCGCTTTGAAGTACTCCGGGCCCCAGCGCGCGAGCGCCGGCCAGTCGTCCATCGCCCCGGTCAGGACCACCGGCCGGTTGGCCGCGTAGTAGCGCTCCAGGAACTCCGTGCGGGAGAGCCCGCCGCGGCGCTCGACCGAGCCGGCGTCGGGGGCGAGCGCGGCCAGGGAGTGGCGGATCTCGAGCAGCGAGCCGAGCTTCGCCAGCCGCCGCGCCAGCCGCTCGCTCGCCTCGAAGCAGGGATGCGCGGCGATCGCCGCCACCTCGGCGGCCGCGAGGCCGGCGTCGATGCCTTCCCCGGCCATTGCCGCGACGAGCGCCTCGTCGCCGACGCCCGCCAGCTTGTTCTCTGCGATCCAGCGCCGCCAGTCGTCGGCGAGCGGGGCGGCGGCGCCCGCCGAACCGGTGGCGCCGGCCGCCGCCGGCTCGGGCCTCACCGCGACGGGGTCGGGGTGGGGGGCTTCGACGGGCTCCGCGACGGCGTCGGGGTCGGCGTCGGGGGAGGCGACGGCGTCCGGGACGGGGTCGGGGTCGGAGGCTTGGACGGCTTGCGGGACGGCGACGGGGTCGGGGTCGGAGGCTTGGAGGGCTTGCTGCCGGGCGTCGGAGGGGTCGGGGTCGGGGTCGGAGGTGCCGGGGGTCGGTAGGGGGTCGGGGTCGGGGTATCCATACGATTTCCTCCCAAAGAAGAGTCCGGAGTAAACCTTGAAACGCGCGAGGAGTCAATCGCTCCCGTGTCGGGTAGAATCCGGCTCGTCGTGGCAGTTGCCGTCCGCTTTCGCTCCCTCGTCGTCGCGCTCGCCGCCGTCCTCACCGCCCTTGCGACGGCGGTCCCCGCACACGCCGGCAAGAACCGCTTCACCCCCTTCGGCCCCGACGGCGGCGTTCTTTACGCGCTCGCCGTCGATCCGCGCGACGACGAAGTCCTCTACGCCTCGTCGGGCCGCGGCCTGGTCAAGAGCCTCGACGGCGGCGAGAGCTGGCGGCTTTCGGCGGTCGGCGCCGAGGGCTACTTCATCAACGCCCTCGCCGTCGACCCCTCGGAACCCGACCGCGTCTACGCCGTGGGCACGCTGGGTGGGGACTACAGCGTCTTCCGTAGCGACGACGCCGGCGCGCACTGGCAGCGCGTGGCGCGCGGTGACGGCTTCCTCTCCGCCGAGGAAGTGACCGTCCTGCCCGATGGGACGGTGCTCGTCGGCTCGTCGCAAATCCTCTGGCGCAGCACCGACCACGGCGCCACCTGGCTGCCGGCCTTCGCCACGGCGGGCTCGGCGGACCAGTTCCACAGCCTGGCCTGGAGCCCGCTGGCGCCGCGCACCGTCTACGCCGCCACCCTCTTCTACCGCCTGAAGAGCGAGGACGCCGGCGCGACCTGGGCGCGGCTCCAGGAGGTCCCGGGCGAGTTCCAACCCTCCATCAACGCGCTGGCGGTGGCGCCGGGCGACCCGCTGCGCGTCTACGAGACCGGCGACGGCGCCATCCCCGGTCTTCTCACCTACCGGTCGCGCGACGGTGGCGCTACCTGGGAGCGCCTGCTCCGCTTCGGCGGCCACCGGCTGCTGGTCGACCCGCGCGACCCCGACATCGTCTACGGCGCCAACCTGCACGGCCTCTTCGTCAGCCGCGACGGCGGCGAGACCTGGCACAAGGCGCGCCGCGGCGTGCCGCCGCTCGACATCGACGAGACCGACTGGTACGACGTCTTCGACTTCGCGGCCGGGCCGCGGGGCACGATCTACGCCGCGACCGGCCAGGGCCTCCTGCGCAGCGACGACGCCGGCTACCACTGGCGCCGCCCCGCCGGGCGCGGCCTGCGCTCGAACCCGGTCACCTTCCTGCGGCTCGACCCTCACGACCCCGAGCACTGGCTGGTACGCAGCTTCGACGACTTCTACGCCACCGAGGATGGCGGCCGCAGCTTCGCGCCGACCGCCGAGGCGCTGCGCGGCCGCCAGCTCGTGATCCTGGAGCTCGACCCCTTCACGCCCGGCCGCGTCCTCGCCATCGTCTGGGGGCGGCAGGAGCTGGCGCGCTTCGAGCTGCTCGAGAGCCGCGACGGCGGCGCGACGTGGAAGCGGATCGGTCCCCCGGCGCCGAGCGAGGCCGTCGACCTCGTCTTCGTCTCGCGCCGCGTGCTGCTAACCGCCGCCGGCGGCACGATCTGGCGCAGCACGAACGACGGCGGCCGCTGGCGGCCGGTGCTCACCGCGACCTGTGCCTGCGACGGGGCCGTGCGCTTCCGCCACCTCGTCGCCGACCCCGCGCGCCCGGCCACCTTCTACGCTCTCGCGGACGTCGTGGTGCCGCACGGCGCCGATCCGCCGCGCATCTACCGCAGCCTCGACGCGGGGCGCCACTGGAGCCTCTGGGCCACCGGCTACCGGGCGCTGGCGCCCGATCCCCACGACCCGCGCGTCGTCTACGTGGCGCAGAACCGGACGATCGCCCGCACCCGCAACGGCGGGCGCAGCTTCGAGACCCTCGGCACCCTCCCCGGCGACGCGGTGCGCGAGCTGCAGGTGGACGAGAACCGCCCGGACGTCCTCTACGCCACGACCTTCGCGAGCGGCGTCTGGCGCAGCCTCGACGGCGGCCGCACCTGGGAGCTGCTCCCCGGCCTCCCCAACGGCGGCCTCGTCGGCATCCAGGAATTCGCGCAGGACCGGAGCCGCCCCGGCCGCCTCCTCGCCGCCCCGGCGAGCGGCGGCCTCTGGCGCGGCGACTTCGACTAGGCGCCGGGGCGCCAGGCAGGCGTACTCCCGTTCGGGGTGAACGTACTTCCGCTAGGTACCCGGTACTTTTATGAGGTACAGGCGTACCTCCGTCCGGTACGCATGGACTTCCCATTGGTACGCGCGTACTTTCCCCAGGTACCCGGTACTTTTGCGAGGTACAAGCGTACTTTTGCCCGGTACGCACGTCCTTTCCGCTGGTACAGGCGTCTTTCTCGAAAGTACACGCTTCCGGCAGCTTCCCCGCGGCGCTGCGCTGTGCAGGAGGTCGTTCGGCTCCGGCGTTGGCGGTCGCTTCCTCGAACGCATCGGCGGCGATCGACCTCTGGCCGGTTATGGCTCGAGGTTCACCTGGTAGGTGACCAACCGCTCGATCTTCCCGTCGCACAGCGTGAACACGTCGCAGAACACGGCGTCGAGAACGCCTCCCGCGCGCATCTCGCACCGCACCGCGCCCTCGGCAACGACGCCGCCGTCCTCCTCGGTCAGCCGCGAAACGGTGATGGTCGGGCTCCCCACGAACGCGTCGTTCTCGATCTCCTTGTCGAACGCCTCCTTCCCGGCCAGCCGGAAGTACCCGGGCATCTCCCACACGACACGCGCTACAGCGACTCTCGACTTGGCTTCGGGCCGTCGACTGCTTTCGAGCCGCTGATCTATCTCCTTGAGAGCGTCCTCGGAAAACCAGATCTGCCACGCGTAACCGAACTGTGCCCCCCTTCACCTTCCACCTCGTTCATCGCGGCTAACATTTCAGGCTAGATCCTATTATTCTGTCGGTTTTCGAACCTGCAAGAAATTGCTGACCGCCAGACCAAGAAGGCCAAGAGCCATGGTTCCCATCAAGCCAAGGAACCACTTGTTTTGGTCGTATATCCTGTCTATCTCCTTTGAAGCTGTAACAGTACGGTGGTCCACTTGCTCCTGGATCTGCTGTATATCCTTTCGCAGCAGTGGAACGGAAAGAGTTCGCTCAACGTCGACTCCGAGTGCTGCCGTTACGGCATCCACTTGAGTTCCGACACGTCGTATCTCAGCATCGAGGCTTGTCAAGGAAAGACTCCCCGGATTCTCTTTTGCGGTCTCCACTGCTTGAGATAGCGATTCCAACTTGGAATCTAGAGCACTCAGTTGTTTCTCTAAGATAGTCAGGCGCTTTTCAAGAGCGTCTGCTGGAATAGCTCGGGTCGAAACCGCACGTTCGGCAAATAGTTGCTTCCAGCCCGTGTATAGATAAATTAGCACCACTGCAAATGAAATCACGGCGATTAGCGCAGATAGCAGCTTTTGAAGAAGTCGTTGGCTGCGGTGCTCCATGGGCGTGGCCTCTCAGTTGGTTAGCGTCGGTTCGGGCTCGGGCAATGTACGAGGTGAAGGTCGAGGCTGGTGTACACGCGGCCTAAGCCGTCGCTAACTCACTCCAACATCTGCTCTCCGGCGTCCGGTGGGGCCGGGGTCAGCTCGCGGTGGCTCATCAGGAGGCGGGCGCAGGTGTTCCAGCGCAGGATCGCCTCGTCGTCGCCGCTCGGGCGCAGCGAGCCGGCGCGCTCGAAGCAGGCCATCGCCTCGCGCAGGCCGGCGTAGACGGCGTGCGCGGCGCCCGGGCCGCCGCGCCGCAGCTGCGCCTTGGCCCGGCGCTCCCAGACGATCCCCTCGTAATAGGCGCGGGCGTAGGCGTCGCGGAAGCGCTCGAGCACCTCGCGGGCGCGCGGCACGGCCTCGGCCAGGCGCTCCTCGAACTGGTCGGTCAGGGCGAGCAGCAGGGTGGTCAGCGCGCGCTGGTTCTCCGGCTCCACCTCGAGCACGTCGAGGCAGATGCTCTCGGCCTCGAGCGCCTCGTTGAGGAGGCGATAGCGCTGCGCCTTCTCGAGCGCCGCCGGCACCCCCTCCTTGGACAGCCGCTTGAGCTCGAACATCACCCCTCCTCGCCGCCGCGGCCGTGCAGCGCCCGCCAGAAGCGGCCGAGCGGGTCGTAGAAGCGGTCCACCACCCGCTCCTTGAGCGGGATGATCGCGTTGTCGGTGATCGTGATGTTCTCGGGGCAGACCTTGGTGCAGCACTTGGTGATGTTGCAGTAGCCGATCCCCTGCGTGCGCTTGAGGTCCGCCGTGCGGTCCTCGACGTCGAGCGGGTGCATCTCGAGCGCCGCGACGTGGACCAGGACGCGCGGGCCGATGAAGCGCTCGTGCAGGTGGTGGTCGCGCAGCACGTGGCAGACGTCCTGGCAGAGGAAGCACTCGATGCACTTGCGGAACTCCTGCACCCGGTCGACGTCGGCCTGGTCCATGCGCCAGGTGCCGTCGGGGGCGTCGGGGGGCCGCGGCTTGAACGGCTTGATCTGCTTCTTGACCTCGAAGTTCCACGACACGTCGGTCACCAGGTCGCGGACCACCGGGAACGCCTTCATCGGCTCGATCGTCACCGGCTCGGCGAGCGGCAGCTCGCTGAGGCGGGCCATGCACATCAGGCGCGGCTTGCCGTTGACCTCGGCCGAGCAGGAGCCGCACTTGCCGGCCTTGCAGTTCCAGCGCACCGCGAGGTCGTGCGCCGACTCGGCCTGGATCTGGTGGACGGCGTCGAGGACGACCATCCCCTCTGAGACCTCGGTCGCGTAGTCCTCGAACCGTCCTCCCTGCCGCTCGCCGCGCCAGATGCGGAAGGTCGCCTTGGCCATCTACTTCGCCTCCCGCGCGACGATCTCGCGCAGCTCCGGCGCCATCTCCGGGAGCGGCGCGCGGGAGAGCTCCATCCGCCCGTCGGCGCCCTTCTTGAGCACCACGTTGACCTTGCCCCAGGCCTCGTCCTTCTCGGGGTGGTCGTCGCGGAAGTGCGCGCCGCGGCTCTCCGGCCGCAGCAGCGCCGCGCGGGTGACCGCCTCGGAGACGACGAAGAGCGGGTGGAGGTCGAGCGCCGTGTGCCAGCCCGGGTTGTACTCGCGGTTGCCGGGCACCGCGACCCGCGCCGCGCGCCCGCGCAGCTCCTCGAGCCCGGCGAGCGCGCGCTCCATCTCCGCGCCGGTGCGGACGATCCCGACGAGGTCCTGCATCATCGCCTGGAGGTCGTGCTGCACCGCGTACGGCCCCTCGCGCTCGCCGCCGCCATGCCCGTCGCGCTCGAAGGGGGCGAGCGCCCGCACCGCCGCGCGCTCGGCCTGCGCCCCGTCCAGCGCCGGCGCGCCGTGCTCTTTCGAGAAGGCCGCCGCGTGCGCGCCGGCGCGCTTGCCGAAGACCAGGAGGTCGGAGAGCGAGTTGCCGCCGAGGCGGTTGGCGCCGTGCAGGCCGGCGGCGCACTCGCCGGCGGCGAAGAGCCCGGGCAGGGTGGACATCTGGGTCTCCGGGTGGACGCGCACCCCGCCCATCACGTAGTGCGTCGTCGGCCCCACCTCCATCGGCTGCGCCGTGATGTCGATGTCGGCCAGCTCCTTGAACTGGTGGTACATGCTCGGCAGCTTCTTCTTGATGTGCTCGGCGGCGTTCGGCAGCCGCTCCTTGATCCAGGAGATGTCGAGGAAGACGCCGCCGTGCGGGCTGCCGCGCCCCTCGCGGATCTCGCGCACGATCGAGCGCGCCACGTGGTCGCGGGTCAGCAGCTCCGGCGGCCGGCGCGCCTCCTTGTCCCCCTGCGTGTAGCGCCACCCCTCCTCCTCGGACTCGGCGGTCTGCGGCCGGTAGGCGGCGGGGATGTCGTCGAACATGAAGCGGCGCCCGTCCTTGTTGCGCAGCACGCCCCCCTCGCCGCGCACCCCCTCGGTCACCAGGATGCCGCGCACCGACGGCGGCCAGACCATGCCGGTCGGGTGGAACTGCACGAACTCCATGTCCATCAGCTCGGCGCCCGCCTCGTAGGCCAGGGCGTGGCCGTCGCCGGTGTACTCCCAACTGTTCGAGGTGATGCGGAAGGCGCGGCCGATGCCGCCGGTCGCGAGCACCACCGCGGCGGCGCGGAAGACCAGAAATCGTCCCTTCTCGCGCTCGTAGGCGAAGGCCCCGGCGACGCGGCCGGAGTCGAGCAGCAGCGCCGTCACCGTCGTCTCCATGTGGACCTGCATGCCGCAGTGGATGCCGTGGTCCTGGAGGGTGCGGATCATCTCGAGGCCGGTGCGGTCGCCGACGTGCGCCAGCCGCGGGTAGCGGTGGCCGCCGAAGTTGCGCTGCAGGATGCGGCCGTCCCCGGTGCGGTCGAAGAGCGCGCCCCAGGCCTCGAGCTCGCGCACGGTCTCCGGCGCCTCCTTGGCGTGGAGCTCGGCCATCCGCGGGTGCGAGAGGTTCTGGCCGCCGCGCATGGTGTCGGCGAAATGGACCTGCCAGTCGTCGCGGTCGTCGACGTTGGCGAGGGCGGCGGCGATCCCCCCCTCGGCCATCACCGTGTGCGCCTTGCCGAGGAGCGACTTGCAGACCAGCCCCACGGAGGCGCCGGACTTCGAGGCCTCGATCGCCGCCCGCAGGCCCGCGCCCCCCGCCCCCACCACCCGCACGTCGTAGTCGAACGTGCGGAATTGAGTCATCGGCCAGTTCTCGTCCGACCTCGCTCCGCAAGGGTTCCTCCCCCCCTTGCGGGGGGAGGACAGGAGGGGGGGGTTGGGATCAACTGGTCGCTCAGAAGAGCCTCCAGTCCCGCAGGACTCCCATCGAGCAGAGGCGCACGTAGAGGTCGCTCGACGCCACCACCACCAGGCTCGACCAGGCCCAGAGCATGTGCCGCCGGTTGAAGCAGCCGACGCAGCGGTAGGCCGAGGCGCGGCCGGGCGAGGCCGCGAGGCGGTCGAGCCCGCCGCCCACCAGGTGGCGGAAGCTGTGGCAGCCGAAGGTGTAGCCGGAGAGGAGGACGAGGTTGAGCGCCAAGACGAGCGTGCCGACGCCGAGCCCAAAGGAGACGCGGCCGGTCGCCGGGTCGGTGAACCAGAGCGCCTTCCAGACGTCCCAGGCGAGGATCGGCAGGAAGAGCAGCGCCAGGTAGAGGAAGTAGCGGTGGACGTTCTGGACGATCAGCGGGAAGGAGTTCTCGCCGCGGTACCCCTTGCGCGGCTCGCCCACCGTGCACGACGGCGGGTCGGCCCAGAACGCCTTGTAGTAGGCGCCGCGGTAGTAGTAGCAGGTGAGTCGGAACCCGCCCGGCGCCCAGAGGATGAGGAGCGCCGGCGAGAACGGCAGCCACCCCGGCCACCACCCCGGCCGCGCCCCGAGCCAGGCGTGCGGCGACGAGCCGAAGAGCTCCGGCGAGTAGAACGGCGAGAGGTACGGCCCGAAGTGGTAGTGCTCCCCCTGAAACGCCGCCCAGGTCGAGTAGACGACGAAGGCCGAGAGCCCGAGGAAGACGGCGATGGGCTGCACCCACCAGAGGTCCCGCCGGGCGGTCTCCCCGAAACGGCGCGGCTGGAGGACGGGGAGAGAGGCCATGCCGAGGAGTATAGAAGCCGGCGCGCACCGCGCGGGAATGGCCCCCGGCCGCCTTGCGTTGCCAGCTCGGAGGCCGCTACAATGCGCCCTCCGCACGCGCGTCCGTCCGTGCAGCCATAGCTCAACTGGATAGAGCGACAGACTACGGATCTGTAGGTTGGGGGTTCGACTCCTCCTGGCTGCACCAGCTCCTCCCTTCCGTAACAAGCTGAAGACAAGGGGTTTCGGCGGTGAAGCCCCGATTTCCCGGCTGGCGACGGCAGGGAAGACGAGGCTTTGCAGCCGGCGCTTTCCCTTGACCTCCTGTTTGAGCCAAAGCGCGTAAGTGTCTGAGAGCAGGGCCGAGCAGCAGACATGATGTGGCGCAGCCCGCCAGGTTTCAGCTCGGGTTCCTCGTGTTCGAACTGCATCTTCATCTCAAGCCGTTGAAACTGGCGCTCGTAGGTGGCGCGGTCCATGATGCGCTCGTACAAGTAGGTCTCGGGGAGACGCTCGCAGTGGGCCTTCAGCTCGATGCGCTGCCGTGTGAGCTCGCGACGTCGAGTGATCTCCTGCTCCTCCGCGTCGCTGATCTCGATCGTTGGCGGGTGCGCTTACGTGTTACAGATTCCGACCAGCCGCAACCTCGTCGGCAGATCGCTCGCCCAATCGGCGCGGGGAGTTCAGGTGTTTCGGTTGCGCAGGAACTCGAGCCTCGCCCAAGCGGTGAGCGGGGCTTGGCGTGATCCGCGCTTGCGCAACTCATCCCATCCATTGGATACTCGGATCATCTAGACTGTCTTGGCGGGTGCCAGGGGCCTGGCCCCAGTGGCGTCGCGGTGGGGTCTCGATGGCAAGACTGTCGTTGGTCCTTTTCTCGGAGGCGTCAGTCCCTCATCCTGGTCCCAACCTCTGCCGCCTCCCCGCCCGGCGTAAACCAGAGGAGTGACATATGTCACGCAGCTACGCCATTGCCGTGGCAGTGGTAATTCTCGCCGCAGCGAAGAGTGCCTTTGGCCAACCCGCACGGCTCGAGAGCATCGATCCGTTAACCCAGCCGCCGCCTGTGGCGCTACGATCGCTAACGCTCCCTCAGGATACGCGCCAACCGGAGGAGAAGATAGTGCCCCGTCTATGGGTACGCTTGGCGAAAAGTGGAGACGACGAACAGATCCCCATCATAATCGAGCTACACATGCCACAACACCGTGTGGCCGTTGTTGCATATTCAGCTGACTGGGACCGAGAGCAGGCGGAGTTGAGCGCAGCGGCCGAACACCGGTTCGTGGCGAGAGCTGCGGCACAGCTCGTAAGCCCTCGTGGCTTGTCACATTTTCCGATCGTGTCCGGCGTCGCCACCAGGAGCGAAATCCGCGCAATCTCCGGCTTAGCCGAAGTGTACCGGATCTACGAGGATGAGGTGGTGTACGTCGCCCGTGCCGAAGGCGGAAACCTAATCAAGGCGAATACGCTTCGGACGACTCACGGAGGCAATGGAAGCGGGATCGGAATTGCCGTGCTGGATACTGGGGTCGACGACGACCATCCAGAGCTCTCATCCCGAATCGTAGCGCAAGGCGACTACACAGGCACAACGGGAGACGGAACGATCGACGATCACGGTCACGGTACCGCTGCCGCTGGGATTATCGCTGGAACGAACGGAGGCATGGCGCCACAAGCAAGTCTATGGGCTATCAAGGTGCTGAAGGCGGATGGGCAGGCGACAGCGACAAGTGTCTTAGAGGGGCTCAATGCGATCTACGCAGCGCGGGCCGAATTCGGTGGTCTTGACGTTGTGAACATGTCCCTTGGTGGAGTCGAGCCCTTCAACAGCGACTGTGATTCGGTCTCACCTTTCAATTCACTCCTGAATGCGCTGCACGGAGCTGGCATAGACGTTTTCGTCGCGAGCGGCAATAACGGCTTCGTGGCGGGGGTCGTCCACCCGGCCTGTCACTCGAAGGTCGTAGCGGTGGGTGCCGTATACGACGCCACTGTAGGGCCTCGTGGACCGTTCCCGGACGCTGGCGACTGCTTGGACGCAACCACGGCGGCCGATCGGATCACTTGCTATTCAAACTCCGGAAATCCTCTTGACGTTCTCGCTCCCGCAGACTGCGCCAGAACCCCTGCTCCTGGTGGAGGGTATGAGAACTGCTTTAACGGTACATCGGCCGCATCGCCGTATGCTGCTGGTGTCGCTGCGCAGATTCTCTCCCTTCGCTCAGCAACGACGCCGGCGGCGCTTCGTCTCGCGCTTATGACTACGGGTCGCCCGCTGACGGATGTCAACGGCATCACTCGCAACCGTATCGATGCAGTTGCAGCGCTCCAGGCGCTCGGCGGCGGTGCCAATACTGATCCATGTGTGCGCGACGGCGAAACCGCATGTCTCGTGAGCAGTCGTTTTGAGGTTGAGGTGGATTGGCAGTCGTCCTCTGCAAGTGGTGACGCCCAAGTCATGAGCTTCAACGGCCAACGGGCGGAGAACAACGACTCGGCGTTCTTTTGGTTCTTCAGTGCAACGAACTTCGAGATGGGACTCAAGATCCTGGACGCCTGCGTATTCAATGGCAAGTTTTGGGTGTTCATCAGCGGGCTGACGGACCGGGGCTGGACAGTACGAATCCGCGACACACAGACTGGTGCGACGAAGACCTACAGCAATCCCGTAGGGCGGCTCACTCCGACGACCGCGGACACTACCGTGGGACTTGCCTGTCCATAGGATTGGTGCCGGGCGGCCCGACGAGTCACCGGCTCGTCGCCCTTCGTAGGGGCGCACCATCGGGGTTATGGCCGTGACGCGGGTTGACGCGCGGCGAGTGGTCTCCGCCTCCGACTGCCCCCAGCAGGGGCCCGACGGTTCGGGGAGACAGCAGCGCGCGTGCGCTCATGCTTCCCCGGGCACTGAGTGCGAGGCGCCAAGGACCTGCTCAACGAGCGAGACGGCGACCCCTGACCCAGGCTAAAATCGTGTTCGAACTGGTGCGGCATCGCTGCACCAGCTTCCTCTCCACCTCCCGCCCAGGAAGCCCCCTTTCATGACCTCCCTCGGCGACCGCCGCAAGAGTCGATGATGGCTCGGGCGGCGCGTGGCAACCGGCAGGGCGGGGATCCGCTGATCGCGCTCTGCCGGGCGCTGCCGGGCGCGACCGAGGACGTGAAGTGGGGCAAGGACCTCATCTTCTCGGTCGGGGGCAAGATGTTCGCGGGGTTCGAGCTTCCGGACGGCGAGCCCCTCGCCTTCAAGGCCGACCCGTTCGCCTTCGCGGCGCTGGTGGAGCACGACGGCATCGTGCCGGCGCCGTACATGGCCCGGCATCACTGGGTCAGCGTCGCCGACCGCAGCAAGGTGCCCGAGGAGATGCTCACCGAGCTCCTCGCCGAGGCGCATCGGCTGGTCGCGCAGAAGCTCCCGAAGAACACGCGCCGGGCGCTGGGCCTGGAGTGAGACGGGGCCGCGCCACCGGGCGTGGCTATGATCGGCGCGTGGTCCGCTCCGGCCTCCTCGCGCTGGTCGCCGGGCTCGCGCTCGCGCTCGCCGCCGCCGCCGCGCCGGCCGATCCGCGCGTGGCGTGGCTCCGCGACGAGGCGATCCCGATCCGCTCGATCGCGCCCGGTGACGGCGATTTCTCCGATCTGCGGCCGCTGCGCTCGGTGCTCGCCGGGGCCCGGGTGGTGGTCCTCGGCGAGGCGACCCATGGCGACGGCAACACCTTCCTGGCCAAGGCGCGCCTCGTGCGCTTCCTGCACCAGGAGATGGGGTTCGACGTCCTCGCCTTCGAGAGCGGGTTCTACGACTGCTGGAAGGCGTGGCAGCGGATCGAGGCGGGCGACGACCCCGCCGCGGCGTTCCGCCAGTCGGTGTTCCCCATCTGGACCCGGAGCGCGCAGCTCCAGCCTCTGATCGACCACTTCGCCGCCGCGGCGCGATCGCCGCGGCCGCTCGAGCTCGCCGGCTTCGATCCCCAGTTCACCGGCGAGCTGTCGGGGCGCCACCTCCTCGACGACCTCGCGCGCGTCGCCGAGGCGGTCGGGATGCCCGGCGACGAGCTCAAGCGGCGCGTCGCCGTGCCCCTCGCCAACCTCGTCGAGGGCAAGTACGAGAGCGGCGAGATCCCCGACCCGGCGGCGCGCGCGGCGCTGGTCGAGACGATGGCCGATCTTCGGGAGCGCCTGCTCCGCCAGGGCCGGGCGGTCCCGGAGCGCGCCTTCTGGCTGCGCTGGCTCGCGAGCATCGGCGACTTCGCTACCAACTCATGGTCCACGGACTTCACCCGCTCGCTGCTCGAGAGCCCCGAGGACTACGCCGTCCGCGAGCGGCTGATGGGGGAGCAGCTCGCGTGGCTCGCCCGCGAGCGCTTCGCCGGCCGCAAGATCATCGCCTGGATGCACAGCGGCCATGCGGCCCGGGGGCTCGCCGGGGTCGAGGTTCCCTCGCCGGTGCACGCGCGCCTCTATCGGACCCTCCAGCCGGCCGGCGCGGTGGCCCGCGCCGCGCTCGGCGAGGAGATCTACGTCGTCGGGGTCCTCGCCTACCAGGGGCGGACCGGGACGGTGTTCCGCCGCAGCAGCCCGGAAGAGCTGCTGCGGCCGACCGAGGGCTCGCTCGAGGACCTCCTCCACCGCACCGGCCACGCCCACGCCTTCCTCGACCTGAGCCGCGCCGGCCGCCTGCCGCGGTGGCTCCGCGGCCCGCTGATCGCCCGCCCGATCGGCTACAAGGAGATGCGGGCGCGGTGGCGCGAGGTCTTCGACGGCCTCCTCTTCCTCGACCGCATGGAGATCAGCGAGCGGGCCGCCGTCCCGTCGCGCTGAACGCAGAGCGGCCCCGGTCGCCCGGGGCCGCATCCCTCGCTCCCTCTACCTGCAGGCCGCGCTGCCGACCACCGTGTAGTCGAAGTACCCCGCCTCCTCGCGGGTGACGTTGAGCCCGGTCTCGCCGGGGAGCGAGTCGGCGTGGACGGCGAGCAGCTTGTCGCCGGCGACGACGCCGAGCTTGGCCTTGTCGATGGCGATCTGGATCGAGCCGTCGGGCTGGTAGACGACCGCGTCGAGCTGGCCGTCGGGGAAGAGCGTGTTGTGGGCGCCGGTGACCGGGTCCTGGTCCAGGTGCCCGTAGGTGTTGCCGCTGGTGCCGGGGCTGACGTTGAGGCGGACGAAGCGCCCGGTCGCCGGCACGTAGAAGAAGATCCGGAAGCGGGCGCCGGCCTGGAGGGGCGCCCACGCCGCGAGCTGCAGGGTGAAGACCAGCTTGTTGGGGCCGAAGGCGGTCTCGTCCTCCGGCTCGGCGATGAAGATCGCCTCGACGTCCCGCGTCAGCGGGGCCGCCTCCGGCTCGCCGACCCGGTCCACGGCCGCCCGCAGGCCCGGCAGCGTGCAGGCCGCCTCGGGGGTCGGCGCGTTGGTGCCCACCGCCAGGGCCAGCGAGTTGCCGGGCGCGCTCTCCCCCTTCGCGTTGACGGCGCTCACCCGGTAGGAGTAGGTCGTGCCCGGGTCGAGCTTGGTGTCGACGAACGCGCGCTTCGGCGCGGGCACGTTGGCGATGCGCTTCTCCTTGCCGGACCCGCCGGTCCCGCCGCTGCGGTAGACGCGGTAGCTCTGCACGGGCGAGCCGCCGCTGTCGGGCGCCGGCCACTCGATGAGCGCGAAGTCGCGGGTGCGGTGGCCCTTGATCCGGGGGGAGCCGGGCCGCGCGGGCTCGGCGGGGTCGAAGGCCGCGAGCAGCCGGCGGCCGCCGGACTGGCGGGCGAGCACGGTCTGGTCCGAGAAGGTGCCCGGCATGCCCTGCGGGCAGCCGCCGATGCAGCCGTCCTCGTAGCCGATGACGATGCGGCCCGTCGCGTCCATCGAGGCGTCGAAGAAGTCGAGCAGGTTGCGGCAGAAGCCGTCGGCGCAGATGCCGCCCTTCTGGATCGGGTCGCCGGGGGTGGCGTCCACGACGTGGTAGGTCAGGCCGCCGTCGTAGGTCGCGGCCAGGAAGAGCTGCCAGGTGCCCTCGAAGTTGGGCGCCGTGTCCACGCCCTCGCCGGTGTAGGTGGTGCCGAAGAAGGCGACGGCCGCGCGGCCCGGGTCGCCGGCCACGACGGCCGGGAACTGGGCCCCGGTGATGCCGGCGAGCGCGCCCAGGTCGACGTCCCGCTCCCAGCTCAGGCCGCGGCTCCTGGTGCGGACCATGTGGAGGTGGTTGTCGCGGGAGCTCACGTAGCTGTAGTACACCGTGCCGTCCTTGGCGATCGCCAGCGACGGGTCGGAGCCGTGGCTGCCGGAGCCCGGCGCCGAGGTCGAGACCTTGCGCACGGCCCAGGTCAGCCCGGCGTCCTGGGAGACGACCACCGCCGGCTGGCTGGTGGTCGAGCTGACCAGGCCCGAGGGGCAGCCGGCCACCGGCACGTAGACCGTGCCGTCCGGCGCCACCTTGACGTGGCCGTGGAGGCCCTGGCAGTCGGCGAGGGTGTAGATCGGGACGCCGGGGCCGAAGGTCACGCCGCCGTCGTCGCTGCGCGAGCAGTAGACCAGCGCGACGTCCTGGGAGCAGTAGTACACCGCGTTGGGATAGGTGGCCGTGGGCGGCCGCAGGCCCGGCGGGTAGGGACCGACGCCGAGCGACTGGTGGTCGGCGCCGGAGCGCTGTCCGCCACCCTCGCTGGGCTGCCAGGTCTCGCCGTCGTCGTCCGAGTACTCGGTGAGGCTCTGGCCCTCGCCGAAGACGAGCTGCTGGGCGAAGACCCGGCCGGTGGCCGGGTCGGCGATCAGGATCGGGTCCATGGTCGCCAGGCTGTTGAGCGTGCCGGACTTGAGCTCCCAGGTCTCGAGGCCCGGCGAGGTGCGGTCGTCCAGCCGCAGCCGCATCGTCTCGAGGAAACCGAGATAGAAGAGGCTCCCGGTCTTCGTGTTGACGTCCACCGTGGCCTCGCCGCCGAACATGCCGAAGCCCTGCACGGGGTAGTCCGGCGCGTAGTGCTGGAAGCGCGGCGGCGGGCCGCTCGCGTTGCCGGTGCCGGCGGGGGGGTTCTGGGACGGCTCGCTCGCGGTCAGCGTCAGCCGGCCGCGATAGGTGGTGGGGACGCTGGCCAGGAAGGCGCAAGCCATCGCGTTGTAGGCGCCGTCCGGCGGGTTGGTGGCGACCACGTTCTCCTCGGGCGTGCCGCCGTCGCTCGAGCCGATCTCGATCGCGTCGTCGTAGAGCACCGTCAGCACGAGGTCCTGGCCGCCGTCGTCCCACTCGATGTGGAAGGCCGCCGTCACCTGCACGCTGTCGTAGGCCCCCGCGGGGACGGTCAGGTTGACGAGGTGATGGTCCTCCAGCACGCCGGAGGTGCAGCTGTTGGTGGCGACGCCGATGGTGCCGGGCGGCACCAGGCCGGTCCACTCCACGGTGACCGTCTGGCCGGCGGTGGTCGGCACCGTGAGGTCGTGGGCCGGCGGCTCCGACGCGAGGACGGGCAGCGAGATGAAGACGAGAGCGGCGGCGGCCGTCGAGAATACGCGGTTCATGGGGTTCCCCTCCATGAGCCACAAACTAGGGCCGGCTGGCCGGCGCCGCCATCGGGCGAAGCCCTCAGCGCCGGCCGGGAAAATCCCTCAGCGGCGGTGGTCTGCGGGGGGCGGCGAGGGGACGGCCGTGCCGCGCAGCCGGCCGGCGACGAACTCGGCGTAGGCCCGCGCGAACTCGGGCAGCCGGCCGGGGGCCCCCTCCGCCCGGATCTCGACCGCGACCGGGCCGACGCGGAACCCCGCGTACTCGTCCCGGTAAATGAAGCCGTCGTCGCCCGCCGCCAGGGGCTCGGTCATGGCGAGCGCCTGCGGCAGGTGCCGGCCGCGGAACTGCGTGGCCGCCGTGGGCTCGTCGCGGAAGACGTCAACGCGGACCCGGAACCGCCCCGGCTTCTCGCCGGCGATCTGATAGCGGTACTGGGCCGCGCTGGCGAGCCCGGCCCGGCGCAGGGCGACGACCTCCGGAGGCGTGGGCTCCGCCGGGGCTTTCGGATCGTCCACCGCCAGCGTCCGGGTGGTGACCTCGGCCACGTCGGCGAAGGCCGCGGCCGGCATCTGAAGGTCGGCGGCGGTGGGCGCCGGAGTTGCGCCGGTGCCGAGCAGGGCGAGAGCCAGCGGCAGGGACGTCCAGCAGAGTTGGGGGAAGCTCAGGGGCATGACCGCGGAAGCGCGAGAGCGCGAGCGGCTTCGAGTGTAGCAGTGGCGCGAACGAGGGCTCCCGCCGGAGGAATGGCCCGCTCAGCGGCCAAATCCAGCGGCCTAGCCGGCGGATCCAGTGGGTTCTGTCCTGGATCTACTCGCGGCGGTCCTGGATCTACTCGCTTCGCCTCTGGAAGCAGTGGGTCCGCGCCTGGAACCACTGGGTTCGCGCCTGGATCCACTGATTCCGCGCCTGGATCCACTCGCAGCGACGGCGTTACCACTGGGTTCTCCGCTGGAACCAGTGGTTTCGCGGTTGTAACCAGTGGGTTCGCCCGCGGATGGACCCCTTCCGCCGGCCGACCCGCTCCATCCGCCGGAGGGTCCGGCCCATGGCCTCGCTGGGCACGCCGTGGCACCCGCCGAGGCACCGCGGCTGCCGCGGCATTCTCCGGAACGCCTGCGGCATTTCCCCTGGCGACGGCGGAGTCTCCGCCGACGCTCGCGGCATTTCCCCCCGCACCTCGCTAAAGTTCGCCCAACTACTTCATTCCATGTGTCTTTGGGCAGCTCTAAACCTATGTGCTGAGCACTGCTATAATGGGACTTCCCCTCGGCTCGCTGGTGGAGGTTTACATGAAAGTGTCCGGGGTTCACTTCTCAGATCTAGTCCCTAGGTGGCGGCAGGTCATGGCGGCAGGAAAGCGCCTCCTCTTTCGATCCGCCATCGCCGGAGTGGGAACGCTCTCCCTGAGCCCAGCGTTGATCGGCGCCTTGCCCACTGGGTCACAGCCTCAACAGCCGCAAGTGCCTACCGCCGTGACGCTTCCGACGCGTGAGCGTAAGGGTTCCCTTACGAGCAAGCTTGTCCTCAGTCTCCGCAGCTCCTTCGACCAGATTAGTCTGGCTGGTCATAGGTCGCACAGCTCTCACCGATCGCATAGCTCGCATCGCTCCCATTCCTCACACTATTCGTCGCGCAGCGGGAGCGTCTACACTCCTCCACCCCCGTCCCACAGCTCGTCCAGCTCGGGAGGCTCCAGCTCCTCTGGCGCTACGACAACTCAGTCAATCGCACCCGCCTCACCCGCCGAGGATGAAGCCGGAATCGAGAAGGTCGCGATCGAGGTGATCAAGCTCGATCCAGAGACCAAGACCCTAACGGGCAAGGACAAGTTCGCCACCGAGTTAGTCTTCCACTACCAGAGCACTACGAAGATCCGCACTCTGGGAGCAAGCGAGAGTCTGATCCCCGTGTCGACCTTCGTCATCAGCGAAACACCGCTGCCACTACGTCCTGAGCAGGACATCCTGGTGAAATGGAAAGCTGACACTCAGAAGAATCACGTGTAGCGGTTGAATTCGTCGTATTTGAATGACACCCCCAGCCGACCCGCATCCGTTCGTTTTTGCCCACGGTCGCGTGGTAGCGCTCGAGGTGTCAGTGAACCTCTATTCGGCCAGCGCGGTGCTTCGTGCCTGCTACAGGCACAGTGATCGCCTGTACTCGTACATCACTCCGGCCGCGGAATCCCCAGGTACGCTCGTCGTGAGCCTCTGGACGCTCACCGGTGAGCAGGTAACGGCGGAAATGATTGGCGAGTTCTGCGCCGATCTGGCCGACCAGGAACTTCGGGAGCAGCTGGCAGAAAAGACAGCGCCGATCCGAGAGCTGATCGTTGCTCAAGCGTTTGCGGAAGGCAATCTCTTTTCACCCTCGTCAGATGACGCAGACTACGAAACAGATCCTCTCGATATTGCAAGCCGTCGATAACCCGGCGGCTGCAGTCGACCTTGTCGTCTCCGACAGCGCCTACCCGCAGAGCGCTGGATTTAGGGCCGCCGAGCATGCTTCGGGTGAGGTCGTTCTGACCCTCAGGGGCACCGAGATCGGAGCGCAGTTGCTCGATCTGCTCGCTGTCACAGTGCGCCACTTACCGTGACTCCGGTGCTGCTCGGTCACGCGTTTAACCAGCTCGAGCACTACCGGCCTGCGAGCCCGAGCTACCATCTCCTTCCATTTCGCTTCATGAGGTGGCGCGACGGGAGCGTCCTGGTTGTCAATGATGTTGGCCAGCACTGTTTTCTTGCCTCAGATGACTTTGCAGCGTTTGCTGCCGGGCGATTGTCGCGGACAGCAGAATCCTACAGGGAGCTTCGCTCTCGCCACTTCCTTCGCGATTCAGACTCCACGGTGTCGCTGCAGCTGTTGGCGACGAAGTATCGGACACGCATGGCTCACTTGGCTGGGTTCACGAAACTTCACCTGTTTGTGGTGACATTGCGCTGCGATCACTCCTGTCGTTATTGTCAGGTTTCCAGAGTCACCAGCGACCGTACGAGGTTCGACATGAAGCTAGAGGTCGCCCGTAGGGCGGTCGAACTGGTATTCCGGTCTCCCGCTGAAAGGCTCAAGATTGAGTTCCAGGGTGGCGAGCCGCTGCTCAATTTCGACCTAGTTGAGGCGATCGTAGAGCTTGCACTTGAAACAAATGTGCGCGAAGGCCGGAGGCTCGAGTTCGTGGTTGCGAGCAATCTCGTGCCGCTCACGACGGCGATGCTCGAGTTTATGGCAGCGCATGACATGTTCGTTTCAACTTCGCTTGATGGCCCTGCGTTCCTACACGATCCCAATCGCCCGCGCCCGGGGAGCAACAGCCACGAGCTCGTGTCTGACAAGATCTCTCTCGTTCGCGAGCGCCTTGGGCGTGACCACGTTTCGGCCATCATGACGACCACTGAGAGAAGCCTCGAGTACCCTCGCGAGATTATCGACGAGTACATCAGATTAGGGTTCGACGCTGTCTTTCTGCGGCCGATCAGCCCGTACGGGTTTGCAGTACGGACGGGTGAGGCAGCGCGCTATCAGATGGAGCGCTTCCTTCAGTTCTATCGCGAGGGTCTGGACTACATCATAGATCTGAACCGCAGTGGGATTCCGATAATGGAAATCTATGCGCAGATCCTACTCCGAAAGATTCTTACGCCCTTCGCGACGGGGTACGTAGACCTCCAGTCACCTGCCGGAGCTGTCCTCGGGGCGGTAGCGTATAACTTCGATGGTCGCGTCTACGCCTCTGACGAAGCCAGGATGCTCGCGGCGATGGGTGACGACAGCTTTTGCCTGGGACACGTGGACGATGGCTACGAAGCGCTGTTCGGGGGCGAAGTAGCTCAAGCTCTTGCAGCGGGATCAGTGATGGAGTCGCTGCCCGGCTGCTCGGACTGCGCGTTCCTTCCCTTCTGCGGTGCAGACCCTGTGTTCAACTATCGCAGTCAAGGAGATATCGTCGGGCGGAAGCCGACAAGCGCCTTCTGCCAGAAGAACATGACCACAATCGGTCTTTTGCTCGGCCTGCTCAAAGATGGGGACGAGTTCACTCGCTGCCTCCTGACGTCCTGGGGGACAGGCATTCCCGCCACGAGCTGAGATGAGCTTCAAGCTCCACGTCCACGGGCAGGCAAATGCGATTTCGGAGCCGATCCTCGGCCGTATAACGACGCACACCCTGCCCCCGGACAAGCGATCTGACTCTGTGCTTCTCTCACAGCAATCACCCGAGGACGTGTCGGGTTACGCGGCTGTCCTTCTCTCACGAGGGGCAGAGCTGCCAGCGGGCGCGGCCGCAACCCCTTCAATCGCGCAGCTCGCCTATTCCGACCATCTTGCAGACGGCGACATCGTGGTAATGCAGCGATCAGGCTACGTAAGGACGCTTTACAAACATGGATCTGATCATAACGCTATCTTCGCCACGGATCGCTGCAACAGCTTTTGTTTGATGTGCTCGCAGCCACCGAAAGCAGCCGACGATCGCGAGAGGATTCACGAGCATCTGCGCCTCGTCGAGCTAATTGCTCCCTCTCCTCCGGCATCTCTCGGAATTACTGGCGGTGAGCCGACGCTACTAGGCCGGAACCTCATACGTCTGATTACTGCGTGCAGGGTGCTGCTAAACGAAACCAGCCTTCACGTACTAACCAATGGGCGACTTTTTTACTACGACAGCTTCTGCCGTGAGCTGGCGGCGGTAAGGCACCCCAGGCTGGTGCTTGGTATCCCCGTTTACTCGGATACGGATTACGAACACGACTTCGTGGTCCAAGCGCGTGGAGCCTTCGACGAAACTGTCGTGGGTCTCCACAACCTGGCGCAACGCGGCATAGCGATCGAATTAAGGGTAGTGGTTCATCGGCTTACCTACCGCCGCCTTCCTCAGCTCGCCGAATTCATCTATCGAAACCTCACTTTCGCGGATCACGTCGCTTTCATGGGCCTCGAGATCATCGGCTTCACAGTGCCTAACCTCTCGGCCCTTTGGATCGATCCTCACGACTATAGAAACGAACTCGAGGAGGCAACCCTCTACCTCGCGTCACGCGGCATGAACGTTTCCATCTATAACCACCAGCTTTGCGTCGTACCGCGAACGCTCTGGCCCTACACTCGAAGGTCGATTTCCGACTGGAAGAACGATTACCTTCCGCAGTGTGATGGGTGCGTCGCTCGGGAGGCTTGTGGCGGCTTCTTCTCCTGGTCGCTGAACGGTAAGCACAGCTCTCACATCGCACCGATTGCCTAAGGTGCGCCCGCCTCTGGTAGTCGTGATTGCTGGGCCGAACGGCGCCGGCAAGAGCACCACCGCACCGTTCCTCCTGCGCGAGGGCCTTGCGGTCGAGGAGTTCGTGAATGCCGACCCGATCGCGCAGGGGCTATCCGCCTTGCGACCGGATTCGGTCGCGATTGCCGCCGGCAGGGTCATGCTCGCGAGGCTGGAGGACTTGGCTGATGCGTCCCGCGACTTCGCTTTCGAGACGACCCTCGCCAGCCGCACGTTCGGGCCCCGGCTGCGCTCTCTTCAGTCGGCCGGCTACAGAGTTCACGTCTGCTCTCTCTCCCTGTCGAGCGCCGACCTGGCCGTGGCACGCGTCGCGGAACGAGTGCGAATGGGAGGGCACGACGTGCCGGAGGCGGTGGTGCGGAGGCGCTTCGCGGCCGGTTTGACGAACTTCTTCACGATCTACCGAGACATCGCGGCCAGCTGGCAGATCTACGACAATTCGGGCACGGGCGTGCCCCGCCTCGTCGCATCGCGTGGCGAGGGGGAGTCCCTCGAGATCCTGGATTCGGAGGTCTGGACGCACCGGTCGGAGATATGGAGATGACCACCTTACGAAGAGACCGACCTCTTGCCGCCGAGAGGACCTTCGATCCCATCCGCATCCGGGAGATCCTCGGGCGAGCCGTTCGGGAGGCGCTGCTGCGGCACAAGCAGGCCGGGAATCCCGTCGCGGTGTGGCGGGGCGGACGGGTCGAGTGGATTCAGCCGGAAGACATTCCGGTCGGCAGCCCGGAAGACGCCTTGGAAGAGTGACCGCTCGCAAGCTCTTCTCGTGGGAAGAGTTGCGGCAGGACGACCGCTTCTGTCGGGCGGCGGATTCACCGAGCAGACCCCTCGAGACTCATCTCGGGCCGCGGAAGATGAATCTTCCCTGCCCGGAGATCTATCTCCGGGGCCTGGAAATGAATCTTCCGTAGCCGAAGATCTATCTTGGACCGCCCGAGATTCATCTCCGGGTCTCGGAGATCTATCTCGGAGGCCTCCGGATGAGCTCAACTCCCTTTCCGGGGTTTGAGCGGCCTGCCAGAGCTCTTCGTACTTGGCTCGCAGAGGTTGAGGGACTCGGCCTGCGCGCCATCGCGCCGATGACCGCGTGCTCGTGGCATGTCCGGAGCTTGACGTTCCTATGGTCCCGCGCTACCCTGCCCCTCGACGGGCGCGCTAGGGAGGGGGAAGAGGGGCAGGGTAGCGCGGGACCATAGGACTCCAATGATCACCACAGCAGATTCCATCGTCCGGGTCGTGGTCTTCGAACAGGGGGACCGCTGGGTCGCACAGTGCCTCGACTTTGGCTTGGCGATCTCGGCGGCGCGCCGAGAGGATCTTCCAGGACGCGTTCAATCTCAGCTCCTGGGTCAGTTGGTCGCGGATCTCAGACGAGGAGTGGCTCCCTTCTCCTCGTGCAAGCCGGCACCCGCAAAGTACTGGGCGATGTATGAAACCGCCGAGCCTTGGCTCAGCGACCGACTGCGAGAGCCTTTTCCGGTAAGGCTGCTCGGGTGGTTCCGTCGCCAGCGGCTGCCTCGGAAGCGGCTCCAGTTGTTCGCGGCCCACGCTTAGTCTGTTCTCGCATCTAGTCCGAAGAGAGTCTGGTCGAGGTCGAAGTAAAGACAGATCGCCTCCTGCTCGGCGACGGTGAGAAGGTGGGTTTCGCTGACCCCGCCGAAGGCCATGCTGTTGCCCCTGTAATACAGCTGGAGTCCCGACCAGAACACATAGCGGATCTGCATCGCGTCTGCCCCGAGGACGCGGTTCGCGTCCTCTACGAAGCGCTTCACCGTTCGCTCGAACGGCAGCGCGACATTGCGGTCACTCATAAAGACATTCTAGTGGCGCATGTCAGCTGCGGGAGTCATTGCAGGTCGCAAGCCTTTTGGTTACCATGGGTTGCACAGCAGTTGCCGAAAGCAGTGCCGACGTTTCGCTCGGAGATATCACATGGAGCCTGAACCCCTCGACCCCCAGGTCCAGCTCGACATCTACCGCACGACCGCGGAGAGCGGCCGGCCGCCGCGGGCGGCGGAGGTGGCGGGGCGGCTGGGGTGCGATCGGGGCGAGGTGCTGGCGGCCTTCCGGCGGCTCAACGGGCGGCGGCTGCTGGCGCTCGCGCCGGAAACCGGGGAGGTCGTCATGGCGCCGCCGTTCTCGGCGGTGCCGACGCCGTTCCTGGTCCGCGCGGGTGGGCGCTCCTACTTCGCGAACTGCGTCTGGGACGCGCTCGGCATCGCGGCGGCGCTGCACCAGGACGCCGACGTCGAGGCGAGCTGCGCCTGCTGCGGCGAGCCGATGGCGCTGCGGGTCCGCGGCGGCGCGCCGGAGCCCGAGCCGTGCGTCGCCCACTTCGCCGTCCCGGCGAAGCAGTGGTGGGACGACATCACCTACACCTGAAGCACCATGCTCCTCTTCCGGTCGGAAGAGCACGTCGAGCGCTGGTGCCGCCGCCGCGGAGTGCCGCGCCGCCCGCTCGTCACCCTCGACCAGCTCTGGGAGCTGGCCCAGGCCTGGTACGGCAGCCGCCTCACCCCCGAAGCGCGGCGGCCCATGGGCGCGGAGATCCGCGAGATCTTCGACCGCATCGGGCTGCGCGATCCGTTCTGGGAAACCTGATCCAGCGAACGCCTGCCGCTCGCCGCTCCGAGTTTTTCAGCAGCAGTCGAAACCCCAAGCCCAGTTTTTGCAGTGGGGGTGAAAATTTCGGTAGGCTCCTGCACGTGAGCGCGACCGAGCGCTATCTCGTGCCGCAGGTCCTCGCCGACTTGAAGCGGAAGATGGTCTTCGTTGCCGGGCCGCGCCAGGTGGGCAAGACCACGTTGGCCCGGAGCCTGCCGGGCGGCGCCGAGGGCTACTTGAGCTGGGACGTCCCGGAAGACCGGGAGCGGATCCTCCGGCGGGAGCTGCCGCCGGGCGATCTCTGGGCCTTCGACGAGATCCACAAGGATCGGCGGTGGCGGAACTACCTCAAGGGCCTGTACGACGCGCAGCCGCGCCAACGGATCCTCGTCACCGGCAGCGCCCGCCTCGATCTCTACCGCTACTCGGGCGACTCCCTTCAGGGCCGCTACCACCTCCTGCGGCTCCACCCGCTCTCGGCGGCCGAGCTGGGGATCGCCACGGCCGCCGATCTCGAACGGCTCCTCGCCCTGGGCGGCTTCCCCGAGCCCTACTTCGGCGGCTCGGAGGTGGAGGCCCGGCGCTGGTCGCGCGAGTACCGGAACCTGCTGATCCGGGAGGAGGTGACGAGCCTCGAGCGGGTCCAGGACCTCGGCCGGCTGGAGCTCCTCATGCTGCACCTCCCGGAGCGGGTGGGCTCTCCTCTCTCGATCAACGCCCTGCGCGAGGACCTCGAGGTCAGCCACAAGACCCTGTCCACGTGGCTCGCCATTCTCGAGCGGCTCTACGCCGTGTTCCGGCTGGCGCCCTTGGGGGCGCCGGCGCTGCGGGCGGTCAAGAAGGCGCAGAAGGCCTACACCTTCGACTGGACCCTGGTGCCCGAACCGGCGCTCCGCTTCGAGAACCTGACGGCGTGCCATCTCCTCAAATGGGTCCACTTCCAGCAGGACAGTCAGGGCCGGGACCTCGAGCTGCGCTACTTCCGCGACCTGGAAGGGCGGGAGGTGGACTTCGTCGTGACGGAGCACCGCCGGCCGGTCCTGATGGTGGAGTGCAAAGCGGACGACGCTCCCCTCGACCGCGGCCTCCGCTACCTCAAGGCCCGCTTCCCGGACTGCCCCGCCTGGCAGCTCTCGGCGCAGGGGGCTCGCGACTACCAGACCCCGGAGGGGATCCGCGTGGCGCCGGCGCTGGCGCTCCTCGGGCAGCTCGTTTGAGGCGCCGGCGTCCGCCGGGCGGTCGCTATACTCCGCTCCTTGAAGGCCGGGCTCCCTCCCCTCCCCTTCGGCGCCTTCATCGGCGAGCGGCGGCGGACGCTGGACGCGCGGGGGTTCGCGCTGGCGGAGATCGTCGACCGCCGCGACGAGCCGATCTTCCGGCACACCCACGCGGACGCTCACTTCTGCTTCATCCTGAAGGGCCGCTGGATCACCGGCGCGCGCGGCGTCGAGGGGACGTGCGGGCCGGCGACGATGATCTTCAACCCCGCGGGGACCACGCATCGCGACCGCTTCGACGCCCGCTCGCGCGGCGGGAGCTTCCTCACTCTCTCGGTCGCGCCCGAATCGATCGCGCTGGCCGGCGGGCACCGCGGGCTGATCGACCACGCCGTGGGCTCCGCCGCCGGCGAGCTGCCGGCGCTCGGCGCCAGGCTCCACCGCGAGCTGCTGGCGCCGGACGAGCTGTCGCCGCTCGTCGTCGAGGGCCTCGCGCTCGAGCTGCTGGCGCATGCCGCGCGGGAGGCCGGCCGCCTCGGCCGGCGCCCGCCGCCCTGGCTGGCGGGCGCCTACGAGCTGATCCGGGACGGCTACCGCGAGCGGCTCACGGTGCGCGGCATCGCCACGGCGCTCGGCGTCCATCCGCTGCACCTCGGCCGCTGCTTCCGGCGGCGGTACGGCTGCTCGCCGGGCGAGCTGCTGCGCCAGTGCCGGGTGCGCCACGCGGCGGAGCTGCTGCGGCGCGGCGAGGTCGGCCTCGCCCAGGCGGCGCTCGACAGCGGCTTCGCCGACCAGGCCCAGCTCACCAAGGCGTTCAAGCGGGTCACCGGCACGACGCCCGGCCGCTACCGCCGGCTCCTCGCCTCCTGACGCGCTTTCCGACAAAGCGCCCGAAACGACAAGACCCGCCCGCCGCCTCGCGCTAGGGTGGCGCTCGCCATGCACGCCCTCCTCGCGCTCTGCCTCCTGCTCCTCGCCTCCGGCCCCGCGGCGGCCGCGCCCTCCGGCAAGCGGCCGATGGCGGTGGACGACCAGTTCCGCCTCGCCGAGCCCGGCGCGCCGCTGATCTCGCCCGACGGCCGGTGGGTGCTTTACACCGTCGAGCGCCCCTCGCTCGCCGAGAACACGCGCCACGCCTCGACCTGGCTGGCCGCGGCGAGCGGCGACCCGGCGCCGCGGGAGCTCCTGCGCAAGGGGGACGGCGCGCCGATGTGGGCTCCCGACTCCCGCTCGGTCTTCTTCCTGCGCGCCGTCGGCGAGGGGGAGGAGCGGAGCCGCGAGCTCTTCGAGCAGCGCCTCGACGGCACCGCCGCCGTGCAGCGCAGCCGCATCGGGCCGGGGCCCGACGGCTCGTGGCAGCTCGCGCGCGACGGGCGGTCGTTTCTCGTCGTGCGGCCCGAGGCGTCCCCCTCGGCGCCCGGCGCCGACTCCGACGTCGTCTACGTCGACGAGGGATCGAACGGCCAGACCCGCGACACCTGGTGGAACCTCTGGCGCTACGACCTCCGCGCCGCGAAGCTGACGCGCGTTACGCAGCGCGACTGGTCGATCGTCGCCGCGGACCTCGCGCCGGACGGGCGCCGCGCCGTCGTCGCGGCGCGGCCGGACAACGGGCGGAACACCCGGGCGCGGACGGAGCTCTTCCTGGTCGATCTCGAAGCCGGCGGCACGCGTCAGCTCACCCGCAACGGGGCGCCGGAGATCGACCTTCGAGTCGGTGGCATCAACCCGCGCTGGTCGCCGGACGGGAAGTCCGTCCTCTTCTCCGCCGTCAGTCTCGAGCGCTGGGAGAACGGCAACGGCGACCTCTGGCTGCTCGACGTGGCGAGCGGCGCGGCGCGCAACCTCACGCCGGACCACACCGGCCGCTTCGCGCAGCCGGTCTTCGCGCCGGACGGGCGGTCGATCTTCGCCGGCAGCGGCTACGGCACCGCGCGCTTCCCGGTGCGGATCGACGTCGCCTCCGGGCGCATCGCCCGGCTCGTCGAAACGCAAGGCACCGTCCGCGTCGGCTCCTGGTCCGCGGACCGGCGCACCTACGCCTACGTCTACCAGGACTTCCAGACGCCGCCGGACGTCTACGTCGGCCGCACGGACGACTCCGCCGACCGCCAGCGGCGCCTCACCGACCTGAACCCCTGGGTGCGCGAGGAGATCGCGCTGGGGACGGTCGAGCGCGTGGAGTGGCCGAGCTTCGACGGCAAGCCGATCGAGGGGCTGCTCCACCGGCCGCCGCCCGGGGATGGCGCCCCGGGGCCGCTGCCGCTGATCGTCCACGTCGCCTGCGGGCCGGGCTGCGCCTGGCTCAACAGCTTCTCGGTCAAGAACCACGTCTGGGCGGGGCTCGGGTACGCGCAGCTCTCGCCCAACGTCCGCGGCGCGAGCAACTACGACGACCGGCACATGCAGGGCAACCGCTTCGACGTCGGCGGCGGCGACCGGCGCGACCTCCTCGCCGGGGTCGATGCCCTGGTCGCGCGCGGGATCGCCGACCCCGATCGCCTGGGGATCGACGGCTGGTCCTACGGCGGGATCCTCGCCGGCTACACGATCACCCAGACCGACCGCTTCAAGGCCGCGAGCCTGGGCGCGATGATCAGCGACTGGACGAGCGAGTTCGGCGCCAGCGCCTACTACGACCTCGAGCTCTGGTTCCTGGGCGGCGACCCGTGGAGTAACGCGGACCGCTGGCGCGGTCGCAGCCCCCTGACCCACGCCGACCGCGTCAAGACCCCGACCCTGCTCCACCACGGCGACCTCGACGACACCGACTCGCCGGCCCAGAGCATGAACTTCTTCGCCGCCCTGCGCCGCTTCGGCACCCCCGCCCGCCTCATCCGCTACCCCGACGAGGGGCACGACCTCCACCAGCCGCGCCACCTCCGCATCCGCGACGCCGAGGACGTCGCCTGGATGGAGCGCTGGGTCCGCGGCGTCCGAGCGCCCGACCGCTCGGCCCAGCCCTAGAGGCTCGGCTTGTAGATCGCCACGATGTCCTGCATGCGGCTGTCCTGGCCGCCGCTGAACTCGAACATGCAGGGGTCGTCGGTGTAGTCCATGAAGTTGGTGATCGGGTCGAAGCCGGCCGACGGGCAGGTGTCGCGGCCGGTCGGGCAGCCGAAGGCGGCGCTCCCCTCGGCCGGCGTGTCGGCGACCAGGTCGCCCGGCTCCTTGCAGCCGTTCTCGAAGGTGTGGAGCAGCCCCAGGTAGTGCCCCACCTCGTGGGTGCCGGTGTCGCCCTCGTTGTAGGGCGCGGCGCTGCCCCCCGGCAGGGTCGAGTAGAGGACCACGACGCCGTGCATGAAGCTGTCCTCGGGGAACGACTGCGGCAGGTAGGCGAAGCCGAGGATGCCGCCCTTCGGCGCGCAGAGGTAGAAGTTGAGGGTGTGCGCCGGATCGACCGCCAGCGACCGTTTGATGGTCCGCTCGGCGCCGTAGCAGGAGCCGAACCAGGCGTTGTTCGCCACCCGGTTGACGACCGCCTTGGTGAAGGAGAAGCCGGCGGGGGCGAAGGCGTCGTTCATGACGTCGATCTGGGCGTCGAGCTGCTCCTCGGGGACGTTGCCGGTCTGCGTGCCGTCGCGCTCGGTGCGGTAGATGACGTGGAAGGCGACCGGGATGTCGATGCCGCGGCCGGGGCGGGCGGCGCCGAAGATGGCGCGGTACCGGCCGAGCGTGCGCTCGACGGCCGCGATCTCGGCGCGGGTCGGCGCCGGGGTGGCGCAGCGGACGCCGCGCTGGATGGTGCCGTCCGGGGCGAGGAAGTGGCTGTCGGGCGCGGGGACGTGGCGGCGGCGGGGAAGCTCGTCGGCCGCGGCGGCCGCGGCCAGGAGCAGCGCCAGCGCGGTGGACACGAGAGCGCGATGAGCCATGAGCGAGTCTCCTCTCTCGAAGGGTGGAGTTGCGGCGAGGGCGATCTTACTCCCCACCCGGCCCGCGGCCGCCTAACTTCTCGTGCTCCTCGAACATCTCTCGCAGGGCCGGGGAGAGCGTCGGGCGGCCGATCGTCGCCGCGGTCCGCTCGGGGGCTTGCGAGGGCTGCGTCGAAACGCGCAGCGCGCGGTCGCGCAGGCGGGGGTCGGCGCGCAGCAGGGCGTTGCGCAGGCCCCGGGCTTCGCGGCTCAGCCGCGCGGTGCCGCGGTCGAAGAGCGGCATGAAGTCGCAGCACTCCCCGCCGACCAACATCTCCGGCTCCTTGTGCAGCAGCTCATCCGCGAACACCGGCTTGATCACCGACCTCGTCACCGTGACCTCGTTGAAGCGCACGCTGCCCCCGGGCGCGCCGGCACTCAGCTCCTCCGTCCAGGGCTGGATCCACACCGGGTAGTAGCGGTACTTGAAGGTGGTGTGCAAGGGCGTCTCCTTGACCACGGGATCGAGAAAGGCCCCGGCCGTCCGGTAGTCGCCGTAGAAGTAGGCTGGGAGGTCCTTCGTGGTGGCGGGGTCGATGCCGGGCTCGGTGAGGACGAAGGGCGCCTTGACGCCGCCGGCGCGGGCGATGTCGAAGTCCGCGAGCTTCTTCACGGAGCCGAAGGAGCCCTCGTGCAGGACCCGCCCGCGCACCCGCGCCGTGTTCGTCGCGCCGTCGAGGTCAGTCCAGTACAGCAGCACCGGTCCGCCGTCTACCGCGACCAGAGCGGTCACGTGGAGGACCGCCGAGTCGGCCGGGGAGCCGGTCGGCAGGATCGCGGGGATCTCCGCGAATACCCCGGGGCCCGCCGCCGACGGGTCGTGGAGGAAGAGCCGGAAGCCTTGCGTCCGCGTGGACGGGTCCCCCTTCGTCTTCTCGACGAGCGACGGGAAACCGAAGATCAGAACCTCCTTCTTGCCGGGGGCGCGCGCGAGCAGCGTGTTGCCGCCGATGAAGAGCTCCATGCGGCGATCGAGGTCGGTACCGGGCGGGAACCGCCACTCCCACTGCGCCCCGGCGACGCTCGCGCCGGCGGAGAGGTCCAACGCGCCGGTTTCCGCGTTCGGCGTCGCGACGAAGACGCCGGCGCCGATGCCGAGGGCCAGCCGGCCGTCGCCGAGGACGACCGCCTGCGGGCCCCAGAGGCGCGGCCCGTAGAAGCCGAGGCGGGCGAAGCTCTTGCCGCCGTCGTCGGACGAGAAGACATACGTCCGGTTGACGAAGCAAGGCAGCGTCCCTTCAGTGCCCGAGCCCAGATCCCCGCAGCTGCCGTTGTCGAGCAGGGGCGCCCCGCCCGCGTCCTTCGTGAGCGTCATCCCGACGCACTGGAAGATGGCGTAGAGCCTGCCGCTGTCGCGGTCGACGACGAGGTTCGGCCCGTCCGAGCCGCCCATGTCGAAGGGAAGAGGCGGCACCGTGCAGTCGGGACAGGCCGCCTTCGGTTGCGGGTTGGCGCACTCTTCGTAACCTTCACCGAAGGAATCGATCTCGGTGGCGTACCTGAAGGTCTTGCCGCAATCGGTCGAGATCCAGGTCGCGAGAGTGGTACGGGCGCCGGGGCCGAACTGCGGCATGGTCCCGTCGGCTTCGGGATCCTTCCGCAGGTTGCGGGAGGTGAAGGCGAACCACTCGGAGCTGATCGGCTCCCGCGAGGCGGTCTGCATCTGATAGACGAGATCGCCGTTCGGCAGCGCCACCAGCTGGTGGTCGGCGCCGGGGACCATCCAGAGGCGGTCGCGGAGGTTGCCTGGCGTACCCAGGCCGCCCGCGACCTGCGGCGGCGCGAAGAACTTGGCGGTCCCGGCCTGCCCGAGGAGGGTCGGGGGCGCGATGTTGCGCCACCGGACGCTGGGCCGGCGGTTCGGGTCCGCGGCGGCGGCGGGGGAGAGCGGCGGCGGCGCCCAGTCGTCGCTGACCAGCACCCGCCCCTTCGGGCACTGGCTCTTCGTGCCGGGCGGCACGACGGCGGACTGCGACTCGCCGCCGGAGAACCTGAAGACCCGCGAGTCCGGCGCGACCGTGGCGGTGTAGCCGTCGGCGAAGGCGGACGGAGCCGGGCAGAGCAGGGCGAGGCCGAGGATCGAGGCGGTCAGCGAATGGCGCATGATCTCTCTCCTTTCGTGTGAAGGAACGTCCGCAAGCTCGCGATCCACTCACGGCCGCCGCGAGACCGGTGGGCTTGACGGCCGAGATGCGACATCTGTAGCATCCGCGGTGCGACAAATGTAGCATCGAGCCTTGGAGGCCCGCCGCATGCCGCGATCGATCCAGCAGGAGCTGAGCCGCCGGGAGCGCCAGATCATGGACCTGCTCTTCGAGCTGGGCGACGCCCCGGCCGAGGAGGTGCGCCGGCGGCTGCCGGAGCCGCCGAGCTCCTCGGCGGTGCGGGTGATGCTGGCGCGGCTGGAGAAGAAAGGGTTCGTGCGCCACCGCGAGGAGGGGCAGCGCTTCCTCTATTCGCCGGCGGTCTCCAAGACCCGGGAGCGCCGCTCGGCGCTGTCGCGGCTGGTGCGCACGTTCTTCGACGGCTCGACCTCCCAGGCGCTCACCGCTCTGCTCGGCGTCGCCGAGGACCTCTCCGACGAGGAGCTGGCGCGGCTGACGGCGGCCATCCACGAGGTCGACGCGAAACGGAAGGAGGAGTCATGAGGCCGGAGACGCTCGCGGTCGATCTCGCCGCCATCGCCCTCAACGTCGCGGGCAAGGGCGCGCTGCTCGCTCTCGCCACCCTGCTCGCGCTCGCCGCCCTGCGGCGGGCCTCGGCGGCCAGCCGCCACCTGCTCCTCGCCCTCGCCGCGGCGGCTCTGGTCCTCTTGCCCGCGCTCGCCTGGCTCCTGCCGGCGCGCGAGCTGGAGCTGCTGCCGGCCGCGTCGGAGCCGTTGGCGGCCGCGCGTACGGCGCAGGTCGCGAGCGGGCCCGACACCACCGTGCCGGCGGTACCGGCGCGCTCCTCGGCGGCCGCCGCGCGAGAGGTGGAGGCGCCGCGCGGCACGCCGTTCGACTGGCGCACGGCCGCGCTCGCGGCCGGCTTCTTCTCGCTCGCCGTCTCGGCGCTCCTCCTGCTCCGCCTGGCCGTGGCGGTGCGGCGGCTGGCTTCGTTGCGGTCCGGCGCGCAGCCGGCGCCCGCGGCGTGGCAGGAGCTTTTCGCCGAGTGCCGGCAACGTCTCGGCGTGACGCAGGAGGTCGGCCTCGCCGTCTCGCCGGCGGTCGCGGTGCCCGTGACCTTCGGCCTGCGCCGGCCGCTGGTGCTGCTGCCCGCGGGCGCGGGCGCCTGGGAAGCGCCGTCGCTGCGCGAGGCGCTGCTCCACGAGCTGGCGCACGTCGAGCGGCGCGACTGGCCGGTGCAGCTGCTGGCGCGGGTCGCCTGCGCCCTCCACTGGTTCGACCCGCTGGCCTGGGCGCTCGAGCGCCGCCTCCTGCTGGAGGCCGAGCGGGCCTGCGACGACCGGGTGCTCGGCGCCGGCGCGGCGGCGACGGCCTACGCCGGGCGGCTGGTGACGCTGGCGCGCGAGACGCGCGGGCCCCGCCACGGCAACCCGGCGGCCACCGTCGCCTTCGCCCGCCCGGCGGGACTCGCCACGCGGGTGACGGCGATCCTCGACTCCGGGATCAGCCGCTGCGCGCCCGGCCGCGCCGCCGTGGCCGTGGCTGTGACGGCGGCGGCGTTCGTCCTCCTCGCCGTGGCGCCGGCCCGCGTGGTGCGGGCGGAGGGCGCGCCCGAGCGGCCCGAGCGGGAAACCGAGGGCGACCGCCACGACAGGGACGACGAGGACGACGACTCCTGGCGCGACGCGATCCGGGACGGCGTCGTGGAGGGCCGGCGCGAGGCGATGCTGGAGGCCGCGAGGGACGGCGAGGCCGACGCCGTGCGCTTCTTCCTCGACCGCGGCGCCGATCCGAACGGCTTCGTGCGCGGCGACGGGACGCCGCTGCTGGTCGCCGCGGCGGAAGGGCACGAGGAGGTGGTCCAGGTGCTGCTCGCGGCCGGCGCCGATCCGAACTTCCCGGCGCCCGGCGACGGCAGCGCGCTGATCGTCGCGGCGCGCGAGGGCCGGCTCGAGGTCGCGCGGCTGCTGCTCGCGGCCGGCGCCGACGTGGACCTCGTCGTCGACGGCGACGAGAACCCGCTGATCCAGGCGGCGTGGGAGGGCGAGCTGGAGATGGTGCGCCTGCTCCTCGACGCCGGCGCCGACCCCAACGCCCGCGTCTTGGTCAAGCGCACCGACTACGACTCCGACGGCGTGCTGCGCACCCCTCTGCGCATGGCCCACCGCGGCGGTCACGAGGCGGTCGAGCGGCTCCTCCGCGAGCGCGGGGCCACCGACTGACCGCCGTGCCGCGGCGCTCTCGCCGGTGGGCGCCCGCCGCCCTCCTCGCCCTCGTCCCGCCCGCGGCGGGCGCGCAGACC
>DASUNQ010000300.1:0-5590 GCA_036277075.1 Thermoanaerobaculia bacterium
AGCGGCCGGCGACGGCGAGGGTCGGCCGGGTGCGCGGCAGGCCGGTGCGCCAACCCGGCTCGACCGGGTGATCGAACCAGGTGCCGACGAGGGACGCCACCCGCGGGGCGCCGGCGCCGCCCGAGGCGGCGAGCCGCGCCCGCAGCGGGTAGAGCGGCGCCAAGCCCACCACGTTGTTGCGCCAGAAGATGCGCCGGACGGCGGCGAGGTCGGCGGCGGCGAGGGTCTCGCCGCGGCGAGGGTGGACGACGAAGTTGGCGCCGTAGGAGCCGAGCTCGGCGGCGAGCCGGTCACCGGAGGCGAGGAGCACCTCCGCGAGGGCCGTGGCGCCGAAGGTCCCGAGGGCGACGGCGGTCAGCGCCAGCAGCTTGCGGCGGGTGCCGCGGCGCAGCGACTCGGCGAGGAGGCGGGCGATCACGCGACGAGCTAGCCTCGATGCGCCGCGTGGCCGGCCGGCGCGGCGAACAGGCGCGCGCCCTTCGCCAGCTCGGCGGCGGCCAGCACCAGCGTCCCTCCCTCGACGCGGCCGCGCAGCGGCACCGGGTTGCAGCCGCCGGGCTGCCCGATCGAGGGCGGATAGATCGCCGAGCCGCAGTGGAGGCAGGAGACCTCGGCCCCGTCCTGAGCGTAGCCGCGGGCGCCGCAGATCAGGCAGGCGTCGAAAGCGGTCGCCACCTCGCGCTCCCCGAGGCGGATGGCGACGAAGCGGACGACGCCTTCCGGCAGCTCGGCGCGGAAGCGGGCCAGCTTCCCCTCGGCGAGCCCGGCGAGCGGGATGCGCACGGCGCCGTCCGGGCCCGGGACAACCGGCGCCGCCGGCGAGAGCTCGAGGGAGGGCCGGCCGTAGACCAGCCCGGCGCCGAGGACGACGAGGATCGCGACCCCGAGCGCCCCGCCGAGCAGCCGCCCCCGCCGCTGCCGCCGCTCGGCGGCGCGCTGGAGGCGGGCGGCCGCCGCGTGCGGCGCTTCCCCAGGCCGCGCATCCCGCCCCGGGACCAGGAGCATCAGGAGCGGCAGGATCAGCACCGCGAGGAGGAAGAAGAACTCGTTGCGCACCAGCGGCCCGACGGCCGCCATCGTCCGCTCGTCGGCGGGCAGCCAGCCAGCCTCCGACAGCTCGTGGTAGCCGTTGACCAAGAGCTGGAGCACGAAGATCGAGAGCGCGATGCCGGTGATCTTGAAGAAGCGGCCGAGGTCGACGCGCAGGCTGCCGCGCACGAAGAGGACGCCGAAGAGGACCGCCGCCGCCAGGCCGACCGCGGCTCCCAGCGCCGCCAGCAGCCCGCGGGTGGTCAGCGAGAGCGCGGAGAGGAAGAGGACGGTCTCGATCCCTTCGCGGAACACCATGAGGAAGGTGAAGAGGGCGAGCCCGGCGGCCACCGGTGGGCCGGCCCTCCGCGCCAGGATGCGGGCGAGCGATCCCTTGACCTCGCCGGCCACGGCGCGCCCGTGCCGCCACATCCAGATGACCATGCTGCCGACGACGAGCGCCGAGGTCAGATAGAGAACGCCCTCGAAGGCCTCCTCGTCGACCGCCCAGCGGTAGAGCGCCCAGGCGCCGACGAAGCTGCCGGCGACCGCCGCCGCGATCCCGCCCCACACCGCCGGCAGGTAGCGCTCCTCCCCCTCCTTGCGCAGGAAGGCGACGATGATCCCGACGACGAGCGCCGCCTCGACCCCCTCGCGCAGGGTGACGACGAGCGCCTCAAACACGCGCGACCTCTCCTTCCCGCTCCGCCTCGGAGCAACGGACGCAGCAGCCGTCGATGCGCAGGGTGTGTCGGTTGGGCACGAAGCCGTGGGCGCGGCAGATCTCGGTCTGGAGCGCGGCGATCCCCGGGCTCACGAACTCCACCACGCGGCCGCAGCGGGTGCAGACCAGATGATCGTGGTGCTGGCCCGGATGGACGTGCTCGTAGAGATAGCGCCGGCGCCCCAGCCGCATCTTGCGGGCGAGGCCGCAGGCGACCAGGAGGTCGAGGTTGCGGTAGACCGTGGCGCGGGAGATGGCGACCCCCGCCGCCTGGAGCGAGGCGAGGAGCGCGTCGGCGTCGATGTGGCCGTGCTGGGCGAAGACCTCGTCGAAGAGGGCGAGGCGCTCGGCGGTCACCCGCTGCCCGCGCCCGCGGAGGACGCGGAGGAACTGCTCCTTCTCGCGCGGCTCGAACCCTCTGCGTCCCTGTTGAGACGAATTCTCAAGAACCACGAGACATTCTGGACCGCGCTGGTCCTCTTTGTCAACAATGCGCGGCGCAAGACGCTGGCACGCGGTGTGTTAGCTTGCCTGAAGCATGGAGACTCCGCAGACTCGAGCCACTCCCGAAATCCCGTCAATCGAAGAGCGGCTCACGATCCGCGTCGTCGCCGAGAGTCTCCCCCCGCTGCCGCTCGGCTGGCGAGTGGCGATCTTCGTCACCGGCTGGGTGCTCATCCTGATCGGCGTGGCCGGCCTCGTGCTCCCCGGCCTCCAGGGGATCGTCACGATCCTCCTCGGCGCCGCCCTGCTCTCGCTCGACAACGAGCTCGTCTACCGCGCCCTCCGCCGCACTCTCTCGCGGTGGCCGCGGGCCTGGGAGCGCGTGGAGCGCTTCCGGGCGCGCGCCCACGCGCGGCTCCACAAGCTGCGTCGAAGCGAGTAGGTCTACCGTTCGGCGAGCGGCAGGTACCGCCGCTCGGTGGGGCCGGTGTAGATCTGACGCGGGCGGTTGATGCGGGTCTTCGGATCGGCGCGCATCTCGAGCCAGTGGGAGATCCAACCGGGGAGACGCCCGAGGGCGAACATCACCGTGAACAGGTTCGTCGGGATCCCCATGGCGCGGTAGATGATGCCGCTGTAGAAGTCGACGTTCGGGTAGAGCTTGCGCTCGACGAAGAACGGGTCGGAGAGGGCCACGTCCTCGAGCGCCTTGGCGATCGCCAGCAGCGGGTCGTCGACCCCCAGCTCGGCGAGCACCTCGTCCGCCGTCTCCTTGAGGATCTTGGCGCGCGGGTCGAAGTTCTTGTAGACGCGGTGGCCGAAGCCCATGAGGCGGAAGCCCGAGTCCTTCTGCTTGGCCAGCTCGACGTACTTCTGGTAGTCGCTGCCGTCCTGGCGGATGCGCTCGAGCATCTCGATGACGGCCTGGTTGGCGCCGCCGTGGAGCGGCCCCCAGAGGGCGCAGATCCCCGCGGCGACCGAGGCGAAGAGGTTGACCTGGCTGCTCCCCACCATGCGCACCGTCGAGGTGCTGCAGTTCTGCTCGTGGTCGGCGTGGAGGAGGAGCAGGAGGTTCAGGGCCCGCTCCAGCACCTGCGGCACCGGGTAGTCCTCAGCCGGCACCGAGAACAGCATGTGCAGGAAGTTGGCGCAGTACGAGAAGCGGTTCTGCGGGTAGACGAAGGGCTGGCCGACGTTCTTCTTGTAGGAGTAGGCGGCGATCGTCGGCACCTTGGCGAGGAGCCGGATGATGTTCATCTCCAGGTCGCGGTCGCTCTCCGGGTAGTAGGCCGAGAGCGAGGCCACCATCGCCGAGAGCATCGCCATCGGGTGCGCTCCGGCGGGGAAGCCCTCGAAGAACTTCTTCATGTCCTCGTGCAGCATGCTGTGGTAGGTCAGCCGCCGCTTGAACGCGTCGAGCTCCTGCCGGCTCGGCAGCTCGCCGTGGATCAGCAGGTAGGCCACCTCCACGAACTCGGCGCGGCCGGCCATCTGCTCGATGGGGTAGCCGCGATAGCGCAGGATGCCGCGCTCGCCGTCGATGAAGGTGATGGCGCTCTCGCAGGAGCCGGTGTTGCCGTAGCCGGGATCGAGGGTGATGGCGCCGGTCTTCGACCGGAGCTGCGTCACGTCGACCGCGACCTCCCCCTCGGTGCCGACCGCGACCGGCAGGTCCAGCTCCGCGCCGTCGAGCGTGAGGGTGGCGCGGCTCGCGACGGTCCCCGCGCCGGTGCCGGTCTTCTCGTCGGTCAGGACCTTCATGCCGGACAACTATAGCTTGCTCTTCGCCCGCGAGGCGCCCCGAAACTCGCACCGACGGGAAGCGTACTCGAAGGCGTGCCCTCCTCGCCCCGCCTCGCCGCGGCGACGACCTTCCTGCTCGCGGCGGTCGCCGCCGGCGCCGCCGCGATGCTGCTCGCGCCGGACTTCGTCTCGCCGGCCTTCGGGGCCGGTCTCTGCGTCCTGCTGTTGGGGCTCGCGGCGCTCGGGCTCCGCGGCGCGGCCCGCCTCTTGCGCCGGCGGCGCTGGCTGCCGGCCCTTGCCGCCCTGCCTCTCCTCGTCCTCGGATTGCTCTTCGGCCTCTTCGCCGCCGTCGTCGGGGCCGAGCTCTACGCGCCCTCCCTCCGCCTCGCCCAGCGCGTCGCCGTCGCGGTCCTCCCCGGTCACCTGCCGTTCCGCGCACCGTCCGGACCGCTCGGCGCCGCGGCTTGGCGCGAGGACCTGGCCGTCCTCGACGCGGCACTCCGGCAACGGCATCCGCGCTTCGCGCGCGCCGGGCTCCCGGCGGGCTGGGACGCCGCGTTCGAGCGCCTGGAGGCCGACATTCAGCGGCTGTCGTCGCTCCAGATCGCGGCGCGTCTGGCCGAGCTCGTGGCGCTCTTCGGCGACGCGCACACGCAGGTGGCGATCCCCCACCCGGCGCTGCCGACCGCCGTCCTCCCGCTCGACTGGGCCCTCTTCCCGAATGGCCTCCACGTCCTCCGCGGGGGCGCCGGCGCCCGCCGCGCTGCCGGCTGCCGCGTGCTGCGCATCGGGCGGAGCGACGTCGCGGCGGTGCTGCGCGACTTCGCGCCCCTGGTGGCGTCCGAAAACGACGCTTGGCGCCGGTACCGCCTGCCGGGCCTCCTCCGGCTGCCGCACCTGCTCGCCGCCCGGGGACACCTGCCCGGCGCCGCAGCGGCCGACCTGGTCCTCGAGTGCCCCGGCGGAGCGCGCACCACCCTGCACGTGCGGCCCGTCCCCTTCCTGCTCTACGCGCTGGAGTTCCTGCGGCCGGTACGTCGCGACGCCCCGGCCGCCGCCGCCGGTCACCGAGAGGCCTACTGGTTCGAGCGGCGCGGCGGCTCCGGCACCCTCTACGTGCAGGTCAACGCGCTGCGCAACCAGGAAGAGAGCGTCGCCGCCTTCGCCGAGCGCCTGCGCGCCGCGGTCGAGCGCGGGCCGTTCAACCGGCTGGTCTTCGACCTGCGGCGCTGCGAGGGCGGGAACAACCAGTTGGCGGAGCCGCTGGTGCGGGTCGCCGCGCTGCCGCGGGTCGATCGCCCGGGCAGGCTCTTCGCGCTCGTCGGTCGGGGCACCTTCTCGGCGTGCATGAACCTGGCCTCGGCGCTGGAGCGCCGGACCTCGGCCGTCTTCGCCGGCGAAGAGACCGGCAACAGCCCCAACCAGTACGGCGACGCCGAGCCGCTGCTGCTGCCGCGCTCCGGCCTGCTGGTGCTGATCTCCAGCCGCGCCTGGCTGGGGAGCCTGCCGGAGGATCGGCGCCGCTCTCTCGCTCCCGACCTGCCGGTGGCGACGGCCTACGCCGATCTCGCCGCCGGCCGCGACCCGGTGCTCGCGGCGGTCGAGCGAGTGCGCCCCGGCGCCGGCGAGCCGGCGGCGGGTCCGGCGGCG
>DASUNQ010000301.1:0-23179 GCA_036277075.1 Thermoanaerobaculia bacterium
AGCGCGGCGGCGAGCGCGGCGCGCGGCGCCCAGCACCGGGCGCGAACGGAGCGGGATCTCATCGTCGGTGGCGCTCCTGCAGGATCAGGGCCGGGCGGCGGGATTGCATAGGCGGCAGGCGGCCGGCAAGGGAGCGCCGAATGCAGCCCGACCTCAAGACCGTGGTGGCGGTGATGGCGGGAGTGGCGGTCCTCGCCCTCTGCGTCGCCTTCGTCCTGCTGGTCTACGTGTACCGCCGCCTCCAGCGTTTGGACGTGCCCGAAGGAGCCGGCTTCTTCGCCACCCTGCGCCTGGTGCCGCTCGCCCTCGTCGTGGCCCTCGACCTCCTCGATCTCGCGCTCGACGTCTTCGCCACCCCGATCGTCTGGGTGGTGCTGCGCCGCTTCCGCCTCCACGCCCTGCGCGACGTCGCCACCTTCGAGGCGCTGATCCCCTTCACCGGCCCGATCCCCACCCTGACCCTGGCCTGGTTCGCGGCGCGCTGGCTCGACCTCGGCGACCGGCCGGCGCGGCCGGCGCCGGCGCCGCGGCCGGCGCTGCCGCGGCCGAAGCGGCCGTGAGGACGCGGGTCGTCGTCAATCCGAACGCGGGGAGCGCGGACGACCTCGGCGCGCTGCGCGAGGCGGTCGCCACCCTGCCGGAGGCCGAGGTCTGTCTCACCGAAGAGGCGGGGCACGCCGAGCGGCTGGCGCGCGAGGCGGTCGAGCGCGGCTGCGAGCTGGTCGTCGCGGCGGGCGGCGACGGCACGCTCAACGAGGTCGTCAACGGCCTCGCCGCGGATTTCGGGGGTGCGCGCCTGGGCCTGCTGCCGCTCGGCACCGGCAACGACTTCGCGCGCTCGATCGGGGTGCCCGCCGATCTCGCCGGCGCGCTCGCGGTGCTGGCGGAAGGGCGGGACGCGGCGCTCGACGTCGGCCGCGCCACGGTGGGGGCGGCGCGCTGGTTCGTCAACGTCTCGGCCGGCGGCTTCAGCGGCCTGGTCAACGAGAAGATGGACAGCGCGGTCAAGAGCGCCTGGGGGCCGCTCTCCTACCTGCGCTCCGCGGTCGAGGCGCTGCCCGAGCTCGCGGGCTACCGCACGACGATCCGGCTCGACGGCGACGAGACCCTCGAGGTCTCCGCCTACAGCGTGATCGTGGCCAACGCCCGCTACGTCGCCTCCGGCATCCCGGTGGCCCCCGAGGCGCGCCTCGACGACGGCCTGCTCGACCTGATGATCGTCCCCGAGGCCTCGGTGCCGCAGCTCGCGGTGCTCGTCCCGCTCGTCCTCCTCGGCCGCCACCTGGGCAACGACCTCATCCTCTTCCGCCGTTCCGGCCGCCTCGAGATCCGCTCCGACCCGGCGATGTCCTTCAACGTCGACGGCGAGCTCCTGGGCGACGGACCGGCCACCTTCGAGGTCATGCCGCGGGCGCTGCGGGTGGTCGTCGGGGAGATGCCGGGCTAGGGCGGAGCCGCCGGCGCCGGCGGCGGCGCTTCGCGGGTGAGGCCGGCGCAGCCGAGGGTGCGCAGGTCGGCGCGCCAGAGGCCGTCGAAGCCCTCGATCTCGAGGCCCTTCTCGCCGCTGCGGATGCCGAGGCGCGCGTAGCAGTCGGGCGCGGCGCCGAGGCGGGCGAGGAGCTCGGGCACGGTGTTCGAGTGGCCGACGACGAGGACCGCGCGGTCCTGCGCGTGGCGCTCGCGCAGGCGGGCGAGGAAGGCGTCCATCTCCGCCTTCAGGGTCGAGGAGGGCTCCACCACGAGCGGCACGCCGGCCGCCTCGGCGAGCGGCAGCGCGGTGGCGAAGGCGCGCACCGTGCGGCTGGTGTAGACGGCGGCGATCCCGGCCTCCGCCAGGCGCGGCGCGAGCGCCCGCGCCCGCTCGATCCCGGCCGGCGACAGCGGCCAGAGGGCGTCGAGCGCCTTGTCCCCCTCGGGCCACCCCTCCGCCTTCTCGGCGTGGCGCACCAGGTAGACGGCATCGAGGGCGGCGAGCGGCGCCGATGCGCCGGCCAAGACGAGATTGCAGAAAACGACACCAAGGTAAGCAGCCGCGCAACGGCGGCGGCGCCGCGGCAGCTGGGGAGTGCGCTCCAGAGTCGTTCTAGGCAACGCGATGGTTGTCATAAGTTGTTCCCTCTCAATACCTTAGCCTTGCTTTGTAGCCCCTCACGCCATTACGATGTCCCGGTGAGCATGACCCGGAGCGGTGGGCGCGCCATCGCCCTCGCCCGCGAGCGGCGGGGGTGGTCGCAGAACCGGCTCGCCGCCGAATGGGGGGTCCAGAAGGCGCGGGTCAACCGCCTCGAGAGAGGCAAAAGCAAGCTCAACCTCGCCACGATCGAGTCCCTGCTGCCGGTCCTCGGGATCGGCACCGAACAGTACTTCACCTTGCTCGTCCTCTTCGAGCAGGCCGCCGAGGAGCTCTCGCGGTATCCGGTCGGGGAGCAGGGGCGGCTCCCCTTCCGGGTCGGCGAGGCCGCCGCAGCCGCGCCGCCGGCGCTCGGCGGCTGGGACGACCCGGAGGTCGCCGCCGCCCAGGAGAGGGCTTCGGCCGCCTGCCGCGACCTGCAGCGGCTGATCGATGCGATGGACGTCCGCCGCGCGCTACGCGAAGAGCGGGCGAAGGCACGGCCCGAGACCGCGCCGCCGACCCGGCCCCGGCGGCGGCGGTCCCGCTGACACTCCAGCGGCTACAATCCCGCGCGAGCCTGGAGGGCTCGCCTGGAGGATTTCGATGCCGCTACGCAGGGAGACCCCGACCTTCGCCGAGCCCGTCCCCGATCGCCAGACCGTGACCCCCGCTGGCGAGCGCGTCGATCCGCTCCCCGCCGGCGTCCGCTTCCACGACGTCGTCACCCACGTCGACGATCGGGGCTCGGTGTGCGAGATGTTCGACCCGCGCTGGCGGTGGCACTCCGAGCCGCTCGTCTTCGTCTATACCTTCACCGTCCGCCCGGGCTGGGTCAAGGGCTGGGGCATGCACCGGCGACACGAGGACCGCTACTTCCTGCTCTCCGGCGAGATGGAGGTCGTGCTCTACGACGGGCGCGAGGACTCGCCGACTCGCGGCATCGTCGCCAAGGTCGTCCTCTCGCACTACCGCCGGCGGCTGATGAACATCCCGTCCGGCGTCTGGCACGCCGACCACAACATCGGCGCGACGGACTGCGTGGTCGTCAACTTCCCGACCATTCAGTACGATCACGCCGCGCCCGACAAGGTCCGCCTCCCCCTCGACACCGACCAGATCCCCTACCGCTTCGAGCAGGCCCGCGGCGGCTGGTGAGCCGCTCAGGCGGTCGGGGCGGCCCCGGACTCGGTCGCCGCGAGCCGCCGCTCGAGCTCCTCGGCCCACTCCCGCCGCACCGCCGCCTCGGCGGCCAGGAGCCGCCGCTCCTGGGCCGCGGCATCGAGCATGAAGGGGGGTGGAGGCGGCGCGCTCTCCCAGCGCCGCGCGGCGGCGAGCCGCGCCGCGCCCGCGCGCGCCCGCTCGTGCGCCGCGGCGTAAGCCTCCGGCGTGTAGACGAACGGCTCGTGCTCGGCGGTGAGCTGCGCCGCCCAGCGGGCGCAGAAGCGCGCGTGGTTGCGGTGACTGACGAACATGCGGTACGCGGTGCTGCTCGAGGAGCCGCGGTGGTGCACGGCGCGCGCGCCGGGGTCGAGCAGCACGACCCGCCCCTGGGCGCGTACGCACATGCCGAGTGTCACGTCGACGAAGTAGCCGGGATGGAGCGACTCGTCGAGACCGCCGGCGCGGTCGAAGACCTCGGCGCGCAGGAGCGAAAACGAGCTGCCGACGGTGTGCACCACGTCGATCTCCGCGAACGACTCCGGCGCGGGCGGCGTCTCTCCCCACCACTGCCACCGCGCCCAGCCGTCTCTCCAGAGGATCGAGCCGGCGTTCTGCAGCCGCCCGTCGGCGTCGAGCACGAGCCCGCCGACGATCCCCGCCTCCGGCCGTGCGTCCAGTGTCCCGGCCAGCCGGTCGAGCCACCCTGGCGCGACTTCGGTGTCGTCGTGCAGCAGCGCCAGCAGCTCGCCGCGCGCCGCGGCCCGGGCGCGGTTGTAGCCGCCGGGGACGCCGAGGTTGACCTCGCTCTCCACGATCCGCGCGCTCTGAGCCGCGCCCGCCACCTCTCGGACCTCCGGGCTCGCGGCGTTGAGGACGAGGACGATTTCGCGAGGAACTGCCGAGCGGTCGGCGGCCAGCGCGGTGAGGCAGGCGCTAAGCCGGGCGGCTTGGCTGGTGGTCGGGATCAGGACGGAGACCCGGGGCTGGGTCATCCGGATGCGCCCGGCCGCCGGGCGGATCTGCCGCAGCGGAGTCTTCTCACGGTCTCCATATTCCCCGGGGATGGCGAGAATACTCTTGCCCTGAGGCATCGCTACAAGCTGGGCCGCCGGATCGCCGCGTCCCGACGCTCGGGATCGTCTTCCCGACGCTCCGGATGATGGTCCCGACGCTCGAGAAAGCTTTCCCGGAGCTCCCGATTATCTTTTGGATATTCCGGATTACTATCCGGAGAATTGGGTAATCCATCCCGAGATCCAGTATAGTTATCTGGAGTCTCAGGTCAATTGTCCAGATGACTCGGTTGACTTTCCCGATGATCTGGCCAGTTTTCCCGACGCTCCGGATAACTATCCTGAGCGTCCGGCGAGCAATCCGGACGCCTCCGGGGAGAGGAGGACCCGAATGAAATCGATCGGCGAGCGGCTGGGGACGTGGCGGAGGCTCTTCGACGGGCTCAAGGCGCATCCGGAGGACGCGGCGACGCTCGCGAAGGAGCACGCCGAGCTGGGGCGGTACCTCGAAGAGATCGAAGACCAGATCCACCAGGCCGACAAGCACGAGGCGGGGTTGCGCGAGGCGAACCGGCGGCGGCTGGAGCTGGAGGGGCAGATCGCCGAGCTGCACGGCCGCATCGCCTTCCTCCTCCGGGGCCGCTACGGCAAGCGCAACCCCCACCTCCACGGCTTCGGCCTCGAGCCCCACGGCGTCCGCGGCCCGAACAAGCGGAAGCGGGCCGAAACGCCGGCAGAGGCGGAGCCGCCGCCCGGCTAACGGTCGGCGCCGGTGAGCGTCAAACCGTTGGGCCTCCTATCAAACGGAGGAGAGTCAATGCGCACCGTGGCTTGCACCGTCGCGATCGCTCTGTGCTTGTCCGGATGTGCCTCGGCCCCTGCCGAACCGAACGACCTCCGTGTCGATCGCTTCCGCCAACATCTCGAAGCCGATCGGGAGCGTCTGAAGATACCCGGCCTCTCCGCTGTGATCCTCGAGGACGGCGACGGTCACCAAGACGTTCACGGCGATCCTCGTCCTGCGGCTCGCCGAGCAGGGCAAGCTCGACCTCGACGCGCCGGTGTCGCGCTACGTGCCCGAGATCCAGGACGACCGCATCCGCATCAAGCACCTGCTCAGCCACACGTCCGAAGGCACGCGCCGCGCGTCGAGTAGCAATCGTCGCCAGCAGCCGGCGCCACGACGGCGGTTGGAAAGGCGAGGCCTCAACCCCGCGCCGGTACTGGGTCCTGCCACCCGCGCGCCCGGGCGGCGAGCTCGGGGCCGTCGGTAGGCCAGTCATGCAGTGTGGCCGGGTCGAAGTCCGCACCGTTCGGCCAGACGAGGTTCTGCGCATCGGGGTCCAGGCGGACCGCGTCGAAGACCGCAGGATCGCGCAGCGGCGCGAAGAGCTCGCCGGCGAGCACCGGCCAGAAGTCGATCGTCTGCGCCGTGCCGTCGTCGAAGCAGACCATGAGTGTGTATGGCGCCACCTTCGTGAAGCCGGTTACTCGGTAGAGGCCGTGAGTCATGAGGGAAATCTTACTGGAGCGGCGGGATCTTGGTGGGCGTGGCGCCCCTCAGGAGAAGCGTCCAGTTGCGGAGGTCTTCGATGGCGTACACCGCCTCGTCTTCCTGGTAACGGGCGTGGAAGTGCGGCAGGTGGTGACGCCCACCCCGATGCCGAAGAAACGACTGATCTCGGGCACGATTCGGCTCTCTGTCTTGTATGACGGAAAAAGCCGTGCCCGAGATCGAATCCGCCGCCCGCAGCCACCACCCGACATCCGCAGGTCCGGGATCCTCGCCCTCCCCGTCCGCCGCGCCGCCCGGTCCAGCTCGGCGGCGACGGCCGAGTCCCGGAGCTCCTGCGCGCGTGCGGCTGGCAGTACGCCTTCCCGGCCTCCAGCCGGTGGCGCGACCCCGCCACGAGCCGCCAGGGCCGGCACCATCTGCACGAGCGCACCGTGCAGAAAGCATTCAAGGAAGCCGCGCGGTGGACCGGGATCACCAAGCCCGTGACCATCCACTGCCTACGGCACAGCTTCGCCACCCATCTCCTCGGCAGCGGCTACGACATCGCACCGTCCAGGAACTCCTCGGTCACCGCGATCTCAAGACCACGATGATCTACACCCATGTGCTCAACCGCGGCGGCCATGGCGTGCGCAGCCCTGCGGACTGCTGTAGAGCCCGCTCGCGGTACAGGCGGCCGTGCAGTGCCAGGCCAAGCGAGTCCGCACGACGAAGCGGCAGCGCATAGGCGGCACTCTTCCGCCGCCTATGCGGCCAAGCTCCCCCCCTCATGATCGCCTCGATGGAAACCTCGCTCGCCATCCGCCAGTGCTAGGCGTCGCCAACTTTCACTTTCAACACGTCTTACCGCTTCCAAGTGACCTCCGGAGACCGCTAGCACCCGCCCCTCTCCCGCCTCTGTAGGAGGCCGGGCGAAGCCTTAGTAGCCCCTCCACTGGCGGCTTAGACGGCGCCACGTGGTAGAGTTTCTTTAACTGTTTGGGAGCATTGCGTTCACGGTCAAGAGACTCATGGCGACCTGAGCATAGGCCCATGTTCCTCGCCGCAGTTCGTTCCCAGGCGAAGATTCGGCCAAAATGTAGAGGCAGCGGTTAGCCGACACGAAAACCGGCAATGACCCACGGCCATCGCAAGAAGAAGCCGAAGCCCCCTGTCCAACGTGTCCAATTCACAGTCAAGCTTGAGCCTCCGCTGCTCCGCCAAATCATCGATGACTCTCCGCGCCCCCGGCGCGAGGTAGCGCTCGAGCACCTCTGGCTGTGGCTCAACGCAACCCTAACCCACCTGTTTCGCTTCCGCCGCAGTCTCAGGCGCGAGTTTCGCCTCGCCTCTACCTCGGGTCCTACCCAGCGACTCGTCTCCCAACGTGTTCGCATCGACGAGCACATGCTTCTAGCGGCTGCGGCAAATCTCCAGAAAGCAACAGCACTATTCGCGAATGATCTCCCCGGGCTATCTCTGCCGCCGGAACTCGCCGACCTGCTCAAGAACCTCCGCAACGTGTACGAGCACTGGGAGGACTACATGCCCCACGTCGCGACAGTCGCGTTGCCCAAAGGCTCGGGCCCCAAGCTAAAGGCTGCTCATCCAGAAGCGCACTTTTGGGCAATCGAGATCTGGCCCGATGACGTCAAGCTCGCTTGTGTTCTGTCTCTGCGGGAACTTCAGCAGCATCTACGCCGCCTTGGTCGTGACCTGCGCAAGTTCACGTAGATGGCCTGCGGGCGCTGGTGGCGTGTCGGCTAACCCCTCGTTGCAGCGGACAACACCCGGTCGTTCGCCCGGGTGCTGCCGCTGAACTCATACGCGTTGGGCGGCAGGCGGTCCCACTGTGGTTCATTCAACGTCTTCAAGGAGAAGCAATGCCCCATCCCGTTGTTATAAAACTTTTCGCAGTGCTGGCCGTGCTCATCTTCCTTGGCTGCTCGCCAGTGGCACCACAGTTGGAGGACGAGCACGCGTCTGCCCCCGTCGCCGTGCCGACTACCGCACCCACCAGTAGACTCCCCGCCACAACTCCAGCGCTTCCGCGGCTGTCTCCCAATCTTGCTGCGGATGATCTGCGCTCTGTGGCCGTTCGTTATGTGGATTCGTGGTCCCGCCGAGACTACGCTTCCATGTGGCATGTATGTAACCCGGAGCCATTTTTTGTGTCCAGTAGAGTTCTCGAGTTGTCACTGAGTCGGTTGCCGGTTCGATTAGGGGAGAGCGCAATCGTGGCGGTCAGGCCGAATGAAGGTGTTGCTCAGGACGCGGAAGTGGAGTACACGATCCGCGGGCCCTCCAAGGGTTGCCTATTGTTGATTTTTCGTGAGGCAGAGCCCGACCAGTACGCTGAGTTCCTTTCCGCGGTGCCTCCAGACACCAATTGGAAGGGGACGCTCACGTTGCGAAGAGTCAAGGGACAATGGAAGGTCGTCGAGGACACGAATCAGCTCATGGGCGATGCCTATCTTCTCAACGCACTCTCATTCAGCGCAACAATGGGCGGCGGCAGCCTTCAACGAGAGAACGTATTCGCGTCTGTGGCCGCTGGCGAAGCATTGAAGAATGAACTCAGTGCAACGGAGTTCATGGACGAGTACTATCCTCTGATGAAGAAGTGCCATGCGGAGGTATTCCAGCGCAGCAGGAAGTAGTTCGGCACGTTGACGAGGAAAGAGGAAGCGATATGAGACATTCGTGCTTTTAGTCGTATGTACGCCCAACCAGATCACTGCACCGGACGGCTCGCGCCGCCGGTATTCTGGCTTTCCGGTCCCCCGACCCTGCGCCTTCGCCAACCCAGCTTGTGGATGCAGGCTCCCGGGCCTCAGAGGCTCCACGGCTTGGACGAAGAGGGCGGGGGGGGCGATCTAACGCACAGGCTCGGTGACCTCAGGCCTACCAGCGGCCTTCCCCGGAAAGCTGTCCTGATCCTAAGCTCCTCCAGAGCCGCTGCGGCACGCCCGGCTTTGCAGCCAGATAAACGCAAGGCGGGATATACAAGGCGGTTCAGGGAATCGAGCGTGAGCTACTACCATCTTCCGGATGACGCCGTTTCACAGCTTTGCGCCTTGCCCGAAACTGGCATGGGATTGCAGCTTGTTCAGGCAAAGGTCCTCGGCGAGATCAAGCCGCTGCTCGTCTTCAACTGCGAGCGTGCGCTGGACCTCGCCGTCCTCAATCTCACTCCAACTCAGGATCCTGCTGCCCTGGCTCGCAATGAGCAGCTCATCGTCGACGCGCTACGTCAAACAACAATCACGCTTGTTACAGCACCCCATCCGAGTACGTTCAAACTTCTCTCCGTCCGACTTGGGCCACTTGCTCAGCCCACCGCCACCGCTGCGCTCGCTGCGCGCCCGAGTAGCCTTGTCAAGACCGCGGTCCTGTCGGCCCCGAGGCTCTTCCACCGGTTCTCGGCCTTGAATCCAGACAGGCGCGTGCATCCGGTTACGAAAGACTTTCTTGCGGGCACCTATGCCTCTCCCGACGCTGAGCTTCCATTCCTGCCTACGGGCTTCGCAGCGGTTGGTCGCCTTGCTTTGCCGAACAGCCTGCCTGCCTCCCACCACTACACGCTGCGGGCTCCGGCAGGAACGTCGGTCTGGTTCGGCACGGTTACTCCGGCATTCGGCCAAGCTGGCGGTGGTGTAGAGGCCCTGTTTTCACCGCGGTCAAGAACCAGGCGCCGCGCGTCGCGCCTTCTCGAGTGCCTGACGAATGACGCCCCACTACCGGGGCTGGCCCCTAACCCCTCGTTGGCAGCGGGCCTCACCCGGGGGCTCGCCCGGGTTCGGCCGCTGAACTCATACACCGTTGGCGGCTGATTATCGGAGGAACCGCTATGGAATTTTCGGCGATAGATCTAACACAGGTCCTTGTTACGTTGATTTCAACCATAGGGGCTATTGTTATTGCCAGAGCCGGTAAGAAGGCCGAAAGTGCACCATCCCGGGCGGAAGAGGCGTCGCTGACCAAGTGGCATTTGGGGATGTGGATGTGCATCATAGTCGCTGTAGTTAACAGCGGCATCTTGGGATGGCGGTTGATATCTCCTGCCCCAACCACGAAGGTAGCGATAACCTACCCGGTTAACTTGGCCCGAGTAGAACAGAGTGAAACTGTGCGGGGGACAGTTGAGGGATTACCAAGTGGGCAAGTGGTCTGGGTGACTATCTTTGTGCAAGAGGTAGGGCGGTATTATCCACAAAATCGGCCTGCTGATATTGAGGCGAGTGGTAGGTGGTCTTCTCTGGTGTACCTCGGTCAACCAGCTGATGTTGGCAAACGTTTTGATATCCTCGCGGCTGTAGCCACTACGGAAGCACAGAGTGCATTTAGTGCCTATCTCACCGATGCGAGAGACCGCACTGATTTTTCAGGACTGGAAGCATTGCCAGCAGGAGCGCTGATCCATGATCGCATCACAGTGACAAGGAAGTGAGAACTGCACAACAGTCGGTTGCCCAACACCGCTTGCAGCGGACGCTCACTTTGTGGCGCCGTCGGGTACCGGACTGCTCACCGGCACAACGTTGGCCGACAGAGGATCAAGCATGAGTAGTCCTGCACTTGGAATGATCGAGGTCGAGAGGCGCTGTGGAACCGAGAGGTTCTGTGCCGGCGGGCGAAAGCTTGACTTCGATCTCGTCAGCTTCTGGCAATGGAGCTGTTCCGACCTGCTTAGCAATGCAACCCGCGGTGTGGTGGCCGAGTTCATCGTGGCGCGCGCATTGGGCATCGCGGCCAGCGGCACCCGCCACGAGTGGGCTGCCTATGACCTCGAGACGCTAGATGGCGTAAGGATTGAGGTTAAGTCGGCTGCTTACCTTCAACGATGGTACCAAGCTCGGCCATCGCAGATCTCCTTCGTCGTGCCCAAGACGCGAGCATGGGACCCCAGCACGAACCGGCTGAGTGACCAGCGGGTGCGGCAGGCTGACGTGTATGTCCTCGCGCTGCTCGAGCACCTCGACAAGACAACAGTGAACCCGCTTGATCTTGATCAGTGGGTTTTCTACATACTACCGACGACCGTGTGCTTGACGGAAGGACCAGGAGCCAGCATTCCATTACACTGAGGACACTTTGCAAGCGTGCCGGCGAGCCGGTGCGTTACAGCGGGCTGCCAATAGCGGTGGTGGGGGCGGCGAAGGTTCAAGCTGAGCGGCCAACCCTGCCACTGCACCGAGCGCACTGCGCGCGTCGGTGAGCGGCTGAGCGTTATACGCCACGTGCGGCAAGTACGGGGCATCAGCAGTGAAGCGAGGGAAGGAAGGAAGGATATGACGCTTAAACGGATGGACAACGTCCTCATCGTGGTCGACGACCTTGAGGCTGCGAAGTTGTTCTTTTTCGAGCTTGGTATGGAGCTGGAGGGTGAGAGCGTTCACCGGAGCGTTCTCTCGGGCCCAGTTCTGATCGCTTCCGGCGTGTGGAACTTGTCCAGCTCGATCCGTCGTTCGCCGTCGATGACATCGACGACATCGTCGCGCGCCTGCTCGCCCAGGGCGCCGAACTGGTCGGCGAAGTGGTGCAATACGAGGACATGTATCGGCTCTGCTACATCCGTGGCCCTGAGGGCATCATTGTCGCGCTTGCCGAGCAGCTCGGCTAAGGCGTGCCTGGTAGTTGATGGCTCTGTCATCGGTTCAGTCGCGGAGGTAAGGCGGCGCTATGGGTAGGATGCGCTACCTCGTCGGCAGTACTCTCACGTGATGCGACCCCTTCGGTACTCCATCAACGTCACATTGGACGGGTGCTACGATCATCGCGTAATGGTCGCGGACGAAGAGTTGCATCGTCACGCGGCCAAGAACCTTGACCAGGCCGACGCCCTCCTGTTTGGCCGGGTGACCTACGAAATGATGGAAGCGGCGTGGCGGCCGGCGGCGCGGACGAGAGCAAGGCCTGATTGGATGGAACCCTGGATGGAACCCTTCGCCCGGACGATCGACGCGGCGAAGAAGTACGTCGTGTCGAGCACCCTGGACCGGGTCGATTGGAACGCGGAGCTCGTGCGCGGGGATCTGGGGAAGGCCGTTCAGCGGCTCAAGCGCGAGTCGGGCAAGGGACTGTTCGTGGGAGGCGTGAAGCTCCCGCAGGCGTTGGCGGAGCTAGGATTGATCGATGAGTACGAGTTCGTCGTGCATCCCAGGCTGGCGGGCCATGGGCCGACGTTGTTCGCGGGGCTCTCGAAGCATGTCGACTTGAAGCTTCGTGAGCCGGCTGGAGCTCGGCTCGGGGGCGGTGGCGATGCGGTATGAGCCGAGAAGGCAGCACTCTGTAGGATCGCTCTCATGAACGACGTGCTGCCGTGCCTCGACCTGCTCGAAGCGACTCCCGCCATCCTCCGCGGCCTGATGTCCGAGATCTCCGAAGAGGATGCGCGATGGAAGCCGGCCGCCGACCGTTTTTCGATTGCCGAGGTGCTTTCGCATCTCTCGCATTCCGAGGCGCACTGCTACCGCGCCAGGCTCGACCGGTTCCTCGCCGAAGAGCGTCCGGAGTTCGAGCCGGATGACGCGCAGATGCATCTCGACCTGTACCGGAACGCCGACCCCGAGGAGGACTTCGGGCGCTTCGAGGACCGGCGTAAAACCAACGTCGAGCTGCTGCGGGGCTTGCCCGCGGAAACCGGCGACCGCAAGGCGTTGCATCGGTCGGCCGGCGAGATCACGCTCTCCCAGATGCTGCATGAGGGGGCGCTTCACGATATCGGGCACATCCGGCAGATCGCGGAGCTGGTGCGCGCCCGGAAGTATCTCGCGGGGGCCGGCCCATTGGGCGAGGAGTATCAGTTGAAGCCGTGACGAGGGCAGGAGGACCGGCGGATGTTGTCGGAGTTGCATGACCTGAGTGAGCGCTGGTTTCAGGCGTGGCTGGACAAGGATGCCGCGACCGTGGAACGGCTGGCGGCCGAGGACTACATCTACGTTGCCCCGAACGGCTCGATCCTCGATCGCCAGGCCATCCTGGCGATCATCCGTTCTCCGAGCTATCGGCTGGATCGCGGCACGCGCACCAAAGTCGTCGTCCGCGCCGTGGGCCATGACGCGGCTGTGGTGCGGCACCGCTATCAGGGTGCCGGCTCGTTCGAGGGCACTTCCTTCACGGATGACCAACGGTGTGTCATGGTCTGGGAGAAACAGGCCGGCGAATGGCGACTCGTGATGGAGCAGTGCTCCTTCAGCAGGGGGTAAGAGCAATGAGCGAGCTTCAAAGTGTCGCCAGGCTGAAAATCCATGATGGCAAGCTTGACGAGTTCAAGCGTCTCGCGGCGAAATGCGCGGAGTTGGTGCGCACCAAAGACACCGGGACTCTGCAGTACGAGCAGTACCTCAACAGCGACAACACCGAGTGTCTCGTCTTCGAGCGGTACCGCGACTCGCAGGCCCTCTTGGATCACCTCAAGAACCTGGGGGACACAATGGCCGCGATTCGTCAGACATGCTCTGCGTCTGGAGAAGTATGCGGAACGCCTAGCCCGGAACTGCTTGAGCAGCTCAAGGATTCGCCCGTTCAGGTCTACAAGCCCTTTCTGGCAAAGTAGGCGACTCGGGAGGATGTAGTTGCAGGCTGTTCCTGCGCGCTGCTCAATTCATGGCTTCAACTGGTACTCTTCGCCCAATGGGCCGGCGCCCGCGAGATACTTCCGGGCACGCACCAGCTCCGCGATCTGCCGGACGTGCCCGATATCGTGGAGCGCCCACTCGTGGAGCATCTGGGACAACGTGATCTCACCGGCGGACCGATGCAGCGCCTTGCGGACACCGGTTTCGGCGGGCAAGCCCCGCAGCAGCTCTATGTTGATTTCACGCTGGTCCTCGAAGTGCCCGAAGTCCTCCTCGGGGTCGGCATTCCGGTACACGTCGAGATGCATCTGCGCATCGTCTGGCTCGAACTCCGGGCGCTCCTCGGCGAGGAACCGGTCGAGCCTGGACCGGTAGCAATGCGCCTCGGAATGCGAGAGGTGCGAGAGCACCTCGGCAATCGAGAAACGGTCGGCTGCCGGCTTCCAGTGCGCGTCCTCTTCGGAGATCTCGGACATCAGCCCGCGCAGGATAGCGGGAGTGGCTTCGAGCAGGTCGAGGCACGGCAGCACGTCGTTCATGAGAATTATCCTAGCGCTGCGAACGGCTGGCCAGACGAACTGAGAGCTCACCCCACGACGAGGAAAGGAGGGCGTGATGCGACTTGGCGACCGGAGGGTGCTCTGTAGCTTCTTCGCGTTTTTCGTGGTGGCCGCGAGCCTGTCGGCTCAGGAGCGATGCGATCCCCGACGCGGGGACGAAGACTGCCCGAACCAGGATTGCCGTCACACCAGAAACTCCGTGTTTCTGGAGTGCAACCCGATTGGACGGTTGGCCGGCTGCGACGATGTCGAGGACCTCGAGCGCATCGAGTGCTCGCTGTCCTGTTCTGCAGAGAGCCTTCCGATCTTCGAATGCACGATAATCGCCTGCGAAGAGAACCGCGCTTGCTTCAACGGAGGAGTGTGCGCCTTCGGCCTTTGCGCGGAGTGCGGGAGAGACGGGGACTGTCCCCGAGGCCAGCGCTGCATCGACCTCCAATGCATCGATCCACCCCGGAACTCCTGCCGCCGGAGCGACGAATGCCCGCGGGGGTTTCGCTGCACCGGCGGCGGTCCGCAGACCCTCGGGAGGTGCGAGCAGTACGACGGCCCCTGCTCCGTTCAGCACGATTGCCCGGCGAACTTTTGGTGCCTCGGAGCCTTCCCCTTCCGCGGCAACGCCGGCGCCGGGGTTTGTGTTCAGTTGGCTGCCGAACGGTGCGAAAGGGACGAGGACTGTCACGCCGCGCTGATCTGCGCCTACGGCCGATGCGGGATTCCGGAACCGCAACCGAGCCTGTCGGGTCCGGAGGCAGAGGAGCGCTGCCTGCCCAACCCGCTCTGCCCGGAGACCACGAAGTGCGGCGGGAAAAGGGGAATCGGGTTCTGTAAGCAGCCGGATCCTTAGAGCCGGGGGGCGCGGTGCAGAGCCAACGCCAAGATGAGTCTCAAAACGCCGCGCTGTCGCTGCCGCCGAGCAGGGAGCCCGCGGGGTGGTGGTACTCCTTCCGCTCGCCGGTCGCGAGGTCGGTGACCCTGAAGGTGTAGTCCACCGTCGTCAGGCCCCCCCAGAGGACCCAGAAGTGGCCGTTCACCGGGCGGCCGTCGAGGACCTTGACGAGGAGCTCGACGTTCTGGTCGCCGAAGAACCAGAAGCCGCCGGTGTCGGCGGTCAGGGGGACGGCGGTGCCGGCGCCGGTCGCCGCGCCGGTGTCCCAGGTGACCTCCACGGCGAAGCGGCCGCCGCCGAGGCAGAGGGTCGCGGGCGGGCCGGCGCAAGGACCCGCAGGGAACGCCGCGGCCGGCTCTCGGGCCGGCGTCGAGACGGCGGCCGCGGCCGCCGCCTCGACGAAGGCGCCCGCGTCGGCGATCCCGGCCTGGCTGCCGGGCGGGTTGTAGTAGGTGCGGGCCGCCGCGGTCGCGGTGTCGAAGACTTCGAGCCAGTACTCGACGGTCGTCAGCGACCCCGCGAAGACCCAGAACCGTCCGTTGACCGCCCGCCCGTCGAGCACCTTGACCGCCAGCTCGAGGTTGTCGGGCGCGAAGAACCAGAACGTGCCGGTGTCGTCGAGGAGCGGCCGGGCGCGGGCGAGGCCGGCGTCGCGGTTGTTCGGGTTGCGCCAGTGGGCGCGCACCCGGAAGCGGCCGCCGTGGAGGCAGAGGTCGGTGTCCGACGGCACGCAGGCCGCGGGGCCGAGCTGCAGGACCCGGCCGGCGACGCCCACTCCGGTCGCGCCGTCCGAGCGCCAGGCCACCAGGGCGCGGCCGCCCGGTCCCAGCGCTGCGACGGGCGCCGGGGACACCAGCTCGTTGGACCAGCCGCCGGCGACGACCTCCTCGCCCGCCGGCGCCCCGGAGAGATCGAGCTGGCGGGCGCGGACCGTCCCGTCGACCGCCACGTAGACGGCCAGGACGCCGCCGAAGCGGTCGCAGGCGAGGTGGGGCTGGCCGCGGAGCGGATCGCCCGGAGGGTCGATCCGGTGGATCGGCCCGAGGGTGTCGTCGGCCCCGATGCTGCGGGCGAAGAGGCCCTCCTCCGGGAACGGCGCCTGCCACGCCGCCAGGAAGCGGCCGCCCGGCAGGGCGCAGATCGAGGTGGTGCCGTGCCACTCCGTGTGGCCGCTGGCGCCGAGCTCGGGGGTCAGTGGAGCGCCGGAGCGCGCCAGGCGGCGGACCATGAGCTCGGGTAGCCAGGACCACCAGCCCACCAGCCGCTCGCCGTTCGTCGCGATCGCCACGTCCGCCTGCCGGTTCGCGGCCTCGGTCTGGTTGAGTCGGAGCTCGCCGCCGACCTTGCGGCCGCCGAGGTCGAGCCGCTGGCCAAAGGCGCCATCGGGCCAGGGACCCTGGTCGCCGACGTCGCTGTTGACCCAGACGACGGTGTAGCCGCCGCGCGGATCCGCGGCGACCTTGGGCATGACCTGCCAGAAGGCGCGGGTGGTGTTGACGATGAAGTCCCCGGTTCGAGCGCCGTCGCGGGGGCCGAAGCCGCGGGCGTGGACCTCGCGGTCGTCGATGTCGTGCCAGGCGACGACGAAGCCGCCGTCGCGGCCGACGGCCACCGTCGGCTCGAAGCGCGACCCGCTCGCGAACGGCCCCGGCGGCAGGTCGGCGCGCATCACCGCCCCGGCGGCGCGCCCCTGGAGGTCGAAACGCCGGGCGGAGATGCCGGTGGCGGCGCAGCAGCCGGACCCCGTGTCGGGCTGGGGGCTCGTCCAGGCCAGGACGAACCCCTCGGGGCCGGCCGCCACCGCCGGGCGGTCGCCGAGGAAGATCGCCTCGCCGGGCGGGACGAGGGTGAGCTGGGGACCGACGGGCGCGAGCTGCGCGTGGCCGGCGGCGGGCGCGGCGGCGAGGACGGCGAGGAGGAGAAGGAACGCGCGCACAGCGGGCTGCGACATCGAGTGAATGCTATCAGGCGCTCCGGCGCCGGCCAGGGCTAGGATGGGCAGCGTGAGGGGTCTCGCCTGGCTCGCCGCGCTCGCTTTGCTTCCCGGCCTCGCCGCCGCGGCGCAGGCGGAGCGCGGCCAAGGGGTGGAGGACCTGCTCGGCCGACGACCGCCCGAGTGGACGGTGTCGCATTGGCGGAACGGGCCGCCGGTGCAGCTCGCGGAGCTGCGCGGGAAGGTGGTCCTGGTCCGCTGGTGGACCGCGCCCCACTGCCCCTACTGCCGGGCGACGGCGCCGGCGCTGAACGACTTCCACCGCCGCTACCGCGAGCGCGGCCTGGCGGTGCTCGGCTTCTACCACCACAAGAGCCAGGCACGGCTCGATCCCGAGCAGGTGAACGCGTGGGCCGAGCAGCTCGGGTTCGAGTTCCCGGTGGCGATCGACGGCGGCTGGCGGACCCTGCGGCGCTGGTGGCTCGACCGGGTGGAGTCGGGTTGGACCAGCGTCACCTTCCTGCTCGACCGGGAAGGCGTCGTGCGCCACGTCCATCCCGGCGGGCAGTACGTCGAGGGAGACCGGGACTACGCGGCCCTCCGGGCGCGGATCGAGGAGCTCCTGGCGGAGCCGCAGGCCGCCCTGGGCGTCAGGACCCCACGATCCGCAGCTCGAACTCCTTGAGCTTCAGCGCCGCGAGGACGTAGTCCAGGGCCATCTCGCAGGCGATCGGGTGGTCCGCGGCGCGGACCGGGAACGCTTCCTCGCGCACCCGGCCCTCGGCGTCGCGGTGGGTCACGATCGCGGAATACAGACGCAGCTTCATACGCGCAGACTCCTCGTGCGCTCGCGCCGGCCGGCGCGGCGGGGCTCCATCGATCATCGTCAATCCATCTGCTTCCTCAAGACCGTCGGGATGTCGTAGTCGTCGACGTTCGACCAGTTGGGGCCGAAGCCGCCGGGGTCGTCGCCGCGGCCCTGGGCGATGACCTTGCGGTTGAAGGGGATGTCGGCGACGGTGCGCTCGGGCTCCTCCTGCACTGCGGCGAGCGGCGGCGCCGGGGCCATCGCCGCCAGGGGCGGCGCCGGCACCGGGCGGAGGGGCACCGGGGTGTAGGCCGGGATCGGCACCCGCGGGCGGGCGTCGGCGCCGTAGTCGAAGCCGGTGGCGATGACGGTGACCTTCATCGCCTCCTCCATCGCGTCGTCGATGACCATGCCGGAGATGATGTTGGCGTCCGGATCGACCGCCTCGGCGATGATCCGCGCCGCCTCGGCGACCTCGTGGAGCGTCAGGTCGTGCCCGCCGGAGATGTTGATCAGGACCCCCTTGGCGCCCTGGATCGAGGTCTCTTCGAGGAGCGGGGAGGAGATGGCGCGCTGCGCCGCCTCCAGCGCCCGGTTCTCGCCGCGCGCCAGTCCGGTCCCCATCAGTGCCATTCCCATGCCACTCATGATCGTACGCACGTCGGCGAAGTCGACGTTGACCTCGCCGGGGACGGTGATGAGGTCGCTGATCCCCTGCACCGCCTGGCGCAGGACGTCGTCGGCGATGCGGAAGGCCTCGGCCAGCGGGGTGCCGCGCTCGACGAAGTTGAGCAGCCGCTCGTTGGGAATGGTGATCAGGGTGTCGACGGCGCCGCGCAGCTCCTCGACGCCGCGCTCGGCGAGCTGCATGCGCCGCCGCCCCTCGAAGCCGAAGGGCTTGGTGACGACGGCGACGGTGAGGGCGCCGATCTCGGCCGCCAGCGAGGCGATGATCGGCGCCGCGCCGGTGCCGGTGCCGCCGCCCAGGCCGGCGGTCAGGAAGACCATGTCGGCGCCGTCGAGCATCTCGAGGATGCGCTCGGTGTCCTCGAGCGCGGCCTTCCGGCCGACCTCCGGATCCGCCCCCGCGCCCAGCCCCTTGGTCAGCCCCTGGCCGAGCTGTAGCCGGACCTGGGCGCGGCACTTGGCCAGCGCCTGGATGTCGGTGTTGGCGGCGATGAACTCGATGCCGCGCAGGTGGGCGTCGATCATGCGGTTGACCGCGTTGCCGCCGCCGCCGCCGACGCCGATCACCTTGATCTTGGCCGGCACCATGTCGCGCCCTTCGAGGGCCGTCGGCCGCCCCTCTCTCGGACTCTCCTGGTCGTCGAACAGAATCATGCTTCACTCCTTTGGGTTCGTTCTCCGGTTTAGAGCAGGTCCGCGAACATGCCGCGCAGGCTGCCGACCATCCCCTTGACGCTGAACTTCGCCGGCTTCTGCGCCTTGCCCTGCGCCTCGGCGGCGTTGAGGGCGTAGAGCAGCAGGCCGGAGGCCGTCGACCAGCTCGGGCTGCTGATGACGTCGACCAGGCCGCCCAGGCCGCGCGGCAGGCCGTAGCGCACGCCGGCGTCGAAGACCTGCTCGGCGAGCTCGAGCAGGCCGTCGAGCTGGGCGCCGCCGCCGGTGAGGATCACGCCGCCGCGCAGACTGTCCTCGCTCATGTGCCGGGCGAGGTCGTCGCGCAGCATCTTGAACAGCTCCTCGGCGCGCGGCTGGAGGATCTCCGACAGCTCCTTCTTCGGCACCACGCGCGCCGAGCCGCCGGCCACCGTCGGCACCGACACCCCCTCGTCGCCGGTCACCATGCCGGCGAGGCAGCAGCCGTTCTTGACCTTGATCTTCTCGGCCTCGGCGAAGGGCGTGCGCAGCACCATCGAGAGGTCGTTGGTGAAGTGGTTGGCGCCCACCGGCGAGACCGCGCTGTAGCGGATCTCGCCGTCGGCGAAGAGCGCGTACTCGGTGGTGCCGGCGCCGACGTCGACGAGCAGCGAGCCGAGCTCGCGCTCGTCCGGCGTCAGCACCGCCTCGGCGGTGGCCAGCGGCTCGAAGACCATCTCGACGACCTCGATGCCGGCGCGGTTGACGCAGGTGAGCATCGTCTTCGAGCGCGTGATGTTGCCGGTGACCAGGTGGACCATCACCTCGAGCCGGCTGCCCTGCATGCCGAGCGGGTCCTCGATGCCCCCCTGCTCGTCGACCAGGAACTCCTGCGGGATGGCGTGCAGGATCTCGCGGTCGGAGGGCAGGGCGGCCGACTGCGCGGCCTCGAGGACGCGCTGGATGTCCTGGCGAGTGATCTCGCGGTCCTTGCGCGCCACCGAGACCATGCCGCGCGAGTTGACGCTGCGGATGTCCGGCCCGGCGACGCCGACGTAGGCGCGGGAGATCTCGACGCCGGCCATCACCTCGGCCTCCTCGCTCGCCTGCTTGAGCGCCTCGACCGTGGCCTCGACGTTGACGATGTTCCCCTTGCGCGTGCCGCGGTTGGGGGCGAGCCCCTTGCCGACGACTTCGATCGATCCCTTGTCGTCCTTGTGCCCGATGAGCACGCCGACCTTGGAGGATCCGATGTCGATGCCGACGAAGTAGGGTTCCGGTTTAGGCATGCGGCTGGTCCCCTCGAGGAAGAGGCGGCGCGGGCGCCGCCGGTTGCGATCCAGGCGATGACGACATGGGCTGCACCACGATCCGCCGCGCGAAGCGGAGGTCGACCGCCGCCACCGCGGCGTAGCGGCCGGCGAGGTCGGGGAGGAGGGACTCGAGGCGGCGCACCTTGGGCAGCACGTCGCCCTCGCGGACGTAGAGGGCGAAGGGAAGGGCGGCGGTGGCGAGCCGGAAGTCGCGGTCCCCCAGCACCTCGACGTGAGTGAGGTTGCCGGCCCAGGTGGGGTTGGCGCGGCCGAGGGCCGCGGCCACCTGGAGGGCGCGCGCCAGGCCGTCCGCCGTCCGCTCCGGCGCCTCGACGACGAGCAGGCCCTGGGCGTCCCTGGCGGCGCGGCCGCCGGGCCCCACCGGCGCGATGGCGCGGCCGTCCTCGTCGGCGAAGTAGAGGGCGCCGCCGCGGGCCAGGAGGGCGACCGGCCGGCGCTCGACGACGGCGATCCGCAGGCGGCCGGGGAGCTCCTTGGTCAGCTCCGCCTCGGCCACCCAGGGGTGGCGGCGGACGCGGGCCGCGGCCGCCGCCAGCGGCAGGCGCACCAGGTTCGCGCCCTGGAGCGGGGCCAGCGCCGCCTCGAGCCAGGCCGCCGGCACCCGCGGCCCGCCCACGGCTACGACCTCGCGCAGCGCGAACTGCGGCGCCGAGACGACCCAGCCGGCGACGGCGAGCGGCAGGCCCAGCAGGGCGAGCGGCGGCGCCAGCGGCCCAGCGACGCGCAGCAGGAGGCTGCGGCGGCGGCGCCGCGGCGCGACCGCCTTGCGGCGGAAGGTCGATCCGCGCTCGCGCGGGTCGGAGAGCGACCCCCTCGCGGCGATCGGCCGCGAGGCTTCCGCAAGACCGCCGCGGAGGACGAGGCTCACCGGGCGGCGCCCCGGCCTCACGCTCTGGCCTCCTCGGCGGCGGCGGGCTGCGGCTGCCCCTCGGCGACGAGCCGGCGGGCCAGCTTGTAGATGTCCCCGGCGCCCAGGGTCAGCACCACGTCGCCGGGCGCGACCTCGCGCGCCAGCACCTCGGGGGCGTCGTGCCAGTCGCGGCAGTAGACGACGCTGCGATGGCCGCTGGTGCGCGCGGCGCCCGCCACGAGCTCGCCGGTGACGCCGGGCAGCGGCGCCTCGCGCGAAGGGTAGACGTCGGTGACGACGGCGCGGTCGGCGGCGAGCAGGGCGCGGCCGAAGGCCTCCGCCTGGTCGCGGGTGCGCGAGAAGAGGTGCGGCTGGAAGACGACGTGGAGGCGCGCCCTGGGGAAGGTCTGGCGCGCCGCCTCCAGGGTCGCCGCCACTTCGGTCGGGTGGTGGGCGTAGTCGTCGACGACGGCGGCTCCGCGCCAGCTCCCGACCTGCTCGAAGCGGCGGTCGACCCCCTCGAAGCCGGCGAGGCCCCGGGCGATGACGTCGAAGGGGAGGCGGAGGGCGAGCCCGACGCCGATCGCGGCGAGGGCGTTGGCGACGTTGTGGCGGCCGGGGATGGGCAGCTCGACGCGCCCGAGGAGGCCGCGCTGGAGGTGGCGCACGGCGAAGCGCGTGCCGCCGGCGTGGGCCTCCACTTCGACCGCCTGCAGGTCGGCCTGCGGCGAGAAGCCGTAGGTGACGAGGCGGCGGTCGGCCAGGCGCGGCAGGATGCGCTGGACGTTGGGGTCGTCGAGCCCGACGACGACGCGGCCGAAGAACGGCACGCGGCTCGCGAACTGGACGAAGGCCTCGCGGATGGCGTCGAGGTCGCCGTAGGTGTCGAGGTGGTCCTCGTCGATCGTCGTCACCACCGCCACGACCGGCGTCAGGCGCAGGAAGCTGCGGTCGAACTCGTCGGCCTCGGCGACCAGGTACTCGCTGCGGCCGAGGCGCGCGCCGGTGCCCTGGAGGCGCAGGCGGCCGCCGACGATGACCGTCGGATCGAGCCCGGCCTCGGTCAGCACCGTGCCGACGAGCGAGGTCGTCGTCGTCTTGCCGTGGGTGCCGGCGACGGCGATGCCGTACTTCAAGCGCATCAGCTCGCCCAGCATCTCGGCGCGGCGGGCGACGGCGATGCCGAGGCGGCGCGCCTCGCGCACCTCGGCGTTGTCCTCGGCGACGGCCGAGGAGATGACCAGCAGCTCGATCCCTTCGAGGTGCGCCGGCGAGTGCCCCTCCTCGACGCGCGCGCCGAGCTGGGCCAGACGCTGCGTCTCGGCGTTGCGCTGCAGGTCGCAGCCCGAGACCTCGAGGTCGAAGCCGGGCTGGAGCAGGATCTCGGCGATGCCGCTCATGCCGGCGCCGCCGATGCCCACGAAGTGGATGCGAGTCAAGTCGGTGAAGGGGAGAGCGCTCACAGGAGGTTCCCCGGCACCAGCTCTTCGAGGCGGTCGGCGATGGCGGCGGCGGCGCGCGGGCGCGCCAGGCCGCGGGCGGCGCGGCCCATCGCGGCGAGGCGGTCGGGATCGACGAGCAGCTCGGCCAGCCGTGCATGCAGCCGCTCGGCCGTGACGTCGGCGCTCGCCAGCACCACGGCGGCGCCGGCCTCGGCGAGCAGCACGGCGTTCTCCCCCTGGTGCCCCTTGGCGATGCCGAGCGGCAGGAGGAGCGACGCGCGGCCGGCGGCGCAGATCTCGGCGCTGGTGAGCGCGCCGGCGCGCGAGAGGACCAGGTGGGAGGAGGCCATCGCGCCCGCCACGTCGTCGAGGAAGGGCACCACCTCGACCTGCGGCGCCGGCACGCCGCCGGCCGCCCAAGCCGCGCGCGCGGCCTCGAGGTTCCGCTCGCCCGCCTGGTGCAGCACGCTGAGGCCGGGGACGCGAGCGGCAAGCGCCGCGACCGCGGCCGGCAGCAGCTCGTTGATCTGCCGCGCCCCCTGGCTGCCGCCGAGGACGAGCAGGCGGGGCGGCCCCGCCGGCGGCTCGGGGGCGACGAGGAAGAACTCCTCGCGCACCGGCACGCCGGTCACCCACACCGGGCAGGCGAGGTCGGCGCGCGCCGAGGGGTAGCCGAGCGCC
>DASUNQ010000302.1:0-3705 GCA_036277075.1 Thermoanaerobaculia bacterium
GCTCAAGCAGGCGCTCCTCGCCGCCGCGCAGGCGGCGGGCGAGGCCCTGTCGCCCGCCGAGCTGGCGCGCCGCGCCGCCGAGGTGCAGGCCCGCCGCGAGGTGGCGGCGAACCTCGACGCCCTGCGCGCCGCGGGCGCCGAGGTGCGCTACCTCGCCGCCGACGTCCGCGACGAGGCCGGCCTCGCCGCTGCTCTCGCCGAGGTGCGCCGGGCCTGGGGACCGATCGCCGGGATCGTGCACGGCGCCGGCGTCCTCGCCGACCGCCTGCTCGCCGACAAGACCGAGGAGCAGGTCGACCGCGTCTTCGGCACCAAGGTCGAAGGGCTGCGCAACCTGCTGGCGGCGACCGCCGAGGACCCGCTGGCGCTGATCTGCCTCTTCTCCTCGGTGGCCGCGCGCTCCGGCAACGCCGGTCAGAGCGACTACGCGATGGCCAACGAGACGCTCAATCGCGTTGCCGCCGCCGAGCGCCGGAGCCGCGGCGGCGCCTGTCTGGTCAAGTCCCCGAACTGGGGACCCTGGGAGAGCGGCATGGTGAGCCCGGCCCTGCGCGCCCGCTTCGCGGCCGCCGGCGTGCCGCTGATCGACCGCGAGGCCGGCGCGGCGATGCTCGTCGAGGAGTTGCGCGCGGGCCCGGCGGAGGAGGTCGAGGTGGTGCTCGGGGGCGCGCCGCGTCCGCGCGCGCTCGTCGCCGGCGAGACCCGCCGCGGCCTCGCGATGGAGGCGTTCGTTAGCGCGGCGACCCACCCGTACCTCGCGGACCACCGCATCCACGACGTGCCGGTGCTGCCGGTGGTCCTGGTGCTCGAGTGGTTCTTGCGCCTCGCCCGCGCCTGTTGCCCCGACCTCGAGCTCACCGCCTGCCGCGACCTCAAGGTGCTGCGCGGCATCCGGCTGCCCGACTTCCACGGCGGCGGGCACGTCTTCCGCGTCCAGGGGCGCGAGATCACCAACGGTCACGGCATCGAGATCGCCCTCGAGCTGCGCGGCGCCGACGGCCACCTGCACTACACGGCCAGCGCCGCGATGGCGCCCGAAGGGGTGGCGCCGCGCCGCCCGCCGGCGACGCCGAGCGGGCTCGACCCCTGGCCGCACCCGACGGTCTACGGCGACGTCCTCTTCCACGGCTCGCAGTTCCAGGTCATCCGCCGGCTCGACGGCGTCTCCGACGAGGGGATCTCCGGGCTCCTCGCCGGCACGCACGACATGGGGTGGGGGGACGCCTGGGTGAGCGACCCCGCGGCGCTCGACGGCGGCCTCCAGCTCGCGGTGCTCTGGTTCAAGCACCAGCTCGGCGGCGCCGCGCTGCCGACGGCCGTGGGCGCCTACCGCTCCTACGCCCGCGGTCCGGCGGAGCGGCCGGTGCAGGCCGTGCTCACCGGGCGCGTCGTCGGGCCGCAGCACACGGTCGCCGACGTCGCCTTCCTCGAGGCCGACGGCCGGGTGCTGGCGGAGCTCGAGGGGGTCGAAACCCACCTGCGGCCGCGGAGTTGACGCCCCGCTTCGAGCCGATCGCCGTCGTCGGCCAGGCCTGCGTCCTGCCCGGTGCGCTCGACCCGGCGGCCCTCTGGGAAGCGGTCGCGGCCGGGCGCGACCTGGTCTCGACCGCCCCGCCGGGCCGCTGGGGGGTGCCGCGCGGCCTGGTGCTCGCCGATGCCGGCGCGGCGCCCGACGACCGCGCCTGGTCCGACCGCGGCGGCTACGTCCGGGGCTTCGAGACCGTCTTCGACCCGGCGGGCTTCGGGCTGCCGCCGGAGGAGGTCCTCGGCCTCGACCCGCTCTTCCAGTGGGTCCTCCACACCGCCCGCGCCGCGCTGCGTGACGCGGGCGTCGAGAGCGGTGCGGCCGCCGCGCTGCCGCGCGCCGGCGCGGTCCTCGGCAACCTCTCTTTCCCGTCGCGCGGGGCGGCGCGCTTCGCCGAGTCGGTGTGGCTCGGCGGCGCCCTCGGGGAGACGCGGCCCGACCCGCGGAACCGCTTTACCTCGGGGCTCCCGGCCCACCTTTTGGCGCGCGGGTTGGGGCTCGGCGCCGGCAGCTTCGCCCTCGACGCCGCCTGCGCCTCTTCTCTCTACGCCCTCAAGCTCGCCTGCGATCGGCTGCACGACCGCCGCGCCGACCTCATGCTCGCCGGGGCGGTGAGCTGCGCCGACGACCTCTTCATCCACATCGGCTTCTCGGCGCTCGAGGCGCTGAGCCCGACCGGGCGCAGCCGCCCGTTCCACCGCGACGCCGACGGCCTGCTGCCGGCGGAGGGCGCCGCCTTCGTCGCGCTCAAGCGGCTGGGCGACGCGGTCGCGGCCGGCGACCGGGTCCTGGGCGTCGTCCGCGGCATCGGCCTGTCGAACGACGGCCGCGGGCGCGGCTTCCTCGCGCCGTCGGCGGAGGGGCAGGCGCGGGCGATCCGCGGCGCCTACGCGGCGGCGGGGGCGAGCCCCGCCGAGGTCTCGCTCGTCGAGTGCCACGCCACCGGCACGCGGGTCGGCGACGCCGTCGAGATCCAGAGCCTGGGCGAGGTCTACGCCGGCCTCGACGGGGTGCCGATCGGCTCGCTCAAGTCGAACCTCGGCCACCTCGTCACCGCCGCCGGCATGGCCGGTCTGCTCAAGGTGCTGGGGGCTTTCGCGGCCGGGGTGCGGCCGCCGACGCTGCACGCCGACGAGCCCGCCCCGGCGCTCGCCGGCGCGCCCTTCCGGCTGCTCGCCCGCGCCGAGCCCTGGCCGCGGGAGCGGTCGCGGCTGGCGGCGCTCTCCGCCTTCGGCTTCGGCGGCAACAACGCGCACCTGCTCGTCGAGGAGTGGCACCCGGGTCTCGCCGCGGGCTCCCGGCGGGCGGCGCCGCCGGCGCGGCGGCCGGCGCCGATCGCCGTCGTCGGGCTGGCGGCGATCGCCGCCGACGGCCAGGGGGTCGAGGACTTCGCGGCCGCGCTCTTCTCGGGCGACGTGCGGCTGGCGGAGCAGGAGGACGGGACCCTCGCCGGGCGCGCCGAGACGGTGGCGCTGCCGCTCGCCGAGCTTCGTTTCCCGCCGCGCGACCTCGAACAGGCCCTGCCGCAGCAGCTCCTCCTCCTCCGGGCCGCCCTCCAGGCCGCGGCGCAGGTGCCGGAGCTCCCCACCGCGCGCACCGGCGTCCTGGTCGGGATGGGGTGCGACGCCGAGGTCGCCCGCTGGGGTCTGCGCTGGCGGCTGGCGGGCTGGGCGCGGGAGCTGGGCGCGCCCGGAGAGGAGTGGCTGCGGGCGGCGCAGGACGGCGCGGCGCCGCGGCTCCAGGCCGCCGGCGTAGTCGGCACGATGCCGAACATGCCGGCCAATCGCCTCAACAGCCAGCTCGACCTCGGGGCGATGAGCTGCACCGTCAGCGCCGAGGAGCAGTCGGGCGTCGTCGGCCTCGGGCTCGCCGCCCGCGCGCTGCGCGCGGGCGAGATGGACGCCGCGCTGGTCGGCGCCGTCGACCTCTCCTGCGAGCCGGTGCACCGCGCGGCGGCGGCGGCGCTCCTCCCCGCGCACCGGCAGACGCCGGGCGACGCCGCCGTGGTCCTGGTGCTCAAGCGCCTGGCGGACGCGCGGCGGGACGGCGACCGCGTGCTCGCCCTGGTCGGCGAGGAGGACGGCGCGCCCGCGGACCTGCGGCTGGGGGACGGCGGCGAGGCGCTCGCGCTTGCGCCGCAGCTCGGCCACGCGCACGCGGTCTCGGGCCTCCTGCACGTG
>DASUNQ010000303.1:0-7450 GCA_036277075.1 Thermoanaerobaculia bacterium
TGACCCGTAGGCACTTCGCCCACGCGTGCGCCGCCGTGCTCGCCGCAGCCTGGGCGGCGGCACCGGCCCTCGCCCAGGGCCCGCCGGGTCCGCCGGCGACCGCAGTGGCCGCGCGCCACGACGTGTCGCCGCCGCTGCGCAGCATCCCCGTGCGGCCGCCGCTGCCCGGGCAGGCGAACCGCGCCATCCCCATCCGCACCCCCCTCGACCTGGCCGAGCGCCACCGCCCGTCGCCGGCGGCGCCCGACCCGGTGCTGCAGAGCGCCGTCGGCGCGGCGGCCACGCCGTCGCCGATCCGCAACTTCGAAGGCCTCTCGGACGACGACAACGCGGCCGTGCTCGGGTTCCGCGTCGTGCCGCCCGACACCGAGGGCGACGTCGGAGCGAGCCACTACGTCCAGTGGATCAACCTGATCTTCGCCGTCTACGACAAGGCGACCGGCGCCCGCGTCTTCGGGCCGGTCCCCGGCAACACGCTCTGGAGCGGCTTCGGCGGCATCTGCGAGACCAACAACGACGGCGACCCGATCGTGCTCTACGACCAGGCCGCCGACCGCTGGGTGTTCAGCCAGTTCGCGATCGGCGCCGACGGCCACCAGTGCGTCGCGGTCTCGACCAGCGGCGACCCCACCGGCTCGTACTTCCGCTACGACTTCGTGGTGAGCCCCGGCTTCTTCAACGACTACCCGAAGCTGGGCGTCTGGCCGGACGCCTACTACCTGACCGCCAACGAGTTCAACAGCAGCTACCGCGGCGTCATCGCCGTCGCCTTCGAGCGCGCCAAGATGCTCAACGGCCAGCCGGCGCAGATGGTGAAGTTCGGGCCGCTGCCCTGCGACACCGAGTGCTACTTCAGCATGCAGCCGGCGCACTGGGAGGGGACGACCGCCCCGCCCGCCGGCGCGCCGAACCCGTTCCTCCAGGCCTGGGACGACGAGGTCTGGGGCACGGGGAGCGGTCCGGACGGCTACCGGATGTTCGAGTTCCACGTCGACTGGACGACGCCCTCGAGCTCCACCTTCACGGCGCTGCCGCAGGTCGGCGCCCCGGAGTTCGACGCCGAGTTCTGCAACTTCAACCGCGGCTGCATCCCGCAGCCGCGCCCCGGCGAGCGGCTCGACCCCCTCGGCCAGTTCACCATGTACCGCCTGCACTACCGCAACTCCGGCACCCACGAGTCGCTGCTCGTCAACCACACCGTCGACGTCAGCGGCAACAGCCTCGCTGGCGTCCGCTGGGCCGAGCTGCGCGACACCGGCGGCGGCTGGTTCCTCCACCAGACCGGCACCTTCGCGCCGGCCGACGGCCTGCACCGGTGGATGGGCAGCGTCAACATGGACGGGCAGGGCAACATCGCCCTCGGCTACAGCGTCTCGAGCGGCAACACCTTCCCGTCGGTCCGCTACGTCAGCCGCGCGGCCGGCGATCCGCTCGGGACGATGCCCGGCGGCGAGGTGCAGCTCGTCGCCGGCGGCGGCTCGCAGCAGAACTCCTCGAACCGCTGGGGCGACTACTCGACGATGAGCGTCGACCCGGTGGACGACTGCACCTTCTGGTACACGCAGGAGTACTACGCCAACAGCGGCAGCTTCGACTTCAAGACCCGCATCGGCTCGTTCAACCTCTGCGACGGCGGCGGCGGCTGCACGCCGACGGAGAGCCCGGAGGTGAGCTGCTCCGACGGCATCGACAACGACTGCGACGGGTTCGTCGACGGCGCCGACACCGATTGCCAGACGAGCTGCCTGCCGGTCGGCTCCTCGTGCACCAGCGACAGCCAGTGCTGCTCGAACAAGTGCAGGGGCCCGTCGGGCGGCAAGACCTGCAAGTAGTCCTCGCCCCGTCCAACGGGCGGCTCACGGGCCGGAGCGGCGTCGCTCCGGCCCGCTTTGCCTCCCCGCCGGGCGCGTGGGATCATCCGCCGGTCCGCCGCCGCCGCCATGCCCGCGCCGTCCCTGCCCGCCGTCCTCCCCGTCTTCCCGCTCACCGGCTCCCTGCTGCTGCCGGGCAACTACCTGCCGCTCAACGTCTTCGAGCCGCGCTACCGCAACATGGTGGCCGACGCGCTCGACGGCGAGCGGACGATCGGCATGATCCAGCCGCGGCGGGCAGATCCCGACGACGACTGGGGCCTGGCGGAAGAGCCCGCGAGCCCGGAGCTCTACGGCGTCGGCTGCGCCGGACGGATCGACCGCTGCGAGCCGCAGCCGGACGGGCGCTACCTGATCGTGCTCCGCGGGGTGGCGCGCTTCCGCGCCGGCTGCGAGCTGCCGCTCCAGCGCGGCTACCGGCGGGTGCGCGCCGACTATGCGGAGTTCGCCGGCGACCTCGACGAGTCGGAGCGGGAGCTCGACCCGTCTCCCGTCCTCGCCGCGGTGCGCGCCTTCAGCCGCGCCCACGGCCTGGAGCTCGACTTCACGCTGCTCTCCGGCCTCTCCGGGATCACCCTGCTCAACGGTCTGGCCGCCGCGCTCCCCTTCGGTCCGGCCGAGAAGCAGGCGCTGCTCGAAGCGGCCCGCCCCGAGGAGCGGCGGGGGCTCCTTCTCTCGCTGCTCGAGATGGGGGTGCCGCGCGGCCCGCGCGAGCGCTACGTGCCGCCGACCGTGCACTAGGCGCGAAAGGGAATTTCCTTTCCGCGCCACCGTTTGGGGTGACGTGAGTCAGATCGAAGGCAACGTCCAGGGCGTCTCGCCGTCGCAGCGGCGGGCGCTGGAGAGGACCTATCGCCGGCGCGTGGCGCCGCGGCAGGTCGTCTCGCCGGAGCTCGCGCGCCACCTGGCGGAGGTGTCGCGCGACCTCGGCCGCCAGGTCGGGGTGCTGCTCGGCCGCGAGGGGACGGTGCGCAACGTCGTCGTCGGCGACGCGCAGAGCCTGATGCTCCCCGACGTCGGCCGCCTGCGCGGCGGCGTCGGGCGCTTCCGCGGCCTGCGGCTGGTCCACACGCACCTGCGCGGCGAGCCGCTCACCGCCGACGACCTCAACGACCTGGCGCTCCTCCGCCTCGACCTGGTGGCGGCGATCGAGGTGCTCCCCGACGGCCTCCCCGGCGGCGTCGAGCTGGCGCACCTCTCGCCGGCGGCCGCCGCCGCGACCGCGGACGGCGACGGCCATCGCGCCGACCCGTTCGTCCGCGTCCGCGCGGCCGACGTCCACCAGCTCGACTTCGACTTCGAAGCCACCATCCGGGCCCTCGAGGACGAGTTCGCGCGCGTCGCGCGCCAGGGCGGGGGCACCGGCGGCGAGCGGGCGCTGGTCGTCGGCATCCGCCCCGACGACGAGCACTTCGCCGAGATGCTCGAGCTGGTGCGCTCGGCCGGCGTGACGGTGGCAGGGACGATGCGCCAGAAGCGCGCGCAGGTCCACCCGCGGACGGTGGTGGGGAAGGGGAAGCTCCAGGAGATCGTGCTCGAAGGGATGCGGCGGCGCGCCGGCGTGGCGGTCTTCGACATCGACCTGAAGCCGGCGCAGGCCCGGGCCTTCGAGGACGCCACGGGCCTCAAGGCCATCGACCGCACGCAGCTCATCCTCGACGTCTTCGCCCAGCGCGCGCGCAGCCGCGACGGCAAGCTCCAGGTCGAGCTGGCGCAGCTCAAGTACTCGCTGCCGCGGCTGACCGAGCGGGACGCGGGGCTCTCGCGGCTGACCGGCGGCATCGGCGGCCGGGGCCCCGGCGAGACCGTGGTCGAGATCGGGCGCCGCCGCATCCGCGACCGCATCCGCGGGCTCGAGAAGCAGGTCCAGGAGCTGGGCCGCCAGCGCGAGCTGCGCCGGCGCCGCCGCCGCGACCAGCAGGTGCCGGTGCTCTCGATCGTGGGCTACACCAACGCCGGCAAGAGCACCCTGCTCAACGCGCTGACCGGGAGCGAGGTGGAGGCCGCCGACCGCCTCTTCATGACTCTCGACCCGACGAGCCGCCGCCTCCGCTTCCCGCGCGAGGGGGAGGTCGTGATCACCGACACCGTCGGGTTCCTGACCGACCTGCCGCCCGACCTGGTGGCCGCCTTCCACGCCACGCTCGAGGAGCTCTCCGGCGCCGACCTCCTGCTCCACGTCGTCGACGCCGCCGACCCGCGGCTCGACGCCAAGCTCGCCGCGGTGCGCCAGATCCTGGGCGAGCTCCACCTCACCGAGGTGCCGGAGCTGGTCGTGCTCAACAAGGCCGACCTGCTGCCGCCGCACGAGAGCGAGGCTCTCGCCAAGCGCCACCGCGGCGTCGCCGTGTCCGCCCTCCGCCGCAGCGGCCTCGAAGGCCTGATCCGCGCCGCCGAGGCGCGGCTCGGGCGCGGCGAGCCGCTGGCGCCCGAGCGGCGCCCTACCGTCGCCAACCCCTAGTTGGCGTTCTCCACGATGCAATAGTCCCCATCGATCCGGCCGCCGCAGCCGCCGGTGCACTCCGACTCGCTGACGAAGCCGTCGCCGTCGCAATCGCAGCTGCAGCCTCCCCCGCCCCCTCCGCCTCCCCCTCCGCCGCCGCACTGCCAGCACGTATCGAGCTCGCTGCCGCAGCAGACTCCGTCCTCGCAGTCGATGACGCGGACGCTCGTGTCCTCGCACATGCCGCTTTGTGTGCCTCCTGAGTCAGGTGAACGGTTCTGCGCCGTCTGTCAGCCCCACGTCGCCGGGGGGTTCAAGCGGCGACAGTGCTACCCTGGCCTCTCGTGCCTGCCCCCGGTCTCTACCTCCACGTGCCGTTCTGCTCGGCGATCTGCCCCTACTGCGATTTCGCGGTGCGGACCGGCGGGCGCGAGCGGCGGGCGCGTTTCGTGGAGCACCTGCTGGAGGAGATCGAGCTCTGGTCGGAGAAGCCCCCGGCGCTCGCCGGCTTCGACACCGTCTACCTCGGCGGCGGCACGCCGTCCTGCCTCCTGCCGGAAGAGCTGGCGCGAGTGCTCGCGGCGGCGTTCGCGCAGCTCGGTATCGCGACGGGCGCGCGCGTCTTCCTCGAAGCGAACCCGGAGGACGTGAACCCGGCGGCACTGGCCGCGTGGCGCGATCTCGGCGTCGCGACCCTCTCGCTCGGCGTGCAGTCGTTCGCGCCCGAGGAGCTCGCCTTCCTCGGCCGCCGCCACGACGCCCGGCAGGCGCGGCGCAGCGTCGAGCTCGCCCTCGCCGCGGGCTTCGAGACGGTCTCGATCGACCTCATCTACGGCCTGCCCTGGCAGGCGCCGAGCACCTGGCGGCGCACGCTCGACGGGGCGATCCAGCTCGCACCGCACCACCTCTCCTGCTATCAGCTCACCTTCCACGAGGGCACCCCGTTCGGCGCCCGCCGCGCCCGCGGCGCGCTGGCGGAGCTGGCGGAGCCCGCGCAGGCCGAGCTGTTCGCGCTGACCCACGCCGTCCTCGCCGACGCGGGATATCCCGCCTACGAGGTCTCGAGCTTCGCGCGCGCGCCCGAGCACCGCTCGCGCCACAACCGCAAGTACTGGGACCACACCCCCTACCTCGGGCTCGGCCCCTCCGCCCACTCCTTCGACGGCCGCCGCCGCTGGTGGAACGAGCGCGGGCTCGACGCCTGGGAGCGGCGGGTCGCGGCGGGGGAGCGGCCGCTGGCCGGAAGCGAGGAGCTGGGGCGCACGGAGCTGGCCCTCGAGGCGCTGCTGCTCGGGCTGCGCACCGCCGAGGGTGTCGACCTCGCCGTCCTGCGCCGCCGCTACGGGGTCGACCTGAGCGCCGCCAACGGCCCGCTCCTGGCGCGGCTCGCCGCCGACGGCCTCGCCGCGCTCGCCGGCGGGAGGCTCGTGCCGTCGCCCGCCGGCCTGGCGGTGGCGGACGGCCTGGCGGCGGCGTTCGTCCTCGACGCCGCATAGCTTGTGCCGTATGGCACGACGTATGCTGCCATCCGACGCGGCACATGATCGTCGTGGGGACCGTGGTACGCTTCGACGCCTTCGGGAGGAATGCCATGAAGAAGCCGTACGCCGCGCCCAGCCTCAGGCGCCTCGGCCTGCTCCGGCAGGTCACCCGCTTCAGCTTCTAAGGAGCGGCGAGGCACAGGTCTTGAACCCTGTCGGGGCGGCCCGGCGCGGTGCCGGCCCGCCCTGACATGGACCCGCGAACCCGCCTCGAGCGCAACGAGCGCGTGCTGACGCAACAGGTGGCCGGCACGCGGGTGCTCCTCGATCCCGACAGCGGCCGCTACTACGCCCTCGACGAGATCAGCGGCCGAGTGTGGGACCTCTGTGACGGCAGCCGCGACATCGGCGACATCGTCACGACGCTCCAGGACGAGTACGAGGCGGAGCCGGAGACGGTGGAGCACGACGTCCGCCGCTTCCTCGCCGACATGCTCGCCGAGCGGCTGCTGGCCGTCGCCGCCGCCCCCGGGGAGTGAGCCGCGACCGAGCTCTCGTATACCCTCCACGGACTGCGCCTCGGCGTGAGCGCCTGGCGCGAGGCGGCCGCCGCCCTCGCCGGGCGGCTCGAAGGGCTGCCTCCGGACGGCCCGCCGCCCCACGACCTCAAGTTCGAGCTGCGGCTCGCCGCCGGCGCCGCCGAGCACGCGCTGCCGCGGCCCGCCGCCGGCCGCCCGGTCTACGAGCCGCCGGCGGGGGAGGTGCTCTACGACCCGGACGCGGACCTCCTCTTCCTCGAGCTCGGGCCCCGCCTGCGCGCCCTCTGCGCGCCCGGCCGCGGCCGGGCGACGGTGTCGGCGCTCGATCCCGGCCCGGAGGAGCTCTGGCTCCTCTCCCACCCCCTCTTCACGCTGCCGCTCGCCGAGCTGGCCAAGCGGCGCGGCCTCTTCCCGGTCCACGCCGGGGGCGTGGCGCGCGGCGGCAGGGCGCTCCTGCTGGCGGGCGCGAGCGGCTCCGGCAAGTCGACGCTGGCCCTGGCCCTGCTGCGCTCCGGGCTCGACTTCCTGGGCGACGACACGCTCTTTCTGACCCGCGGCGCCGCCGGGCTGCGCCTCCATGCCTTTCCCGACGAAGTCGACCTGACGGACGCGACCGTGGCCTTCTTCCCCGAGCTCCACCCCCTGCTTGCCGCGCCGCTGCCCGCGGGCTGGCGCAAGCGCCGGCTGCGCGCCGAGCGCTTCTACGGCGCGGCCGTGGCGTGGGAGTGCGCGCCCGCCGTCCTGGTGCTGCCGCGGGTGGTCCCGGGGTCGGAGAGCCGGCTGGCGCCGATCGACCCCGGCGAGGCGCTCGTCGAGCTGGTGGCCAACGTCCTGCTCACCGACCCCGTCTCCTCGCAGGCGCATCTCGACGCGCTCGCGGAGCTGGCCGCCGCCAGCCGCTGCTACCGCCTCGAGACCGGCTCCGACCTCGACGGCGCCGTCCGCCGGCTGCGTCCGCTCCTGGACTAGAGAGAGACCGCGCCGTGGAGGCCGAGGACCGGCTCCTCTTCGCCTGCGCCCGGCGCGACCTGCCGCCGCCGCGCCGCGCGGAGGTGGAGCGGCTGGCGGGCGCCGGCCTCGACTGGGAGGCGCTGGCCGCCGCGGCCGTCCGGCATC
>DASUNQ010000304.1:0-33633 GCA_036277075.1 Thermoanaerobaculia bacterium
CGACCCTCCTGTCTCGGATTGCACATCGGCTAACAAAAAATGCCCCCTACCCGCCTCGTCTCGTATTTGATCCTCGGTCTGCTGACGCTCATCTGGGGGACGACCTGGGCGGCGATTCGGGTGGGGTTGGAGGGGGTGCCGCCGTTTACGGGGGTGGCGCTGCGGTTTGCGATCGCGGGGGCGGTGCTCTTGCCGTTGGCTTGGGGGCTGGGGGTGCGGCTGGGGCGGAGCGCGGTGGAACGGCGGCTTTGGCTGGTGAACGGGCTGTGTACGTTCTGCGGCTCGTACGGGATCGTCTATTGGGCGGAGCAGTGGGTGCCTTCGGGGCTGGCGGCGGTGCTGTTTGCGGTCTTTCCGCTCATCGTCGCGGTGCTGGCGCACTTCGCGGTGCCGGGGGAGCGGCTGACGGTGCGGCGGGCGGTGGGGGTGGCGCTGGGGTTCGCGGGGATCGCGGTGCTCTTCTCGGGGGACTTCGCGCCGCTCGGGGGGCGGCAGGCGCGGATCGCCGCGGCGGTGCTGCTGCTGGCGCCGCTGGTCTCGGCGATCGCGCAGATCGCGATCAAGCGGTGGGGGGCGGGGATCCACCCGCTGTCGCTGACGGCGGTGCCGATGCTCCTGACCGGGGGGATCATGGGCGCGGTCGCCGCGGCGGTCGAGCGCGGCCGGCCGGTCGTCTTCGACGGGCCCTCGGTCGCGGCGCTCCTCTATCTGGCGCTCGTCGGCTCGGCCCTCGCGTTCAGTCTCTACTTCTGGCTGCTCCAGCACCTGGCGGCGACGCACGTGGCGCTGGTCGCCTACACCGCCCCGGTCCTGGCGGTGATCGTGGGCGCCGTGGCGCTCGACGAGCCGGTGACCCTCCGCGCCCTCGCCGGCGCGGCGCTCGTCGTCGCCGGCGTGGCCCTCGCCCTGCGCGCCCCGGCGCGCTAGAATGTCGCACTGCGGCATAAACCGGGCAGAGACCCGCCGCGGCAGCACTCCTGCATCCCACCACCCTCAGGAGGGGGACGACATGTCGACCCAGGACCCGCACCACAGCAGCGAGCTCGAGTCGCGTAAGGTGGCCGAGGCCTCGCGCCAGGCCGAGTGGGCGCAGCCGAGCTTCATGCGCGAGCTCTTCCTCGGCAACTTCCGCCTCGAGCTGCTCCACCCCTACCCGCTGCCGGAGGAGGAGCGCCCCGAGTTCGCCGCCTTCTACCGCGCCTTCAAGGAGTTCATGCGCGACCACGTCGACCCCGACGAGATCGACACCACGGGCGAGTACCCCGAGTCCGTCGTCGACGGCCTGCGCAAGCTGGGCGCCTTCGGCATGAAGATCCCCAAGAAGTACGGCGGCCTCGGCTTCACCAACGTCGAATACCAGCGCATCATGCAGCTAGTCTGCAGCGTCGACGGCAACCTGATGGCGCTGCTCTCCGCCCACCAGTCGATCGGCGTGCCGCAGCCGCTCAAGCTCTTCGGCAGCGACGTCCTCAAGCAGAAGTACCTGCCGCGCTGCGCCGCGGGCGAGATCTCCGCCTTCGCGCTGACCGAGCAGCAGGTGGGCTCGGACCCGGCGCGCCTCATGACCTCGGCCGAGCTGACGCCGGACGGCTCCGAGTACCGCCTCAACGGCGAGAAGCTGTGGTGCACCAACGGCACCCTCGCCAGGCTCCTCGTCGTCATGGCGCGCGACCCCAAGACGAAGAAGATCAGCGCCTTCGTCGTCGAGACCGCCTGGCCGGGGGTCAAGGTCGAGTACCGCTGCCACTTCATGGGGCTGCGCGCCCTGGCCAACGCGGTCATCTCCTTCAAGGACGTGCGGGTGCCGCGCGAGAACCTGATCGGCGAGGAGGGCAAGGGGCTCAAGATCGCCCTCACCACCCTCAACGACGGCCGCTTGTCGATCCCCAGCGGCTCGGTGGGCGTCGGCAAGATCTGCCTCGAGATCTGCCGCCGGTGGGCCAACGAGCGCGTGCAGTGGGGCAAGCCGGTGGGCAAGCACGAGGCGATCGCGCAGAAGCTCGCGAACATGGCGGCGACGACCTTCGCGATGGAGTCGATCGCCCACGTCGCCACCGCGATGACCGACCGCGGCGGCTACGACATCCGGTTGGAGGCGGCCGCCTGCAAGGAGTGGAACACCGACCGCACCTGGGAGATCATCGACGACGCGATGCAGATCCGCGGCGGCCGCGGCTACGAGACCGCCGCCTCGCTCCGCGGCCGCGGCGAGCCGCCGATCAGCGTCGAGCGGCTGATGCGCGACTACCGCATCAACAAGATCTTCGAGGGGTCCTCGGAGATCATGCACCTGTTCATGGCGCGCGAGGCGGTGGACAAGCACCTGGAGGTCGCCGGCGCCATCATCGACCCCGAGAAGACCCTGCAGGAGAAGCTCGCCGAGCTGCCGAAGATGGCCGCCTTCTACGGCTCCTGGTACCCCACGCGCTGGCTCGGCTGGGGGCAGTGGCCGCGCTACGCGGAGTTCGGTTCGCTCGCCGGGCACCTGCGCTTCGTCGAGCGCAACGGCCGGCGCCTCTCGCGGCAGGTCTTCCACGGCATGGTCGTCCACCAGGCCAAGCTCCAGAACAAGCAGGCCTTCCTCTTCCGCCTGGTGGACGTGGCCAACGAGCTCTTCGCGATGGCCGCGACCGTGGCCCGCGCCGACGCGCTGCGCCGCGCCGGCCGGCCGGAGGCCGAGAAGGCGGTCGAGCTCGCCGACCTCTTCTGCCGCGGCGCCCGCCGCAAGGTGGCCTCCCTCTTCCGTGACCTCTGGCGCAACGACGACGTGCGGAAGTACAAGACCGCCCTGCGCGTCCTCGCCGGCGACCACGCCTGGCTCGAGGAGGGGATCCTCGGCCTCGACGACCAGCTCCGCGAGCCGGTGGGCCCGCTCGCCGAGCCCGAGCCCGCGGAGGTCGCGCCCAAGGCGCGGCCGCTCGTGGCGCAGTAGTGCGCGCGGTCCTGCCGGCCGCCGATCCCCCCGACCCGACGCCGCGCCTCGGCGACCTCCCCGACCCGGTCCCCGGGCCCGGGGAGGTGCTGCTCGCCGTGGCGGCGGCGGGGCTCAACCACGCCGACCTGCTCCAGCTCCGCGGGCACTACCCGCCGCCTCCGGGCGAGCCGGAGGTGCCGGGGCTCGAGTGCGCCGGGACGGTGCTGGCGGTGGGGGAGAGGGTGGAGGGGTGGCGCGAGGGGGAGCGGGCGATGGCGCTCCTCGGCGGCGGCGGGCTCGCGGCGCGGGTCGCGGCGCCCGCGGGGCAGTTGATGCGGGTGCCCGAGAACCTCTCGCTGATCGAAGCGGCGGCGGTGCCCGAGGCCGGGCTCACCGCCTGGACGCACATGGTCGTCGAGGGCGGGCTGCGCAGCGGCGAGACGGCGCTCGTCACCGGTGCGACCGGCGGCATGGGGACCTTCGCGGTGCAGCTCGCGCGTGAGATGGGGGCGCGCGTCATCGCCTCGGCGCGGGACGCCGAGCGGCTCGAACGGCTCCGCGACTTCGGGATCGAGACCTTGGTGCCGGAGGGGGAGGGCTACGCCGAGCGGCTGCGCGCGGCGGCCGGCGGCGCGGGGATCGACGTCGTGCTCGACTTCGTCGGCGGCCCCGAGGTGGCGGCGCGCCTCGCCGCGCTCGCGACCGGCGGCCGGCTCGTCGTCGCCGGCCTCCTCGCCGGCGCTCGCGCCGAGCTCGACCTCGCGCTCGTTCTCCGCCGCCGCCTGCGCCTGATCGGCACCGTCCTCCGCGCCCGCCCGCGCGAGGAGAAGGCCCGCCTCGTCGCCGCCTTCGCCGAGTTCGCCCTTCCGCGTTTGGCCGATGGCCGGCTGCGGCCGGTCGTCGACCGCGTCCTCCCCTTCGAGCAGGCGCCCGAAGCCTTCGCCACCCTCGCCCGCGGCGGGCTCTTCGGCAAGATCGTGCTCGTCGTCTAGGCGATCTCGAGAATGAGAAGCGCGAAAGGATGCCCGCACGGCGCGGTTGGACCGTCGCGTCGCCCCGCGCCGTCGAGCGGCGCCCGGAGACGATCACGCTCCGGCGGGTGGATCAGGGGGCGGGTCGGCGCGCGAATGGAGCAGGTACGGCGCGTACCGACTCCATCCGCCGGAGAAACCGCGCAGGTACGGCTCGTACCCGTCCCATTCGGGCGACGAACCGAAGAGGTACGCCGCATACCCGCTCCCTTCGCCCGCGGATCCACTCTATCTACGCGAGGGAGCCCTATCCCCGGGACGCTCGCACCCGTATGCTCCGCCGCGCCGCGCACGAAAGGAGACATCCCATGTCGACTCGTGGCAAAGCGCCGCGCCAAGCCACCTGGCTGATCTGCCTGGTCCTCTACGTCATCGCCATCCTGGTCCACTTCGGCGCCGTCAACCTCGGCAACGGCCTCGGCGACTGGGCGTGGATCGTCGGCTACGCCCTGCTCCTGATCGCCGTCCAAGTCCGCGGGCTCTAGCGGCCGGGGCGCGGCTTGCTTATTCACGCCGTGAATGATTATCATCCACGGCGTGAAAACCCTTCCTCGCGCCGTCGGGGACGCCCTTGTCGAGCGCCTGCGCGTGATGCCCGCCGTTGTCGTGACGGGGGCGCGGCAGACCGGCAAGAGCACCCTGGCGGAACGCCTCGTGCCCGGCGAGCGGCGCTACTTGTCGCTCGACGAGCTCGACGTGCTCGACGCCGCCCGGCGCGACCCCGAGGTCCTGGTGGGCGGCACCGGGCCGGTGACGCTCGACGAAGTCCAGCGCGAGCCCGGCGTGCTCCGCGCGGTGAAGCGGGCGATCGATCGCGACCGCAAGCCCGGGCGCTTCCTGCTGACCGGCTCGGCGAACCTGCTGCTGATGCGCCAAGTCTCGGAATCGCTGGCCGGTCGGGCGAGCTACCTGACGCTCTGGCCGATGACGCGGCGCGAGCAGCGCGGCCTGGGCCGTTGCGGAGCCTGGAGCGAGCTGCTCGCCGCGCGCGACGAAGAGTGGCGCGAGCTGCTCGCGGCCGAGCCCGATGCGCCGGACGACTGGCGCGCGCTGGCCCGTCGCGGCGGCTTTCCCACGCCGGCGGTGGAGCTGAAGACCCCCAAGGAGCGGACCATCTGGTTCGACGGCTATGTCCGCACCTACCTCGAGCGCGACCTGCAGGACCTCGCCTCGATCAGTGCGCTACCCGACTTCCGCCGCCTGATGCGCGCGGCCTGCCTGCGCCTGGGCCAGCTCGTCAACCAGACCGAGCTGGGGCGCGACGTGGCGCTGCCGCAGCCCACGGTGCACCGCTGGCTCAACCTGCTCGAGACCTCCTACCTGCTCGTGCGTCTGCCCGCCTACGCCGTGAACCGCACCAAGCGGCTGATCAAGGCGCCCAAGATCTACTGGGGCGACACCGGGGTGGCGCTGCACCTGGCCGAGCAGGATGAGCCGGGCGGTGCGCATCTGGAGAATCTCGTGCTGGACGACCTGCTGGCCTGGCGCGACACGCTGCTCGAGCGCGCGGAGATCGGCTACTGGCGCACGACGATCGGCGAAGAAGTGGACTTCGTCATCGAGACCGGCGGCCGTTTGCTCCCCATCGAAATCAAGGCCAGCGCCAGACCACGGCTCGCCGACGCCACGCACCTGCGCGCGTTCCGCGCCGAGTACGGGAAGAAGGCCCGCGCCGGTCTGCTGCTGCACAGCGGCAGCACCCTCGAATGGCTGGCGCCGGACGTGCTGGCGGCGCCGTGGTGGAGAGTCCTGTGAGCTCGAAGCTGCCGGATGACACGCAGGACCGAGTGGCCGCCCGGCTACTCGAAGAGCTTGCCGACGAAGCGAAGTGGGATGCAGCGTTCGCCGTCTCGGCGGAGAGGCTCGAGAAGCTCGCCGCGGAAGCGCTTGAAGAGTATCGTGCAGGCCGGACCGAGGAGCTGGGATTCGACCAGCTTTGAGGTGGCCCTCGTGGAGTTTCTGCCGGTGAGGAGGTTAGCTCCCCGAGATCTGGGGATGTCCCCGCAGCATCCCGGGATATCGCCGGGGCGGTGGAAGATGCCTCGGCGTCCTCTCGGGATGACGCCGGAGGGCCTCGGGATCTCGGAGCGGGGGCCGGGGATGTTGGAGCGGAGCCCGAGGATAAGGGAGCAGGACCTGAGGATAAGGGAGCAGCGCCCGAGGATGTATCCGGAACGTCTGAGGATCTATCCTCAAGCCCTGAGGATGTATCCGGAAGCGTCGAGGATAGATCCTCAGGGCCTGAGGATAGATCCTCGTCGGCTGAGGATGTATCCGCAGCGTCCGCTCCCTTATCCTCAGCCGTCGCTACGACATCTCCCGCCGCTCCGGGAACGTCCGCCGTAACCGTTCGAAACGCTCCGAGCGCCAAACTGGCGTGCGAGGGCCGCGCAATCGAGTGCGGAGCCGCCGCAATGGATTGCGGAGCCGGCGCAATCGAATGCGGAGCCGCCGCAGGGCATTGCGGAGCCGGCGCACTGGAATGCGGGGCCGCCGCAATCGAATGCGGGGTCGCCGCAACGCAATGCGGAGCCGCCGCATAGGAATGCGGAACGACCGCACTCGAATGCCGAGCCGCCGCAAGCCATCGGAGGGGCGGCGGAAGGCATCGCCGGCCGTCGAGCCCTAGGGCGCCGGCGCGCAGGCGAAGGCGGTCGTGTCGAGGATAGCGGGGCTGCGGCGGCCGAGCGGGTTCTCGTAGCGCCACACGGCGCCGGTCGCCGTATCGTGGACCACGACCGTGTACTGAACGTTCGTGGCGGCGGCGCCCAGCACCCACCACTGACCGTTGAAGGCGCAGGCGTCGAGCACCTTGATCAGCAGCTCCCAATTCTCCTGGGCGAAGAACCAGAAGAGTCCCGAAGCAGAGCTGGCGCCTGGGACTGGCCGCCCGGCGCCGTGCTGACCGGCGAAGTCGGTCCAGGCGACCTCTACCCGGAACCTCCCGCCGTGCAGCAGGAGCTGCGCCGGCTGCTTCGCCGTGGTGACCGTGAACGGCAGGGTGGCGACCGGCACCGGCTGGTGTTGACCGAGCGCGTCGCCGCACTCGACTTCCAGGACGTGGTTGCCCGCCGGGATCTTGCCGAGACTCACCTCGAGCGAGAAAGGCGTGAGCACCGTGAGGCACCCTTCGTCCGGCGAGGTGCTTCCACTCGCGAGCGTGATGGTGTAGCGGAGATCGGCGGCGCCGGGGTCCGACGCCACGGCGAGCTGAGAAAAGGCGCCCCCGCAGCTGTCGGGCCAGGCGCCGGTGATCGTCGCGGTCACGACGTCATCCGCGCTGGGCGAGGCAGGGGAGAGGGAGACCTTGACCCCATAGGCCGCGGCTGCGGCGGGAGTGGAGCCGGCGAACGCCGCGCCGGCAAGGGCCAGAAGCAGAACTCTTGCGGACTTGGCGCTCAACATGGGTTGCCTCACCGGGTGTCTAGCCCCGCCAGTCCAGAATCTTGTCGATCGTCTGCCGCGAGACGGCGTGGTAGCCCGGCCGGGCTTTCTCGTAGATGCGGAGCGCCAGCTCGGCGCCGGCGGGGCTCTTGGCCAGGGCGGTGTAGAGGGGCTGGAGGAACTTGCGGCGGCCCATGCCGGTCAGGAAGCGCTCGAGGGCGGGGTAGGCGGGGGCGTAGCTGCTGGCGATGACTTTCTCCAGCCAGGCCGCGAGGACCTCGGAGTTGCCGCTCTCGGAGAGCTTGAAGGTCTGGTCGAGGTCGGCCATGCGATCGGCGGCGACCGGCGACGGCAGGGATCGCAGGAAGTGCAGCCACTCGTGGGTGGACCAGCCCTGGGTCTGGAGGGCGGCGGCCGCGGTGCCGGCGGCGAAGGCCTGGGCCTGGGCCTCGACCTTGGCGAAGGCGTCCGCGCGCGGCTGCGGGGCGGTCGCCGGCAGCCCGGGCTGGTAGACCCACTGCCGCACCTCGTCGCGCAGCTCCGCCTGCTCGGCGAGGAGCTCGCGGTCGAGGAGGCCGAGGAAGGTCTCGGTGTCCATCGACCCGAAGGCGTGGCGCTCGAAGTAGGAGCGGAGGAACTTGTCGAAGCGCGGGCGGCCGACGACCTCCTCGATCCGCCGCAGCAGCAGATATCCCTTGTCGTAGGCGACGTCGGTGACCCCGTCGTCCGGGTCGCGCCCGGCGAGGTCGAGCTTGAGGCGCGTGTCCGGGCTCTCCGCTCCCAGCTCCTCGATCGTCTCGAGGAGGTCGCCGCGGCCGAGGGCGGCGAGCATCTCGGAGTACGGGCGGCCGTAGATCGCCTCCATGATCCGGTTCTCGAAGTAGACCGTGAAGCCTTCGTTGAGCCAGAAGTCGTTCCAGGTGGCGTTGGTCACCAGGTTGCCCGACCAGGAGTGGGCCAGCTCGTGGGCGACCAGGGCGACGAGCGAGCGGTCACCGGCCAGGATCGTCGGTGTGGCGAAGGTCAGGCGCGGGTTCTCCATGCCGCCGAAGGGGAAGCTCGGCGGCAGGACGAGCACGTCGTAGCGCCCCCAGCGGTAGGGGCCGTAGAGCTTCTCGGCGGCCTGGATCATCTTCGGCGTGTCCGCCAGCTCCCAGGCGGCGCGCTCGACGACCGCCGGCTCGGCGTAGACCCCGGCGCGGTCGCCGAGCGGGCGGAAGGCGAGGTCGCCCACCGCCAGCGCCAGCAGGTAGGACGGCACCGGCTGCGGCATCCGGAAGCGGTAGACGCCGTCGGCGGACTTGGCGGTCGGGTTCTCGGCGCTCATCAGCGCCAGGAAGCCGGGCGGCACGCGGATCGTCGCCTCGTAGGTCGCGCGCACGCCGGGGGTGTCCTGGAGGGGGATCCAGGTGCGCGCCAGGATCGCCTGCGACTGGGTGAAGAGGAACGGCTGCTCGCCCGAGGTCTGCCGCGGCTCCAGCCACTGGAGGGCGGCCGCCTCCGGGCTCGTCGCGTAGTCGACGTGGACGGTGCGCGTGCCGGGCGCGATCTCGACCGCCAGCTCGCGGCCGAGATGGGGCTGCGGGTCGCCGAGCGTGAACCGCGCCTCGGTGCCGGAGTCGAGGAGGACGCGGCGGATCTCGAGATCGCGGGTGTCGAGGTAGAGGCGGGTGGCGCCGGCAGGGTTGCGCAGCCGCAGGCTTGCCCGGCCGGCGAGCTGCTTGCGGTCGAAGTCGACCGTCAGGTCGAGCGCCAGGTGCTCGACCGCGACCTCCTGCGGGCGGGCGGAGGAGTGGGGGTCGTCGACGGCGGGTGGCGCCGGCGCCGCGGCGGCGACCGGCGGCGCCGGCGGGGGCGTTCCGGCGCAGGCGCAGAGGAGAGCCGGGAGGGCGAAGAGCAGGGACGCGACCAGGTGGAGCTCGGGGATGCGGGCCATCGGGACCTCCGGCGGCGGATTATAGTGACCGCATGTCGGACGACCTGCCGCGGTCCTGAGCCGCGGCGGTCGGCGCTCAGCTCGCGGCGGCGCGGAGGAGCGGGGGGTGGTGCGGCGCCGGGTCCCAGACCGCGGGGGGGACGGCGGGGCGGCCGGCGTCGAGGGCCTGGTTGACCCGGTCCACGATGTCGTAGACCTCGCTGCGCCGGAGCTTGGCGCCGGGGCCGGCGGCCTCGACTTTCTCGAGGGTCGCGAGCGCGAGCTGCGCCGGCAGGGCGTTGAAGGCGACGAGGCCGCGCTCGGCGCCGGCCGCCTGGAGCGCGAGGACGTACTCGACGGCCGCGCAAAGGTCCTCGCGCGCCAGCGCCAGAGCCTCGCCGCGGTCGACCGCCGCCGGCAGGTAGCACCGACCCTCGACCAGGTCGTCCGCCGAGTCCTTGAGGATGTTGACGAGCTGCAGGCCCTCGCCGAAGAAGGGGGCCCGCTCGCGCAGGCGCGGCGCCACCGCCGCCAGCTCCGGCCGCTCGAGCAGGTAGAGCTCGGTGAGCAGCTCGCCGACGATGCCGGCGACGACGTAGCAGTAGCCGCGCAGGTCGGCCAGATCGGCGAGCCGCAGCTCGCCGGTCTCGTCGGTGCGCGCCACGTAGCCGGCCATGCCGAGGATCGTGCGCAGCAGCTCGGCGCGGATCAGCTCGACCGCCGGCGGCGCCAGGGCGAAGAAGGCGTCGAGCAGGTCCGGCAGGTCGGCCAGCAGCTCTCGGTACGCCGTCCAGGCGCAGGGGACCTCGGCCTCCCACGCCCGCGCCTGCGCCGCGGTCTCCGCCGGCGCGTGGCGGGCGAGGAGCGCGCCCAGGCGCTCGAGCGCCGCGATGCGCCGCGCCCGCGGCCAGGCCGCGGCGTCCTCGAAGGTGTCGGCCACCCGCAGCAGGAGGTAGGTGAGGGTGACCTCGCGGCGCGTCGGCTCCGGCAGCCGCGGGATGCAGAGCGCGAAGGTGCGGCTGGTCTTGAGCAGATGCGCGTCGAAGTCGGCCATGCGCGGTCAGCCTATCAACCGGCCGCGACGACGGTGCCCGGCACGGGCTCGCCGCGGAGGGCGCGCTCGAGGAGACCGGGGACGGTGCCGTCGGCGAGGAGCGACGGGATGCCGGCGCGGGCCAGCTCGGCGGCGGTCGCGAGGCGCAGGCGCATGCCGCCGGTGACGTCCGTGCCGGCGGGGCCTGTGACCGCCGCCATCACGGCCTGCTCGTCTCGGGGATGAATTTCAGGTAGGGGAAGTCCGGTTGCGTCGAGCACGCCCGGCGTGTCGCCGAGCCAGATCGCACGGCGGACGGGAAAGCCGGCCGCGGGCAGCGCGCGAGCGAGGAGGCTAAGGACCGCTTCGGTCGAGGCGATGGCGGCGCCCCACTGCGAGTCGAGCACCACGTCGCCGTAGACGACCGGCAGCAGGCCCGCCCGGAGGGCGAGCGGCAGCGCCGCCGGCAGGCTCCCCTCGATCCGGCCTCCTCTTCCCACCCAGCAACTCCCGGGCGCCAGAGAGAAGGAAGCGACACCCGCTTCGCGCAGCGCCGTGCAGACCAGCCGGTGGAGCGCCTCCGCTTCCGCCTGCGTCTCCGCCACACCGTCCATCTTTTCCGGCGGCACCGGCCCGCCGCCCAGCCCCGCCCGCGCCGCCGCCACGTGCCCGAAAGAGCCGCTGCCGTGGCCGAGGACGAGCGCTCCCGCCCCCGCCGCCCGCGCGGTGGCGATCTCTCCGGCCAGCCGCCGGATCACCTCCGGCCGCGCCGTCCGCGGCCGCGTCTTGTCGGTGAGCAGGCTCCCTCCGAGCTTGAGGAGGGTCAGCCCAGGCTCAGAAGAGATGCTCGAGCTCCCGGGTGGGCCCGGGACCCACGCCGTCGCGGATGACGAAGCCGACGCTCGGCAGCTCCTCCAGGCGATCGGCGACGTCGTCCTCCGCCTCCGGCGTGCAGATGACGTGGACGTTGGCGCCGGCGTCCATCGTGGCGTAGGCCTCGACCCCCTCCTGCCGCATCTCGCGGATCAGCCGCAGCACCTCGACCGTGCCCGAGCTCCAGTAGAAGATCGGCGGCCGCGACGACATCGCGATCAAGTGGAGGTCCACCGCCTCCTCCTCGAGCGTCGGGCCGAGCAGCTCGAAGTCGCGCTCGCGGATGGCCCGCCGCGTGCGCTCGAGCCGGTCGGCCAGGAGCTCCAGGCGCTTGGCGTAGTAGGGGCTGGTCGGCGCGCGGCGGTGCCCTTCGAGAGAGGGGATCGCCTTGGGGCCGATCTCGACGACGGCGATGACGTCGCGCAGGTCCCAATCGTCGGCGCTGGCGAGGGAGCCGGCCCAGGGGTCGTCGTCGGGGCCGCCCGCCGGCCACTCGACGTACCCCCCGAAGCAGGAGCGGGCCGCCGACCCCGAGCCGCTGCGGCGGGCGAGGGTCGAAAGCTCCTGCGCCGTCGCCATGCGGTCGAGCGCGGCGACGCAGGCGAGGGTCAGCGCGGCGAAGCCCGAGGCCGAGGAGGCGAGCCCGGCGGCGCTCGGGAAGTCGGTGCGGGTGGCGACGCGGAAGCGCCCGTCCCACCCCGCCCACTCGCGGATGCGGTCGATCTGGGCGCAGACCCTCTCGTTGAAGTCGTGCGGCGGCGTGCTCACCGCGCCGCCGCTTTGCACCAGCCAGACCTCGTCGGCCTTGGCGCCGCCGTCGAGCGGCTCGGCGGTGCAGGTCGAGACGCAGCGCGACAGCGTCATCGAGACCGACGGGTTGCAGGGGATCGCGCGCTCGAGGTCCTTGGCGCCCCAGTACTTGACGAAGGCGATGTTGGCGGGCGCGGCGATCGTGGACTTGGGCATCAGGCGGCCTCCCGGCGGAAGCCGGCCGCCCCGAGGGCGACCGGAAGCAGAGGGAGCCTGCGAAGAAAGGGCCAGGTCGCAACGCGCGCCGGCTCGGGGTGGTAGACGAGGAGGGAGCCGGCCGCCGGCCCGGCGAGCGATCCCGCGCCCGAGACCTTCGCCGCCCCCCCTTGCGCCTCAACCCGCCGCGCCAGCTCCGCGACCGCCGGCGGCACCACCCCCAGCTCCTCGAGCCGCGCCTCGGCCTCGCGCAGCAGGGCGACAGCGGCCTGCGGGTCCTCGCCCTCGCGCTCGAGCTCGGCGCGCAGGGCGCGGGTGGCGGCCTCGACCGCGTCCAGGAGGCGGGCGAAGCGGGCCGGCTCGCCGATCCAGCGCTCCCGCACCGCGGCGACCACGGCGCCGGTCGGCTCGGGGGGGGCGCCGGTATCGTAGACCCGGAGGGCGGCGAGGAGCGGCGAGCGGGCGGCGACGGGCTCGCTCTCCAGCCCGCCCCCGGCCGCGCGGCAGGCCCAGAGGACCCCGCCCGCGAGCACGGTCGCGCCGTCGACGCCCGAGGGCATCCCGTGCTGGCGCCGCTCGACCTCGAGGGCGAGCCGGCGGACGGTGTCCGGCTCGTCGGGGGCGCCGCGGAAGGCGAGGTAACCGGCCACGACCGCCACCGCGGTGGCCGCCGAGCTGCCGAAGCCGGAGCCGATCGGGAGCTGGGAGTCCACCCGCAGGTGGAGGGGCGGTCCGCCGGCGCTCTCGCCGAGCGCCGCCGCCGCCTCGCCGAGGGCGACCTTGACGACGTGGGCGGGGTCGCCGCCGCGCACCGCCTGGAAGGCCGCCGCGCCGGAGTCCTCCGCGTAGCGCTCCCAGCGCTCGCGGACGAGGCGCGCGTAGTCCATGACCTCCTGCCAGGGGACCTCCTCGCGGTGGCCGACCTGCGGCAGGTCGAGCTGGACGCCGCCGCCGGGCCGCGGCGCCAGGCGGGCGCCGAGCCGCCGGTCGACGGCGGCCACGAGGGCAGGGCGGCCGTAGACCGCGGCGTGCTCGCCGATGAGGATGAGCTTGCCGGGGACCGAGACGGCGACCGTCCCCATCGGTCCCTCGGCTAGGTCGGGAGAAGCGGCATGTCGGTCGCGCCCGCACCCCGCCCCAATCGCTCGTGGGCGCGCGCCAGGTCCTGGGAGGTGAAGGCGGCCATCAGCGAGATCTCGCCCGCCAGGACCACCGCGCCGAGGATCTCCGCCAGCCGGATGACGGCGCCGCCGCGGCGCTGGGGGTCGGGGGCCACCCCGAGGATCGCCAGAGCCTCGCGCTGGGTGTCGAGGGCGGTGCCGCCGCCGATCGCGCCGAGCGGCACGTCGGGCAGGAAGATCGAGGCGAAGACCCCCTCCGGGCCGCGCGGCTCGATGCAGGTCACCCCGAGCGAGCCCTCGACGACGTGCGCCGCGTCCTGGCCCGTGGCGATGAAGAAGGCGGCGAGGACGTTGGCGAAGTGGGCGTTGTAGCCGAGCGAGCCGGCGGCGACCGATCCGAGCAGGTTCTTGCGGTACTGCGCCTCGACGAGCGACCGCGAGTCGGTCTTGAGATAGCTGTGCAGCACCTCGCCGTCGAGCAGGGCCTCGGCGTAGATGCGCTTGCCGCGCCCCTCCTGGAAGTTGATGCCGGCCGGCTTCTTGTCGGTGCAGTAGTTGCCCGAGAGCGCGATGCAGGGGACGCCGGTCTGCGGCTCGATCAGGTCCGAGACCATGCGGTCGCAGGCGATCGTCGCCATGTTCATCCCCATCGCGTCGCCGGCGTCGAAGCGGAAACGGAGGAAGACCGTGGTGCCGAAGGCGAAGGGGCGGACGTCGAGGAGCTTCAGGTAGCGGCTCGTCGCCTCCGCCACGCGCCGCAGCTCCTCCTCGTGCTCGCGGATCCAGCGCACGAACTGCTGGGTCTGGACGACTCCCGAGGTGCGGAAGACCGGCGCCCGCGTCATCCCCACGTCCTCGACCCGCACCACCACGCCGCCGGCGGCGCGCAGCGCCGCGCAACCGCGGTTGGTCGAGGCGACGAGCGCCGCCTCGGTCGTCGCCAGGGGAACGTAGACCTCCTCGTCGGTCCGCTCGCCGCGCACCCGCAGCGGCCCCACCACCCCCATCGGCACCTGCGCCACGCCGATGAAGTTCTCGCAGTGGCGGTAGGAGGCGCGGCCGACGTCGAGCGAGTGATGGCCGATGTTCTCGAGCTTGGACTGGGTCATCTCCTCGAGCGCCTGGCGGCGGACCTCGGCGGCCTCGGCGGCGGGGAGGTCGCGCGGCAGCTCGTGGAAGCGGCGCTCGCCGGACACCAGCGAGCGCACCAGCTCCTCGCGCGAGTGCCGCGCCGGCGGGGCGGGATCGACGGGCTTGATCTGGCTCATAGCTCGTCCCCTCTGTGCAGCTCCACGGCCCGCAGCGCCGCGAGGTCCCGGGCGCCGAGGCAGAACATCGCGATCTTCAGCTCCTGCACGATCCGCTCGGCGCGCTCGACCACCCGGTCGGCGGACTCGCTCGCCGCCTCGAGGAACGGGTACGCCAGCCCCACGAGGTCGGCCCCGAGCGCGATCGCCTTGGCCGCGTCGACGCCGTTGCGCACGCCCCCGCTGCCGATCAGGGTGATGCCCGGCAGCGCGGCGAGCGCGCGGATCGACTCCGGGGTCGGGATCCCCCAGTCGGCGAAGACCTCGCCCAGCTCGGGGTCCCGCGCCCGCTCCCCCTCGATGCGCGCCCAGCTCGTGCCGCCGCTGCCGGCGGTGTCGAAGATCCGGAACCCCTCGTCGTGGAGCGCCCGCCCTACCCGCGCCGAGAGGCCGCTGCCGATCTCCTTGGCCACCGCCGGCACCGAGAGCCCGCGCGCCACCGCCCCGAGCTTGGCCACCAGCCCCCGGAAGTCGCGCTGCCCTTCGGGCTGGATCGCCTCCTGGAGCGGGTTGAGGTGGAAGGCCAGGGCGTCGGCCCCGATCATCGCCACCACCGCCTCGCACTCGGCCGACCCCATCCCGTAGTTGAGCTGCACGGCGCCCAGGTTGGCCAGCAGGGGCACCGACGGCGCGGCGTCACGGACGCGGAAGGTATCAGCTTTCGTCTGATCCTCCAACGCTTTGCGCTGCGAGCCGACGCCAAGCGCCAGCCCCACGCGCTCGGCGCCGACGGCGAGGTTGTGGTTGATCCGGGCGGCGATCTCGGTGCCGCCGGTCATGCAGGAGACGAGGAGCGGCGCGGCGAGCCGCTTGCCGAGGAAGGTGGTCGAGAGGTCGATCTCGTCGAAGTCGAGCTCGGGGAGGGCCTGGTGGTCGAAGCGGTAGCGGTCGAAGGCGCCGCCGGTGCCCTGCATGCGGCCTTCGAGGGCGAGCCGGATGTGCTCGGCCTTGCGGTCGCGGTCGCGGTCGGCCTCGGCGGCCCGCGGGGCGAGCTTCACCGCTCGCGCTCCCAGAGCCAGTCGAGGAGGCCGGCGAGGAAGGCCTGCCCCTCCGGCGCCAGCGGCAGACCCTCGAGGGCGGCGGCGGCGGCGCGGAGGCGCTCGTCGACCATCTCCTCGACCCGGGCGCGGGCGCCGGTCTCCTCGAAGAGACGCCGGACGGCGGCGAGGCGCTGCAAGGTCGCGTCGGGATCGCCGAGCGTCTCCTCCAGGAAAGCCCGCTGGGTGGGGGAAGAGGCGCGGAGGGCGTGGTGGACGAGGAACGTGTGCTTCCCTTCGCGCAGGTCGGCGCCCACGGGCTTGCCGACGGTGGCGGCGTCGCCGAAGGTGCCGAGGAGGTCGTCCTGGAGCTGGAACGCCTCGCCCACCGCGGCGCCGTAGCGCGAGAGCGGGTCGAGCAGGGCGGGCGGAGCGCCGGCGAGGAGGGCGCCCAACTGGATCGGGCGCTCGGCGGTGTAGCGGCCGGACTTGAGGCGGAGGACGCGCAAGAGCTCCTCCTCCGTCGCTCCACGCGTCAGGGGTCTCAGCCCTACCTGGATCTCCAGGTACTGGCCGGCGATCACCTCCTCGGCCATCGCCGAGAAGGCGGTGCGCAGGGCGCGCCGGCGCTCGACGTCAACCAGACCCTCGGCGGCTTCGCTGAACAGCTCCACCGCCCAGGTGTGGGCGAGGTCGCCGACCAGGATCGCCGCCGAGCGGCCGAAATGGCCGGCGTCGCCGCGGAAGCCCCGCGCCGCGTGGGCGTCGGCGAAGCGGACGTGCGCCGCCGGCTCGCCGCGCCGCACCTCGGCGTGGTCCATGATGTCGTCGTGGATCAGCAGGTAGGTGTGGAGGAGCTCGGTCGAGAGGGCTAGCGGCAGCACCGCGGCTTCGCGCTCGCCCCCGCAGGCCCGGTAGGCCGCCCAGACGAGAGCCGGACGGAGGCGTTTCCCTCCCTGGCCCACGAGCCGCGCCACCCCCTCGACCAGCTCGAGCGCCTCGGGCGTGCCGGTGGCCGCCGCCTCGCGCTTGGCGCCGAGAAAGGCGTCCAGCTCCCGGTCCAGACGGGCGCGGAACTCGTCGAGCAGCGCCTGGAAAGGGCCGTCCGCGGCGGGGCGCGGCGAGCGGAGGGCGGTCGAGCGCTCCATCGGCTCGATCCAGTGTAGCAGGCAGGGATGATTGGAGCCCGGCGCGAAAGCTTCGCGCTCAGAACCGGACGGTCACGCCCCCCGAGGCGCCGAACAGCTCGAGGGTGTTCTCGTCGAGCGTGTCCAGGGTCGAGCCCGCCTCGACGCCGGGCGGCACGGCGAGGTCCGTCCAGGCGGCGAAGAAGCCGCCGGCGCCGAGCGCCGTGTGGTCAGTGAGCCGGAACCGCCACTCGAGGCGCAGCTCGGTCATCGGGATGGTGACGCTCTCGACCTGGTTGAACCGTTCGGTGCGAATCGCCGGGAACTCGGCGTCGACGTCCAGGGCCGGCGGGCCGGCGAACTCGCGCAGCCCGCTCGACAGCTGGACGTCACCGAACACCACCGCCTGGGCGAGGTAGCCCTCGAAGCGGTTTCGGCCGCGCTCGATCGCGCCGCTGAGCGCCACCAGCGGCCCGTGCATGCGGTCGTAGTTCGACGAGGCGTCGAGCCGCAGGCCGCCGACGCCCTCGATGCCGGCGACGGCGCGGTAGTCGTTGTCGAAGTCCGCGGCCCGCAGGCCCAGCCCCAGTCGCAGCTCGCGGCCGTCTCGTCCCGCGATGCGGCGCGAGGCCACGAAGTCGGCGGACCAGAGCTCGATCGTGGTGTCCTCGAGGCGCTGGAAGTAGAGCCGCTCGCTCGGGTCGTCCGAGACCACCTGACCGCCGCCGACGACGAAGATCCGCTGGGCCGCGCCGCCGCCGGCGGCGCCGGTTACGGGATCGACCTCCTGATCGGTCCTGTAGATGAGGAAGTCGACGCCGAAGCGCCAGCGGCCGCCAGCGCGGTGCAGCTCGGCGCGGTAGCCGAGCGCGGAGCCGGCGTCGAGGGTGTGGGTGGTCTCGGTGGCCGGCCCGCTCGCGGCGGTGCGGTCCGCGAGGACGAGCCGATCGTTCCCCCCGGCGTCGAGAGAGACGGCCTCGACGTCGATGCTCCAGCGATCCACCTGGGCGAAGGCCGGCGACCCGGCGGCGACGAGGAGGGCGACAACGACCGGTATGGATCTCATCGGCGGCTCCTTTCCCGCCGCCGCGCGGAGGCAGCCGGCGAGAGCGATCCCTACTCGAATCGTTGGATGCCCCGGCGCCGAGAATCCTTCCCGGTCGAGACACCGGCAAAAGGTAGCTAAGTACCTCGGCCATCTCCGAGTACACGAACTCGCTCATGTGGCCATTCCGGCGCTGGTGCCGCCGACCGGCGCTCGGCTGCGGAGTCCCAGTCGCGGGTCCAGATCAGCTCGGACTTGAGGGGTGAGGATGAAGCGCTCGGCCACGGCGTTGCCGGTGGGTCGGTCCACGGGCGCCAGGGTATGGTCGAGTCGCCCGAGGCGCTCGCTTCCTGGCTGAGGGAGCGGGCTCTCTGAATGTCTCTTGAACACTTCTGCCAACACTGGACGCCCCGGTCGTGCGACTGTCGTACATAATTGGGAAGGAGTACGCCATGCGCCGAGCCCTCGCGCTTTCCGTCGTCGTGTCGATCTGCCTGGCGGCTGCCCCAGCGGGCGCCGCCAACGTCTGGACTTCGATCGGCCCGGATGGCGGGGAGATCTTCGCTCTGGAGGCCGACTCTCAGAAGCCAGGCGTGCTCTACGCCGGTACCGGGCAGGGCGTCTTCAAGAGCACCGATGGCGGCACGACCTGGCTCAGGTTGAGCCAGGGCCTGATGCGCCGCGGCGTCTACGACGTGGCCGTCGCAGCGGACAGCTCCGTGGTGTACACCAGCGGTGAGGGCGGTATCTTCGTCTCGCGCGACGCCGGGGCGACGTGGAGCGGTCCCAGGCTCCACTCGGCGTACACCACATCGGTGGCTGTCGATCCGCACAATGCCCGCCGGGTGTGGGCCAGCAATAACGACTTTCTGTACCGGAGCGACGATGCAGGGGCCACCTGGAGCGAGGTGTACCCCGGCATCAACATCACCCACGTCAGGGATATCGCCGTCGACCCCTTCCGTCCTGACACCCTGTATGCGGTCAGCTTGGCGGTCGAGGGCTATGGCGTCACGCAAGTCATCAAGAGCACGGACGCCGGCAAGACCTGGGTGCGGCTCGAAGGGGGGCTCGAACCGAGCTCCGACGAGAGCTCCGCACAGCTCGCCGTGGATCCGACGACCCCGGACCTGTTGTATGTCTCCTTCGACGTTGCCACCTGGCGCAGCACGGATGGCGGCGCCACGTGGCACCGCACCGAGGGCGGCCATCCGATCGCGGTGGATCGCCAGGGTGTGGTCTACGCCGGCGACATGCGCAGCACCGACCACGGCCAGACCTGGCAGAGAGCCGCGGCGTTGCCTGCACCCCCGCTGTGCTACGCGGCGGGCGACGGAACGCTCTGGGCAGGGACGGCCGGCCTCGGGGTCTTCCGCAGCCGTGATCGCGCCGCGACGTGGGAACCGGCGCGGCGCGGCCTGCACGCCACGACGGTGACCTCGTTCGCCATCGATCCCGAGCGGCCGCGCGTGATCTATGCCGGCGCGGGCGTGGCAGGCGTGCTCAAGACGCTCAGCACCGGCGCGGGCTGGCGGCAGGTGGATTCGGGCCTGCCCGCCAGCGCGAGGGACTACCCTGCGCACCACGTCCTGGCGCTCGATCCACGGCAACCGCAGACGATCTATCTGGCTTGGGATGATGGCTTCGCCCGGAGCGACGACGGAGGGGAGCACTGGACCGTACTCCAGGAGAATGCCGACGACGTTCTCTTCGAGGTCGTCAATGTCGTCGTCGATCCAACAACGCCCAAGATCGTCTATCTCAACGGCACTGAGGTGGGCGCTCCCGATCAGACTTGCCGCCTGGCGCGCAGCAACGACCAGGGTGTGACGTTCCGGTGCTTGCCGCCGTTCAGGCACACGGCGGGGAGGCTGATTCTCGATGCGGCAAGGCCAGGCACCCTCTGGATGATGACGTGGCAGCCGGACCGCCTCTGGAAGAGCACCGACCGCGGCGCGCACTGGACGGGCATCCGGCTTCGGGGGCTGGCGAGCGCCGGCGACCCACGCTCGCTGGCGATCGATCCGTCCCATGACGGCCGCTTGTTCCTGGGCACCGACGGGAAAATAGAATACGGCGACCGCCCCGAGCGCATCTGGCGCAGCGACGACGGCGGGCTCTCCTGGCGTGCCTGGGGCCGCGGGCTCCCGGCGGCATCGAGTGTCACCCAATTGCTGATCGACCCGAAGCAGCCGAGCATCCTCTATGCCGCGGTGTCCGGCAACAACTACAGCTCCTCCCCATCGGACCGCAGCGGCATCTACTGGAGCCGCGACGGCGGACGGACGTTCCGTCCGGCGGGTCTAACCGGAAACGTGCTGCAGTTGACCCAGGATCCGAAGAACCCTCGCAAGCTCTATGCGTCGATCTGGGGCCGGGGGATCTACACCTGGATGCGGCCGTAGTAGAGCCTCCTGTTCGTACCGATGCTCGTGACCCCCCGGCGTCGAGCGAAACGGCCTCGTTGGATGCTCCGGCGCCGGGAATCCTTCGCAGTCGAGACACCGCCGAAGGTAGCCGAGTACCTCGGCCATCTCCCGGTGCTTCCGGGTGGTTGGCGGTTTCGCTAGTAGATCTCGCCGCGTGAAGAGGTGAGCGTGCCCGCCTCGACGGTGAGCGTGTACGCGACGCCGCCCGTGCCGCGCCACCTGTCGAGGTCGAAGCTTGCTCCGGGTCCGATCCGGTAGACGGAGATGTTGCGGTAGGTGAGGGGAGTCCCCGGCTGGCACACCTCCGGCGGACCGGGGGTGCGGAGGAAGTACACGTACGGCGTCGGGTGGGTGGGCGTGCTCAGAACCTCGGCGCTCCCGTCGGCCGGGTCGACGTGCAGCGCCGTCTCGCGGTCGGCCGCGATCGCGAGACCCTCGGTGGTCCACCCATCCCGGACCAGCCGCGCGAGAAAGGCGATGGTCCGGCCCATGCGGTCGCGCTCCTGGAGGTGCTGGTCCGTGATCTTGCCGTTCATCCCGGCCAGGGCCAGAAAGTCCCGGTCCAGCGTCAAATCGCGATGGAACGGGTTGGCGAGGGCCTCCGCCGATGTCAGGCTGCTATTGCTCATCGCCGAGTACAAGAACTCGCCCATGATGGCCATTCCGGCGCTGGTGCCGCCGACCGGCGCCGGCTTGTTCGCAACGTGGTGGATAGCGTCCTCCACCGGTGTGTTCTTCCAGAATTTCACGTACTCGGACTGGTCTCCCCCGGCGATGAACAGTGCCTCGGCGTTGCGGATGGTGTCGATGACGAACTGGTTGAACGCCGCGTTCCGGTTCTTGAAGATGATGGTGGCCACGGAGTCGCACGAGCACAGGTCGTAGATGTAGGGGTTGTAGGCATCGCTGCCCGAGGCGCGGATCACCACGAAGTCGCCGCCCCCGGAGCCAGCTCCCATGTGCACGAAGTTCTCGTCCACGTCGGTGCCGCCGCCCTGCAGCACCAGGAGCCCGCTCGTGGGGGTGACGACGTCAGCGGGGTTGCCCGTGACGAAGTATTGATAGCCCGGCGCGGCGCTGGCCAGGGTCGCGGAGAACATGAAGAGGCACAGCCCGCTCCCAATGGCGCCGAGTCTCACCTGATATGGCCGCATATTCTCCTCCTTGGTCTCGCCGCCGGGAATCTGGGATCGAGCTCGAAGCCTAGGCCCGCCAGGATGAGCGCGTCAAGGCGCCGGGGTCGCCCACCCCTTCGCCTCAGTCGGTCGGCAGACCGATCTTCTTCAGCAGGGCGTTCCAGCGCGGGTCGGTGTGCAGCGATCTCAGGAAGAGGTATGTCTTGATCAGGGCCAAGGAAGGATCGCGCGCGGCCAGGGCCTTGTCGAGCCAAGCGAAGGCCGCGTCGATCTCGCCCCGCCAGGCGCGGATCTCGGCCGCGCTCATGGGAGCCTCCGCGCCGAACCGCTTCTCGAACTCCGCCGCGGCGGCCTGCGACGCCGCGGCATGGCCGTCGGTGTGCTCGACGAGCGCCTCGGCCCAGAGCCGGCCGAGGTCTCCCGAGCCCTTCAGTTCGTTGGCTCGCGCGAACGACGTCCGCGCCGCCTCAACCTCGCCCCGCAGGAGCTGGATATGGCCGAGAATCACGTGCGCACCGGAGGAATCCGGCCCCAACTCCAGCGCCTCGCGGCAGAGCGCCTCGGCCTCGGCGAGCCGGCCCGCCGCGATTCTGAGATCCGCGAGGTTAGTGAGTTGAGGCAGGTTCAGCGGGTCGGCCTCCAGGGCTCGCTCCAAGAGCTCGGCGGCTTCGTCCAGCCGGCCGGTGGCGCGGTACAGCCCCGCCGCATTCCCCAGCACGATGGGGTTCTTCGGATCGGCCGCGAGCGCCCGGGCCGTCGAGCGTTCCGCCGCCGCGAAATCCCAGGCAGTCCGCTGAACCAACGCCATCCGCGAATGGGCCACGGGCAGGTTCGGGTCGAGCTCCAACGCCTTGGCCAGCGCCCGACGCTGGGAGTCGATCGCCTGTTGCTTCGCTTCGATCGTCGTCGCATGCATACTCTCTCTCGAGTGCGCGAGCCCCATTTCTGCCCAGGCCGGGGCGTAGCTCGGCGACAGTTCCAGTGCGCGCTCCAGGAGCTTCTTCCCCCGTAGAACGGACTCCGCGCTGCTCTCCCCTAGTGCGAATCGCGCCCGCAGGACCAGGTCGTAGGCTTCGGCATCGGGCCGCGGGGCCCCGCTTTCCGGGCGGAAGAGCGTCACCTTGAGCGCCGCCGCCACCGCCTGGGCGATGTCGTCCTGCACGGCGAAGATGTCATCCAGCTTCCGGTCGTAGGTCTCCGACCAGAGGTGAAAGCCGTCCTCCGCCTTCAGCAGCTGCGCCGTGATCCGCATCGTGTCGCCCGACTTGCGTACGCTGCCTTCCAGGATGTATGCCACGCCCAGCTTCCGGGCGATCGAACGCAGGTCCTCGCTCTTTCCCTTGAACGAGAACGAGGACGTCCGCCCCGCGACCTTGAGCTCGGGGCTCTTGATCAGGACGTTGAGGAGCTCCTCGGTCAGCCCGTCGGAGAAGTACTCCTGGTCCTTCGCCTGGCTCAAGTCGACGAACGGCAGCACCGCGAGCGAGTTGATCTCGGCGGCGGCGGGTGCCGTGGCGACGGCGCTCGGCGCGGCGTTCGGCGCCGGCGAGCCGCCGCCGCGTAAGAGCACCAAGCCGATCGTCGCGATCGCCACCGCCGCCGCGGCCGTGGCTCCGATCCAGATCCCGCGGCGCGAGCCCACGGAGTTTCTTCCCTTCATCGAGAGCTTTTCGCCTTGGTGCGTCGAAGCCTGCATGCTCGCGATCGCCGCGACGCTGGCGTCACGCCGCAGGCGCTTCAAGCCGCTGCGCAGGTCGGCGGCAGTCTGGAAGCGCAGCGCCGGGTCCTTCTCCAGCGCCTCGAGCACGATCTCGTCGAGCTTCGCCGGCACTTCGCGGTTCCACCGGCTCGGCGGCACCGGCTCGCTCGTCAGGATCGCGGCGAAGGTTTCCGCCGCGCTCTTGCCCGCGAACGGCAGGCGCCCGGTCGCCATCTCGTAGAGCACGACGCCGAGCGAGAAGAGGTCGCTACGCGCGTCGACCGCCTCGCCCCGCGCCTGCTCGGGCGACATGTACGCCACCGTGCCGAGGGTCGTGCCGGCTTCGGTCAGAAAATCGTTCACCGTCGGCATCTCGGCAGCCGGCGCGACGACGCCCCCTGCGGTCGCCATCTTCGCCAACCCGAAGTCGAGGACCTTCGCATCGCCGCGCTCGGTCACGAACAGATTCGCGGGCTTCAGGTCGCGGTGCACGATCCCGGCCCGGTGCGCCGCATCGAGCGCGTCGGCGATCTGCTCGCCCAGGGCCAGTACTTTGTCGATCGGCATCGCCTTGCCACTGATCCCGTGCTTCAAGGTCCGACCTTGGAGCCGTTCCATCACCAGGTACGGCTGGCCTTCGAACGTACCGATGTCGTAGATGGTGCAGATGTGCGGATGATTCAGCGCCGAGGCGGCGCGCGCCTCGCGCTTGAACCGCTCGAGCGCCTCGGCACTCGCCACCGTCCCCTCGGGCAGGAACTTGATCGCCACATGTCGGCCGAGCTCGGTGTCCTCGGCGTCGTAGACGACGCCCATGCCGCCGCCGCCGAGCTTGGCGACGATCTTGTAGCGCGAAACGGTCGTGCCGATCATCGCGCGCCCTCTCGATACGGATGGACCGCCCCCAGCTCTTGGAGCAGCGGAGTCGCCTGCGGGCCGTGGAGTGTCTCCAGCGCCCAGAGGAGGTAGCGGACGTCGACGGCGATCAGCCGCCCGACGTCCTGGTTCCACCCGAAGTCGTTGGCGACGTTCTCCCAGACGCGGTCGAAGTTGACGCCGACCAGCTCGCCGCGGCCGTTGAGGAGCGGGCTGCCTGAGCTGCCCCCGGTCGTGTCGCCGTCGGCGAGGAAGCAGACCGGCACGTCGCCCAGGGCCGGCGAGGCCCAGCGGCTCTGCGGCGCGGCGGGGGCGGCGGCGAGCAGCCCCGCGGGGGCGTCGAAAGGCTCTTCGCCGGTGTGCTTCTCGACGACGCCGGCCACCCGCGTCTGAGGCTCCATGCGCAGGCCGTCGCGCGGGGCGTAGCCCTGGACGTGCGCGAGGGAGACCCGGAGCGTCGCGTTGGCGTCCGGCGCGAGCGGCCGGCCGGCGTGCGCCTGGACGGCCCGCCGCCAAGCCGGCCGCAGGCGGGCCACGGCCCCCCGGAGGCGCTCCTCCCGCTCCTCCCAGGCGGCGAGCTCGGGGTCGAGAGCGAAGGCGAGGTCGAGCAGCGGGTCGCGGCGGGCGCGGAGCGAGGCGGCGCTTTCGGCGAACATCCGCATCCGCTCGTCGAGCTCGGAGACGCGCGTCCGGGCCAGGAGGTCGGCGGCCTTGGCGCGGACGGCCTCGGGGGCGCGGGCGCCGCCGAGAAGGGCGTCGACCGCGGCCACCCGTTGCCCGTCGGGCAGCGCGGCGAAGCGGCCGAGGACGTCGGCGAGGAGCGTCTCCTCGGTCGGGGAGTGCATGCGCTTCTGCTCGAGCCGCAGCCGCTCCTCGAGCCGGCCGCGGTTGCGCTCCATGTACTCTGCCTGTCGCGCCAGGTCGGGCTTGGTCTTCTCGCGCGCCCAGCGGACCAGCGTCAGCGCGAGGTCTAACGGCTTGGGGCCGTTGCGCGCCTGCTCGAGGAGGAAGTCGCGCTCCCAGGAGCCGAGCTTGGCCTCGACGAGCTGCGTCAGCTCCCGCCGCGCCGCGACGGCCGGGCGCCAGTCCGGACGCGCCGCCGCCCAGACCTCCACCTCCCGCTCGGCGGCGGCCTTCTTCTCGAGGATCCGCCCGCGCTGGAGGCCCGCCACCTGCCCGCGGGCGTTCTTCTCCCGGTTGGCGAGGGTCTTGAGGCGGTCGGCGAGCGCGATGCGCGCCCCCTCGTCGCGCGCCGAGGCGGCCTCCATCGCGTCGATCCAGGAGCGGTAGAGCGCCGCGCGCGCGGGGAAGAAGCGCTCGCCGCGCTCCCGCATCTCGGCCTCGATCAGCGAGCGGTAGGTGACGTTGGGATAGCCCGCGACGAGCACGAAGGCACCCGGCTCGGCGCCGCCCGGGGCGATGGGGAAGTGATGGCGCGGCCGGTACGGTGCGGCGCCCTCCCCCGAGGCGGCCGGCAGGCCCTCGGCGGTGGCGTAGACCCGGAGCAGGGCGAAGTCGCCGGTGTGGCGCGGCCAGCTCCAGTTGTCGATCTCGCCGCCGTACTCGCCGACCGCCCGCGGCGGCGCGTAGACCAGCCGCACGTCGGGGTACTCCAGGCTCTCGACCAGGAGGTAGCGGACGCCGCCGTCGAAGGCGGCGACCTCGCAACGGCGCGACGGCTGCCTTTCGCATTCGGCGACCAGCGCCTTGGACTTGCGGTCGATGGCCTGGAAGCGGGCGAGGTCGTCGGCGCCGCGCGGGACGGCGCGCTCGATCTCGGCGCTGACGTCGCGGGTCGCATGCGGGACGGTGGCGCGCACCCCGGGGCCGGCGAGCTCCTCGCCGCGCGCGGCGGCGAGGAAGCCGCCGGCGATCAGGTCGCGCTCGGGCGTCGAGTGCTGCTGCAGGATCGGGAAGGCGCAGTGGTGGTTGGTGACGACGAGCCCTTCGGCCGACACGAACCCCGCCGAGCAGCCGGCGACGCGGATCGCGGCCTCGAGGAGCCCGCCGCCCTCGCGGCTCCAGAGCGCCTCCGGCGGCAGCGCCAGCCCCTGCTCGCGCAGGAAACCCGGTGCGAGCTCCAGGAGCTGCTCGGGGAGCCACTTGCCTTCGAGGGCGACGGCGGGGGAGGAGCCGGCGAGGACGAGAGCAAAGAGGTGGGCGGCGGCGCGTCGCATCGGCGAAGTCTAACGGCGCACCCGCCACTAGAATCGCGCCCGTCCGTGACCTCATCTGCCCGGCCCGCTTCCCTCCGCGCCGAGACGGCGTTCGCCGCCGCGGCGCTCGTCGCCTACGCGCTGGTCACCGCCGTGACGGCCTGGCACCACGAGCCCTGGCGCGACGAGGCGGACGCCTGGCTCATCGCCCGGGACGCCTCCGTCCCCGAGCTGTTCCGGCTGACCGAGAGCGGCTCGCCGGCCCTCTGGTACCTGCTCTTGATGCCGCTCGCGAAGCTCGGCCTGCCCTACGGGTCGATGCACGTGCTGCACCTCGCCATCGCCTGGGCGGCGGCGGCGGTGCTGCTCTTCCGGGCGCCGTTCTCGCGGGCGCTGCGGCTCCTGATCGCGTTCTCCTATTTCGTCCTCTGCGAGTACGCGGTGGTGGCCCGCAGCTACGCCCTCACCATGCTGCTGCTCTTCGTCCTCGCCGCGCTCTGGGGGCGGCGGTTCGAGCGCCCCTTCGTCTTCGCCGCGGCCGTCGCCCTGCTGGCCAACGCCAACGCCCCCGGCCTCTTTCTCGCCGCGGCGGTGGGCGCCGTCTATGCCTGGGACCTCCGGCGGCTGCCGGAGGGGGAGTCGCGCCGCGGCCCCTTCGTCGCCGCCGGCCTGATGCTGGCGGGCGGGCTCGCGGCGGCCGCGCAGCTGATGCCGCACGGCGGGCAGATGCCGGGGTGGTCGACCGTCCGCCACCCGCAGGCGCCGATCATGGTGCTGGCGCTCCTCTTCGTCGCCCCCTCGCCGCTCGCCGCCCGGATCGGCGACCTCCGCTGGTTGGCGCTGGCCGCGGTCGCGGCGCTCCTCGCCGGATGGATCCCGCGGCCGCGGCTGATCTTCCAGGTCCTCGTCCCGACCGCCGCGCTGCTCTACGTCTTCGCCTTCAAGTGGGCCAGCGGGCCGCGCCACGCGGGGCTGATCTTCCTGCTCCTCGTCTTCGCCCTCTGGGTCGAGCGGCTGGAGCCGGCGCCGGCGCCGGCCTGGGCACGGGCCGCCGGCCGGCTCGGCCGCGCGCTCTTCGCGCTCGGGCTCGCGGCGTCGGTGTGGGCGGCGGCGGAGTTCGTGCGGCTGGAGATCCGTCACCCCTACTCCCACGCCGCGCGGATGGCGGAGCACCTCCGCGCCGGCGGCCTCGCCGCGCGGCCGCTCGCCACGACCGTGCTCTGCGAGGCGGTCGTTCCCTACCTGCCGCGCCGGCCGGTCTACTACGCCGACGCCGGCCGCTGGGGCACCCACCGCGTCTCGAGCGCCGTCGACGACGTGGCGGCGCTGCGCCCCGCCGCCGAGAGCGCGGCGCGCGCCCGCCGCGCCTTGCCGGCGGCGGGCGGCTGGCTCCTGCTGCTGCACGAGCCGCTGCGGGAGCCGATGAGCCTGGGCTTCCGTCCGCTCCACGCCACCCGGGGCCCCACCGGCCCGAGCGGCGAGCGCTTCTTCCTCTACCAGGCCCTGCCGGCGCTGGAAATACAATGAGACCACCCTCGTGCCGCCCTCGAGCCCGCCCCCGCGCCGCGTCTCGGTCGTGATCCCGGCCCACGACGAGGCTGCGTCGATCGGCGGCTGTGTGCGCGCCGTCCTCGCCCAGGCCGCGCCGGGCGTCGAGGTCGAGGCGATCGTCGTCGACGACGCCTCGACGGACGGCACCGCGGAGGCGGCGCGGGCGGCCGGGGCGCGGGTGCTGCGCATGGAGATCGGCGGCAACCCGGCGGCGGCGCGCAACCGCGGCGCGGCGGCCTCGACCGGCGACCCGATCGTCTTCCTCGACGCCGACTGCCTGCCCGTCGACGGATGGCTGGCGGCGTTCCTCGCCGCCCACGACCGCGGCGAGGTGGTGGTCGGCGGCTCGCTCGACCTGCCGGCGGGACTCTCGGCGACGGCGCGCTGCGACTTCTACTGCGGCTGGTACCTGATCCATCCGCGGCGCCCGGCCGGTCCGGTCCCGCACCACCCCCCGCCCAACCTGAGCGTGCGCCGCGCCCCCTTCCTCGGCAGCCAGCGCTTCACCGAGCGCCAGCCGTTCTCCTACACCAACGAGGAGCGCGCCTGGCAGGCCGAGCTGCGCGACGCGGGGCACCGGATCTGGTTCGAGCCGCTCGCCCGCGCCTACCACTACAACCGCCCCGGGTTCCTCAACCTGCTGCGCCGCAACTACCGCTGGGCCTACACCGCGCTCCCGAGCAAGGCGCAGACCGGCGCGGCGCGCATGGCGTGGCTCTACCGGCACCCGGTCCTCTTGATCGCCGCCAGCGGACCGCTCGCCTTGGCGCACACCGCCTTCATCGTCGGCTGCTGGGTGCGGGCCGGCGTCTTCGAGCCGCTGCTCCAGCTCCCCGCCATCCTGCTCTCGCGCTTCGCCTACGCCGCCGGCCTGGCGGTGGGCGGCATCCAGTGGCTGCGCCGCCGCGATCCCGAGGCCGAGGCCTACCGGCCGCGATGGCAGTGAGCGACACCGCGGCGGCCGCCGCGCCGGTCACCCTGCTGCGGCCGTCGCGCGGTTGGGTGTCGCTCGACCTCGGCGAGCTCTGGCGCTACCGCGAGCTGCTCTTCTTCCTCGTCTGGCGCGACGTCAAGGTGCGCTACAAGCAGACCGCGCTCGGGGCGGCCTGGGCGATCCTGCAGCCGCTGGCGACGATGGTCGTCTTCACCATCTTCCTCGGCCGGCTGGCGGGCGTGCCCTCGGACGGGTTGCCCTATCCGATCTTCAGCTTCGCCGGCCTGGTCCCCTGGACCTTCTTCGCCCAGGGCCTGAACCAGTCGGCGAACAGCCTCGTCGGCAACCAGAACCTGATCACCAAGGTCTACTTCCCGCGCCTCGCGATCCCCCTCGCGGCGGTGCTCTCGGGCATCGTCGACTTCCTCCTCGCCTTCGCGGTGCTGGTCGGGATGATGCTCTTTTACGGCATGCCGCTCACCGGCCGGATCCTCTGGCTGCCGCCGCTGCTGCTGCTCGGGCTGGCGACCTCGCTCGGGGTCGGGCTCTGGCTCTCGGCGCTCAACGTGCAGTTCCGCGACGTGCGCTACATCGTGCCCTTCCTGACCCAGATCTGGCTCTTCGTCACCCCGATCGCCTACTCGAGCAGCCTGCTCGCCGAGCCCTGGCGCACCGTCTACGGCGTCAACCCGATGGCCGGCGTCGTCGAGGGCTTCCGCTGGGCGCTGCTGGGGACCGGCAACCCGCCCGGCCCCATGCTCGCCGTCTCGACCGCGGCGGCCCTCGTCCTGCTCGCCGGCGGCGCGCTCTACTTCCGGCGCATGGAAAAGACCTTCGCGGACCTGATCTGAGCCGGTCGATGAGCGAGACGGTGATCCACGCCGAGAATCTCGGCAAGCGCTACCGCATCGGAGCGGCGCGCCGCCGGCACAACACGCTGCGCGACGCGCTCGCCGAGGGCGGCCCGGCGCTGGTGCGCTCCCTCACCGCGCGCCTGGGAAGGGCGGCCGCCGGCCGCAGCGCCGAGGCGATCTGGGCCCTCGAGGGAGTTTCCTTCGAGGTGCGGCGAGGCGAGGCCGTCGGGGTCGTCGGCAGCAACGGCGCGGGCAAGAGCACGCTGCTCAAGGTCCTCTCGCGCATCACCGAGCCGACCACCGGCTGGGCGGAGATCCACGGCCGCGTCGGCTCGCTGCTGGAGGTGGGCACCGGCTTCCATTCGGAGCTGACCGGGCGCGAGAACGTCTTCCTGAGCGGCGCGATCCTCGGCATGCGCCGGGCCGAGATCCGCCGCCGCTTCGACGAGATCATCGACTTCGCCGAGGTCGCGACGTTCATCGACACGCCGGTCAAGCACTACTCGAGCGGGATGTACCTGCGGCTCGCCTTCGCCGTCGCCGCTCACCTCGAGCCGGAGATCCTGCTCGTCGACGAGGTGCTGGCGGTGGGGGACGCCGCCTTCCAGAAGCGATGCCTGGGGAAGATGGGCGACGTCACCCGCGAGGGCCGGACGGTCCTCTTCGTCAGCCACAACCTCAACGCCGTGCAGCGGCTCTGCCCGCGCTGCCTGCTGCTCGAGGGGGGTGAGCTGACGGCCTCCGGGCCCACGGCGCACGTCGTGGCGCGCTATCTCACCAACCATGCCGCGGCCGCGGCGCCCGGCGAGTGGATCGACCTCTCGCGGGTGGCGCGGGTGGGGACCGGGGAGGTTCGCCTCGAAGCGATGCAGTACACGAGCCGCAACCCGGCGGCGGCCTTCCAGCCCTATCCCGACGGACCCCTCGATTTCCTGCTGTCGATCGCCGCGCGGCGCCCGAGCGCGCTCGGCAGCCTGGCGCTGACCCTGTACGACCGCAACGGCTCCAAGCTGGTCAACGTCGACACGCTCGCCCTGGGCAAGAGCCTGGAGCTGCGGGAGGGCACGACGCGGGTGCGGCTCGAGATCGAGGAGCTGCACCTCAACCCCGGCGCCTACTCGCTCGGCTTCTGGCTCGCCGACCGCGGCGGCACGGTGCTGGACTTCGCGGATGCCGCGCTCGACCTCGAGGTGGTCGAGCTCGAACGCGAGGGGTTCGGGACTCGCCCCGCCTCGGACGGGATGGTTCCCTGCCGGTTCACCGTGCGCGCGGAGGCGGAATGAGCGCCGGCGACCCAGCGGTTCCGCCGAGCTCGCTGATCGTCTGCTCACGCAATCGTCCTCGTTTCCTCCTCGAGACGATCCATTCGGTGCTCCAGGGCGGGGAGGTGCCCGCGGAGATCGTCGTCGTGGACCAGAGCGACGCTCCGCAATCGGGCCTGGCGGCGCTGGCGACCGCGCGCGCCTGCGAGGTCCGCCACCTTCCTCTCCGCTCGGTGGGACTGGCGAGGGCGCGCAACGCCGGGATCGCCGCCGCGCGGCACGACCTGCTGGCGTTCATCGACGACGACATGTGGGTGGACGCCGGCTGGTACGGCGCGTTGCTGCGGGCGCTGCTCGCGGCCGGACCGCGCGGCGTGGTCACCGGGCAGGTCCGGGCGGCCGAGATGGAGGTCCCCGGCGGCGTTGCGCCTTCGCTCATGGTCGGCGACGCCCCCGCGGTGTACGAGGGTCGCGTCGGAAGGGACGTCCTGGCCGCCGGCAACATGGCGATCCATCGCTGCGCCTTCGGTGCCGTCGGGCTCTTCGACGAGCGCCTCGGAGCCGGGGCACGGTTTCCCGCCTCGGAAGACAACGACTTCGCCGTCCGGCTGCTGGACGCGGGCTACCGCATCCTCTACGAGCCCGCGGCGGTGCTGTACCACCGCTCCTGGCGGACCAAGGGCGATTACGCGCGCCTCCACTGGAGCTACGGCCGCGGCCAGGGCGCCTTCTACACCAAGCACCGGCTGGCCGGGGACGGCTCCATGAGCGGACGGATGCGCTGGGACCTGTTGCGGCATCTCCGTCGCCTGCCGGAGCGCCTGCGCGGCCGGGAGCTCCGCCTGCTGTGGAGCGACGCCGCCTACGTCGTCGGCCTGTTCTCGGGAGCCGCCGAATGGTGGCTCACCCAACGGCGGCGAGAGGGCGCCGGGTGACTCTCCCGCCGGCGCGCCGCCGGGCGCCGGAGGCTCCGTCTCCTCCGGCCGGAGCGCACCTGCCGGCGCTGGACGGGGTTCGCGGCGTCGCCATCCTGCTCGTCCTGCTGCTCCACTTCACGGTGTACGGCGGCCCGCCGCCGTCGGCGCTCCCCGATCGGATCTTCCACGAGCTCGCCGCGGCCGGCTGGGTGGGGGTCGATCTCTTCTTCGTGCTCTCCGGCTTCCTCATCACCGGCATCCTCTACGACGCGAAGGGGAGCCGGCGCTACTTCCGCAACTTCTACGCGCGGCGGGTGCTGCGCATCTTTCCGCTCTATTACGGCTCGCTGCTGATCTTCCTCGTCCTCCTGCCGGCGCTGTTTCCCGAGCACGCCGGGCTGCAATCGCTGCGGCGGGACGGTCCGTGGTACTGGGCCTATCTCTCGAACGTCCTGGTGGCGCGGGAGGGGTGGCCGGAATTCGGCGCCCTCGGCCACTTCTGGTCGCTCGCCGTGGAGGAGCAGTTCTATCTCCTCTGGCCGGTCGTGGTCCTCCTGTGCAGCCGGCGCACCCTGATGGTCCTCTGCCTCACTCTCGTGGCGGCGAGCTTCGCCCTGCGCGTGGGATTGGGGCTCGCCGGCCGCGAAACCGCGGCGTTCGTGCTCACGCCGGCGCGGATCGACGCCCTGGCGGCCGGCGGCCTGCTGGCGCTGGCCGCGCGCGGCCCGCACGGGCTGCGTCCCCTCTCCCGCTGGGCGCGGCCCGCCGCCGCCGCCTCGGCGGTGGCGCTCGCCAGCCTGTTCGTCTGGCGCCGCGGCCTGCCCGCCGAGGACTTCGTGGTGTCGACCGTCGGGTACACCCTTCTCGCCTGCCTCTTCGCCGCCCTCGTCCTTCTCGCGCTGACCTCCCCGCCGCAGGCGGCCCTCGGCCGGCTCTTCGCGTCCTCGGGGCTCGTCTTCTTCGGCCGCTACAGCTACGGCCTCTACGTCTTCCACCACCCCCTGCTCTTCCTCAAGCCCCAGGCGCTCTCCTACGGGGCGTTGCCGACGGTCCTAGGGTCGCGCTTGCCGGGGCTCCTGCTGTTCCTGCTCGCCGCGACCGCGGTGTCGGCGGCCGCGGCGTTCCTGAGCTGGCACCTCTACGAGAAGCAGTTTCTCAAGCTGAAGGAGCGCTTCCCCTACGAGCGCCGGCGAGCCGCACCCGCCGCGATCGATGTGGAACAGGTGCCGGCGCCCTAGAGCGGTCGCGGCGCGGGTTCCGCGAAGCACTCGCTCAGCCGTTGGGCCAGGGCCTCCGGCGAGCCATCGTGGACGGTCAGCCGCGGCAGCGCGAAGCGCGGCGAGGACGGGACGATCCTCCCGGCGGCCGAGGTGAACGCGGCGCGGTAGCCGGCGCCCGCCGCCAGGCGGCGGGTCTCCGGCGCGACGTCCCCGGGCTTGCCGAAGGGGTAGGCCAGGAGCGTCACCGGGCGGCCGAGGAGCTCCTCGAGCCGTGCCCTGCCGCCCGCCAGCTCCCGCGCCTGCTCGCCCTCCGCGAGCGCCGCGAGCGAGGGGTGGCTGAGCGTGTGCGCGCCGATCGTCACGCCCGGCAGCGCCGCCAGCTCGCGCAGCCCGGACGGAGACAGCGGCGCCCCGCGGTCGGCGCCATCCGTGCCTGCCGCGCCGGCCGGCGAGGCGGAGCGGATCGCCGCCAGGCGGCGGCGCCGCTCGCCGCCGGGCAGGCGCTTGAGCTCGGCATGGAGCCGCTCGCGGGTGGCGCCGTCGGCTTGCGGCCCGAGCGCCCCTGCCAGCTCGTCCCACCAGAACGGCGTGCCCTCGACCACCGGCTCGACGGTCACGAAGACCGTCAGCGGCACCTCCTGGCGGAGCGCGAGCGGCGCGGCGGCGGCGAGATTGTCGGCGTAGCCGTCGTCGAAGCTCACGGCGACGGTCCGATCGGGGTAGTCGCGGCGGTCGAGCTTCTCGACCAGGGACTCCAGGCTCGCGACGTGATACTCGCGCCGCAGCAGCGCCAGGTGGCTCTCGAACCGCGCCGGCGCGACCGCCTGGCCGTACGGGTCGTCGGAGGTCTCGGCGACCCGGTGGTAGAGGAGCACGACCGCCCGCGGGCGCCAGCGGCGGGCGAGC
>DASUNQ010000305.1:0-25764 GCA_036277075.1 Thermoanaerobaculia bacterium
CAACGACCCCCGCGGCGCCTACCGCTTCGCCCAGGGCAAGGCGCCGATCAGCATTCCCGAGCCCTCGGGCCTGCAGCCCAAGCGGCGGGCGAGCTGCAACGACCCGGCGACCGAGCCCGTCGGCGGCGGCCCGAGCCGCACGCCCTGCATCGACCAGCCGCTCGACTGGGGCGCCGTGACCGACCACTCCGAGCACTTCGGCGTGATGGGCTTTTGCAAGAACTTCCTCGGCAAGGACCTGCCCGAGAGCTTCTCGATGGAATGCCGCATGATCAACGGCTTCTTCTACGAGCCGCTGCGGTCCCCGAACCCGGTCCAGGGGAAAAGCCTCGCGTCGGGCGCGTTCCCCCAGCTCACCGTCACGAACCTCGGCGCGATCAGCAAGAACACCAACCTTCCGGTGTGCAACAACAACCAGGAGCTGTGCGCCAGGGCCGAGCTGGAGGTCTGGAGCGAGATCCAGAAGGCGGCAGAGGAGGCCTACGACCGCACCAGCGCCTGCGGCTTCACCAGCTTCGTGGCCTACGAGAACACCTCGACGCCCCTGCTCAACAACTGGCACCGCAACGTGATCTTCCGCAACGACCGCGTGGTCAGGAAGCCGGTTAACGCCATCGACATGGCGGTGGTGGTCAACAAACACCCCACCCGGGAGCCGGTCGACACCCTCCTCGCCGTCGTGCCCGACGAGCCGCGGGTGTGGCCGGTGCCGCCGGGCACCAGGGTCAACTATCCGCTGCCGCAGCCCTTCTGGAACAAGCTCGAGGAGGACTGCACGAAGGGCAGGCGCGTCACCCCGGGCAAGGCCAGCCGCTGCGACTTCATCACCATCCCGCACAACTCGAACCTGGGCGGCGGGACGGTCAAGGACGGGAAGACGCTCTTCCCGCCCATGTTCCTCGACCCCTTCAACGTCGCCGACGCCAAGCGGCACCTCGAGATGGAGCCGCTGGTCGAGATCTACCAGGACAAAGGCGCCAGCGAATGCCGCTACGACCCGCGCTACCTCGCCGGCACCGACACCATCGACGAGTTCTGCGCCTTCGAGATCCTCGACGGCAAGACCCTCGGCGCGGCCTCGGGCGTCGGCTCGGGGGGCGGCGGCGGCTCGGAGGCGCCCGACACCTGGGGCGACCGCGCCTACGTGCGCAACGTCTGGAAGGACGGCATCCAGTACGCCGCCAAGAAGACCCACGACGGCATCAACCCCTTCAAGATGGGGGTGGTGGCCGCTTCCGACTCGCACACCGGCGTCATGGGCTGGCATCCGGAGACCGACCAGTGGCCGGGACACCTCGGCATCGACGACGCCTACCCCATGGCGGACGCCTCGACCATCCAGAACGGCACCGGCGGCCCGTCGGTGGTGTGGGCCGAGGAGAACACCCGCGACTCGATCTTCGAGGCGCTCAAGCGCAAGGAGACCTACGGCACCAGCGGCCCGCGGATGAAGGTCCGTTTCTTCGGCGGCTGGAGCTATCCGGCGGACGCCTGCGGCAAGGACTTCGTCGAGATCGGCTACCAGGGCGGCGTGCCGATGGGCGGCGACCTGCCTCTCCGCGCCGCCAAGGACGGCGCCCCCACCTTCATCACCTCCGCCATCTGGGACGACCACATCAAGACCAAGCTCCAGCAGATCCAGATCGTCAAGGGATGGGTCGACGAGCAGGGCGAGACGCACGAGCGGGTCTACACCGTGGCCGGCGGCCCCGGCAGCCCGCTCAACCCCCAGGCGGCGATCGACCCCGCCACCTGCAAGGCCAGGCCGCACCTCGGCCGCGAGCGCCTCTGCGCGGTCTGGCAGGACCCCGACTTCGACCCCAAGCAGCACGCCTTCTATTACGTGCGGGTGCTCGAGGAGCCGGTCTGCCGCTACAGCACCCTCTGGTGCCGCAAGTGGATCGGCGTCGACCCGCTCGACACCAAGTGCAACAGCCAGCTTGCGGCGCTCAAGGGGGACAAGGCGGAGCAGGGGGCCATGTGCTGCTCGAACCAGACCACCGACACCTTCGTGCAGCCGGTGATCCAGGAGCGCGCCTGGACCTCGCCGATCTGGTACGAGCCGGCGGCCGGCGGCGGCCTGGCGAAGAAATGAAACGGCCCAAGGCCCCGGCGCTGCACATGCTCGCGCTCGGGGCCCTGCTCTTCGGGCTCGTCGAGCTCGAGGGCGGGGCCCTGGTGCCGCGGAAGCAGCGCCTCGAGATCCCCGCCCATCGCCTCGAGCTGATGCTCGAGGACTTCGTCGCCGACACCGGCCGCCGGCCGACGCGCCGCGAGTGGGAGCAGATGATCGACATGCAGGTCGACGACGAGGTCCTCTTCCAGTACGCGCTCGCCCTCGGCATGCACGAGAACTCCGCCGCCCGCGCGCGCCTGGCGCAGATCGCCGACTTCGTCGAGGCCAACCCGCACGAGGCGACGGAGGCCGGGAAGGCGCAGGCGGCCATGGATCTCGGCCTCCACGAGGGCGACCTGGTGGTGCGGCGCATCCTCGCCGACAGCGCCAAGCGGCTGATCCGCAGCGTCGTGCTGCTGCAGCGGCCGACGCCGGCGATCGTCGAGGAGTTCTACGCCGCCAACGCCGCGGAGTTCACCCCGCCGGCACGCGTGCGCATCTCGCAGCTCGCGGTCAACGGCTTCCTGCGGCCGGACTCGGAGGAGCGGGCCCGAGAGCTGCTGGCGCGGATCCGCGCCGAGAGGCTCGACCTCGAGGCCGCGCTGGCGCTCGCCGACGAAACGCCGGCGCCCGTGCACCTGGCACTGCAGACCGAGCAGGGCCTGCGGTCGGAGCTCGGCGGCGACTTCGCCGCCGCGGTCATGGCGCTGCGGCCGGGGACCTGGTCGGGGCCGATCCCCTCGGACTACGGGCACCACCTGGTCTGGGTCCACGAGCTCCAGGAGGCCCGCGTGCTGCCGCTGGAGTCGGTGCGGGATCAGGTCGAGCAGGCGCTGCTCCGGAAGCTGGCCGACGATTGGCTCAGGCTGCGGCTGCGCGAGCTGCGCACCGAGTTCGAAATCGTCGTGCCGGGGAGCGCGTCGTGATGCGTCGCCCTCCGCTCGGCCGGCTCGTGTCCGGCCTTCTCGTCGCCCTCGCCGCCCTCGCCGCCCTCGCGGGGGCCGCGCCGGCGCGGGCGCACCAGTTCGCGCCCGCCCTGCTCGAGATCGAGGAGCTTGCGGCCGACGAGTCCCAGGTGCGGTGGAAGCAGCCGGTCGTCCGGGTGCAGGGCAGCCAGCTCCGTCCGGTGCTGCCGGTCGAATGCGAGGGCATCGGCGATCCGGAGGTGCAGAGGGAAGGCACCGGCATCCGCGCCCGCTGGCGGATGCGCTGTCCGGGGGGCCTGGCGGGCAAGTCGGTGGGCGTCGAGGGCATCGCCGGCAGCCAGGCCGACGTGCTCCTGCGCATCGCCCTGCGCGACGGCCGCCGCATCCGGCACGTGCTCAAGGCCGAAGCGCCGAGCTTCAGGATCGACGCCGACGGCAGCCGCGCCGGGGTCTTCAAGGACTACGCGGCGCTGGGCGTCGAGCACATCCTGCTCGGCTGGGACCACCTCCTCTTCGTGCTGGCCCTGGTGCTGCTCGTCGGCTGGGGAAGGGCGCTGCTGTGGACGATCACCTCCTTCACCGCCGGCCACAGCGTCACCCTCGCCCTGGCTTCGCTGGGAGTGGTGCACGTGCCGCAAGCCCCGATCGAGGCCGCCATCGCGCTCAGCATCTACTTCCTCGCGGTCGAGCTCGCCAGCGTGCGCCAGGGCAAAAAGACGCTGACCCAAAAGGCACCTTGGGCGGTCGCCTCCGGCTTCGGCCTGCTGCACGGCCTGGGCTTCGCCGGCGCCCTCGCCGAAGTCGGCCTGCCGACGGCGGAGATCCCGCTGGCGCTCTTCTCCTTCAACGTCGGGATCGAGCTGGGCCAGCTCGCCTTCGTCGGCGCCGTCCTCCTCGCCGCCGCGGCGCTCCGCAGGACACCCGTCGCCTGGCCGCGCTGGTCGCAGGCCGTCCCGGCCTACGGCATCGGCACGATGGCCACGTTCTGGTTCCTGCAGAGGGCCGTCGCGCTGATGTGAGCCGATCCCGTACACTGGGCTCTTCGACCACGGAGGCCTGATGGTGGAGCAACTGAGGCAGGACGAGAGCGTCCCGGCGTGGGGGCTCGTCCAGCGAGCCCTGTTCCGGTTCCTGTTCTCCTACTTCGTCCTCTACAACTTCCCCTTCTTCCTGGACGTCATTCCCGTCTACGGCGCGGTCCCGGCGCCGCGGAGGGTGGCCCGCGCGCGGCCGTTGGCGTCGGCGACGTTGTTGGTTAACTGATCGCGGCCGCCGACGCGGCCGTCCACCTGCGGAGCTTCTCTCGTCTCATGGCGGACCTCCGCCCTCCGTGCCAACTCCGCCGGCAGAGAGCATAAGCTCCTCCTCAACTCATTCCCTGAGGAGAGAAGACCATGCGTCATCGCCGCTTGCCGTACCTCGCCGTCCTCGGTCTGCTCGCCGCTGCCGGCGCGGCCGCCGCCGCGCCCTACCAGGTCGTGGCGACGAACACGAGCCGGAGTGGACCGCTCGTCCGCACCGAGTACCTGGTCACTGCCGGGCCCCACCCGCTCGACCGCTTCAAGATGGTCCGGCTGGCGAAGGACGTACCGCCGGACCGGCTCGGCGGCTCCATCCTCCTCCTGCCGCCGCTGGGTCCCGGCTTCCCCTTCTACGAGCAGCGGGACGCCTCCGGCGCGATCGGGAGCTCGGTCGCCGAGTTCTTCGCGCTGCGCAACCTCGACGTCTACGGCTATTCGCCACGCTTCGCGGACATCCCGGGAGGCACCTGCGAGGCCGGCCTCGTCGACTGCTCGGTGATGGCGGGGTGGGACATCCAGTCGATGGTCGACGACATCGCCTTCATCCGCGGCCAGATCGCGCAGCTCCATCCGGGGACTAAGGTCGTCGCTGGCGGCGCCTCCCTCGGCGGCATCCTCGCCTTCGCCATCGCCGACGCCGCTCCCGGCGACTACTCCGGCATCCTCCCCTGGGAGGGGATGCTCGCGACTCCCGACCTGGCGGTCCAGGGACTCAACCAGGCCTACTGCGCCGCCCTCGAGGCCCAGATCGCCGCCGGCGGCGTCGTCGATGGCGTCGGCCCCAACGTCTTCAAGTCGGTGACGCAGCAGGCGAAGCTGGCGCCCGCGGGGGCGAACGCCATCCCCCTCTTCCCGTCCTCCCTCACCGCCCATCAGTTGATGGTGCTCTTGCTGTCGGTCCCGGCGCCGGGTCCGATCACCATGCCGGTGCCCGGCTACATCCAGATGAACGGCAGCCTCGCCGAGGACCGCCTCTTCTTCGCCGACGAGCCGCGGATGTTCGAGAACATCAGCCGCTTCTTCAACTACGTGCCGGTGCCGGTGGTGCGCGACATCTCCTGCTCGCTCGCCGGGGTGGAGACCGACTACGTCGACGGACTCGGCAGCTACGCCGGCTCCGTCCTCGCGATCGGCGGCGGGCGAGGCTTCGGCCCGTTCATGCCGGACCAGCTCGCGATGCTCGGCTCGACCGACGTCACCTTCCTCCTCGAGCCGGAGTTCGGCCACATCGACCACTTCATGACCCCCCGCCACCGCGACTTCGTCGAGCTGCCGATCCTCGAGTGGGCCAGGCGGGTGCTCGAGTAAAACCCAGGCCTGGTAGCGTTGGGCCCCCGGGGCGGCGTCCGGCGCCCCAGGGACGTGACTTCAAAGGAGATGCCCTTGATGAAAACCGCCCTGCTCCTGTCCGCGGCGGCGCTCCTCGCGGCGGTCGCCGTCGCGCAGCCCCCTGGCGCCCCCCGCGCGAGCGTCTTCCCCTACCCCACCCACGTCACCACGCTCGACAACGGCCTCAAGGTCGTCATCGTGCCGATGCCCTCCGAGGGGCTGGCGGCGCTCTGGAGCATCGTGCGCACCGGCTCGCGCGACGAGGTGGAGCCGGGTCGGACCGGGTTCGCCCACTTCTTCGAGCACATGATGTTCCGCGGCACCGAGAAGTTCCCCGCCCGCGCCTACGACGAGATGCTCACCAAGATGGGGGCGGACGCCAACGCCTTCACCACCGACGACCTGACCGCCTACCACATGGGCATCGCCGCCCAGGACCTCGAGACGGCGATGACGCTCGAGAGCGACCGCTTCAAGAACCTCTCCTACCAGCAGCAGGAGTTCAAGACCGAGGCCGGCGCCGTCTACGGCGAGTACCGCAAGAACCGCGCGAGCCCCTTCTTCACCATCTTCGAGGCGGTGCACAAGGAGGCCTTCAAGCAGCACACCTACGGCCACACGACGATGGGCTACGAGGCCGACATCAAGGGCATGCCGGAGCTCTTCGACTACTCGCGCCAGTTCTTCGGCCGCTACTACCGGCCGGAGAACGTCGTGCTGCTGGTGACCGGCGACGTCGACGTCGACGCCACGCTCGCCCTGGTCAAGAAGCACTACGGCGACTGGCAGCCCGGCTACAAGGCGCCCGAGGTCAAGCCCGAGCCGCCGCAGAACGAAGAGCGCAAGATCCAGGTCTCCTACGAGGGGCAGTCGCTGCCGATCCTCTGGCTCGCCTACAAGGGACCGGCCTTCGCCCCGGCGGACCGCGCCTACATGGCCACCTACCTGCTCGGCGACCTCGCCTTCGGCGAGACCAGCGAGGTCTACAAGAAGCTGGTCCTCGACGAGCAGGTCGTCGAGCTCCTCGACGCCGAGCTCAGCATCAACCGCGACCCCGGCCTGCTCGACATCGTGACCATGGTGAAGGACCCCGCCAAGGTCGACTACGTGCTCGCCGAGATCGACAAGGCGATCGCCGCCTATCAGGCCAAGCCGGTCGAGGCGCAGCGCCTGAACGACCTCAAGTCGCGCGTCAAGTACGGCTTCCTGATGAACCTGGCCACCCCCGACGCGGTGGCCCAGAGCCTGGCCCGCATCATCGCCGTCTCCGGCGGCCCCGAGGCCATCGATCAGATGTACGCGGCCCTGGGGACGGTCACCCCCGCCGACGTGCAGAACGCCGCCCGCGAGCTGTTGCGGGCCGACCGGCGCACCGTCGCCGTGCTGCGAGGAGAGTCCTAAATGGCCAGCCTGCGCCGCGCCGCCTTCACGACGGCCCTAGCTCTCGTCATGACCGCCGCCACCGCTCATGCCGACGTCGTCCCCCCCCGCGGCCCGGTGCTGCTCGCCGTCCCCGAGGACCCGACCGTGGCCTTCAACGTCTGGTTCAAGACCGGCTCGCAGGACGACCCGCCCGGCAAGGAGGGGCTCGCCTACCTGACCGGGCAGATGCTCGCGGAAGGCTCCACCACCGCCAACAGCTACGAGGAGATCCTGCGCAAGCTGTACCCGCTCGCCGCCGGCTACGGCGTGCGCGTGGACCGCGAGATGACGACCGTCTCCGGGCGTACCCACCGCGACAACCTGGAGCCCTACGTGGCCCTGTTCACCGACGCCTACTCGAAGCCGGCGTGGAAGGCCGAGGACTTCGAGCGGGTCAAGAGCAGCACGCTCAACTTCCTCGAGAAGACCCTTCGCTACGCCCAGGACGAGGAGCTGGGCAAGGCGGCGCTCTACGACGCGGTCTTCGCCGGCAGCCGCTACGCCCACCCGCCGCAGGGGACGGTGGCCGGGGTCAAGGCGGTCACGCTCGACGACGTCAAGGCCTTCCACGCCCGCCACTACACGCGCGACAACGCGGTGATCGGACTGGGCGGCAGCTACCCGGCCGGGCTCGTCCAGCAGCTCGAGGCGACGCTGGCCAAGCTGCCGGCGGGCAAGCCGGAGCCGGCCGCCGAGCCCCGGCCGCGCGCCCTCTCGGGGCGCCGCGTGGTGCTCGTGCAGAAGCCCGGGGCCGACGCCTCGATCAGCTTCGGCTTCCCGCTCACGGTGCGCCGCGGCGACCCGGACTACTACCCGCTCTTCCTCGCCAACTCCTGGCTCGGCGAGCACCGCAACAGCTCGAGCCACCTCTACCAGGTGATCCGCGAGATCCGCGGCCTGAACTACGGCGACTACTCCTACGTCGAGGCCTTCGTCGAGGGGGGGCAGCGCCAGCAGCCGCCCCCCAACACGCCGCGGCGCCAGCAGCTCTTCGAGGTCTGGATCCGCACGCTCCCCAACGCCCAGGCGGTCTTCGCCCTGCGCGCCGCGCTGCGCGAGGTGCAGGACCTGATCGACGGCGGCATGACGCAGGAGGAGTTCGAGCTCACCCGGCAGTTCCTCAAGAAGTACTCGCTCCACTATGCCGAGACGACGCAGGACCGGCTGGGCTACGCCATCGACGACCGCTTCTACGGCGTCCCGGCCCCCGGCCACCTCGCCCTCCTCCAGACCCGCCTCGACCAGCTCACCCGCGAGCAGGTCAACGCCGCGATCAAGAAGCACTGGCAGCTCGACGACCTCCAGATCGCCATCGTCACCGGCGATGCCGAGGGCCTGAAGAAGGCCCTGGTCTCCGGCGCCCCGACCCCGATCACCTACCCCTCCGAGAAGCCCGCCGAGGTGCTCGAGGAGGACAAGGCGATCGCCGCCTACCCCCTGGGGATCAAGGAAGGGGCGGTGACGATCGTGCCGGTCGACCGGAGCTTCGAGAGCGCGCCTACAGCAGCCACGCGTACCCGACCTTGAAGAAGAAGGTGCGGCCGGTCTGCTCGAGGCCGAGGTCGCCGAGTCCGATCCGCTGGTCTGAGTAGCCGAGGAAGAGGACGGTCTGGGGGTTGAGCTTGTAGGAGAAGAGGAGCTGGGTGAAGAGGTCCTCGGACGACTCGAACCCGGCGGGCGCCAAGTCGAGGTACTGGACGATGGCGCGCAGGAACGAGCGGGTGTTGAAGTTGTAGATCAGGCGGAGCTGGGTGAGGTTGGCCTCGACGATCTCCTCGCCGGTCTCGTCGACGTCCAGCCGGCGCAGCGTGTGGTCGAGCTTGGCGTTGACGTGGCGGCCGAGCTTGACCTCCGCTGCCGGGGCGAGGTGCAGGATCTCGGCCCGCCGGTTGCTCTCGAAGTCGACCGTCTCGCCGACGTCGGCGAAGAGGGTGAAGCGGACCGAGCCCGTGGGCTGGATCTCGCCGAAGAGCTGAGCGCGGTTCATCCCCTCGTGCAGCGTCTCGCCGACGAGCTGCGTGTTCTCCTCGAGCGAGAGCTCGACGAACGACTGCAGCGGCCCCGCGAAGTTGGCGAAGAGGTCCAGGTACTCGTCGGTCCGCCGGCCGTCGAAGTCTTCGACGCCGCCGCCGAAGAGGCCGATGCTGGCGCGGTTCCACCAGTCGCCCGCCTCCCCCCAGAGCTGGCGCACGACGACCGCCTCGGCGCGGCGGACGTCGACCCGCGGCACGAAGCCGGCGTCGGCGCGGAAGCCGGGCTCCGTCTGCTCGTAGAAGCCCGACCAGAACCAGTCGCGCGTGGCGTGGTCGTAGTCGACCATGAACGCGTCCCCCTCGAACTCGTCGAGCGGCTGGCCGGTGTCGAGCGCCAGAGCGAGGGGATAGAGCGACTGCGAGCGGAGGTACTGGGCGCGCACGGTGTTGCTCTGGTCGAAGCGCCAGAAGGCGTCGAGGCCGCCGAGCCGGTTGTGGTAGTCGCGCTCCCCCTCGCGCCCGGTGTAGATCACGCCGACGTTCGAGCCGCGCCCCACGTCGCGCCGGTAGCGGACGACGCCGGTCCGCACCGTCTCGTCGAGGAAGCCGAGATCGGTCCGTTGGTTGGACGGCAGCAGCAGCGTCCCCTGGGCGGAGTCGTCGGCGAGGAAGACGCCGAAGGCGTTCGGCCCCTCCTTGCCGGTCACCTTGGCCCCCCAGTCGGGGGCGGCGACGGTGCGGGTGAAAACCGCCTGGATCGGCGTCTGGAAGTAGTCGGCGCCTTCGAGAAAGAACGGCCGCTTCTCCGGGAAGAAGAGGGCGAAGCGCTCGTTGACGTCGAGCTGCGCCACGTCGGCCTCGACCTGCGAGAAGTCGGGATTGGCGGCGGCGTTGAGGGTGACGTTCTGGGTGATCCCCCAGCGCACCGAGAGTCCCGCCTCCACCTCTTCGTCGCCCGTTTCCAGATCGCCGTCGAGTGAGCCGGCGCCCAGGGCGTCGCTGCGCAGCGCCGTCAGCGTCGGGTCGAGCTCCAGGTTTCTTCCCGGCTCGATGCCCTCGAAGCCGGTCACCTTCGTCACCTGGCAGAGGATGCACTGCTGGCTGCGGTCGAGCGCGTGGGCGGTCATGCGGTGGCGGACGCTGCGCGGGTAGGAGCGGCCGACGTCGAAGCCCCAGGTCTGCTCGCCGGCGGTGCGCGGGAAGCGGAGCTGGCCGAGCGGCACCGCGGCCTCGATGGTGTAGCCGGTCTCGGTGATCCGACCCGCGGAGGCCCAGATCATGTCGAAGGACCAGTCCTCTACCCCCTCATTCTGGCTGAAGATCGAGTCCGCCTGGACGCCCAGCGGGTTGACGCGGAGCTGGTAGGCGCGGTTCTCGTCGTTGAAGGTGTCGATCATCAGCACGACGTGGTCGTCCTGGATGAAGGTCTGGATCGAGTCGCGGTCCATGTAGTGGGCGCGGATCTCGGCGGGCTTGGGGTCCTTCGCCCGCCAGGCGACGTAGAGGTTCTGGTCGTCGTAGGTGACGAGGAAGTCCGTCTCGACCGGCGGCGGCACGTTCTCCCCCGGCGACCACTCGAAGGCGAGGTCGAAGGTCAGGGCGTCCTTCCAGGCCCGCTCCTCGAGCGCGCCGTCGACCTCGATCTCCGAGGTCGCGCGCTGCACGCGGAGCTGGCGCGGCGGCGGGAGGGGCGGCTTGGCCTCGACCGCGGCGGGCGGCGGGGCCGCCGGCGGCGCCTCCTGGGCCGCGAGGGAGAGGGGAGCGAGGAGGGCGAGGGCCAGGGCGAAGGGGCGCACGACGACAGAATTCATGCGCCCTGTACGCAAAGAGGCGGCCGGGGTTTCCCCCGGCCGCCCCGATGCGGCTCAGTGAAGAACCGGCGTGCTTGCTACGGCACGATCACGTTGACGACCGTGCGGCCGCGCTCGGCCGCGCCCTCGAGGTAGCGCACCACGCCGAGGTAGCGGGTGGCCGCCGCGAGGCCCGACCAGTTGACGGTCACGTTGCCGGTGGCGCCGGCGACCGCCGAGGCCGGGGCCGAGACCGTCATGTTGCCGGTGTCGGCTCCAACCGTCCAGTCGAACAGCGTGTAGTTGCTGTCGGGCCCGTCCGTCTGCCAGCCGTGGACGTACACCGTGTAGGTGCCCGCCGCCGGGTTCGAGAGGCTGATCGTCTCGGCGGAGGTCCCACCTCCGCTCGCTCCGACCAGCGTGCCGGCGGCGTTGTAGACGTAGAGGTCGAGGTCGTCCGCGCCGTCGGTGAACTCGTCGAACAGCGCGATGCGGGCGAGCCGGGTGCCTGCCGGGATGACCAGCGACTTCGTCTGGATCCCCTGGTTGCCCGCGGGGTTGGCGGTATTGAAGTTGTTCGTCGGGTCGTCGGCGACCGTCTGGTTCGTCGTCACCGGCGCCACGAGGCCGTGCGCGGTGGCCGCGAACGCGCCGGTGTAGCCGAACTTGATCGTGTAGTTGGTCGAGCCGGAGGCGCCGGTGAGGTTGAGCGTCGCCGGGGCGCTCATCGGCAGGGGCCGCACGACGAGCGGGCTCCGCACCGAACGGGTGCCGTCCGACCAGGTGAGCGAGCCGAAGGCGTAGACGTTGAGCGTCGCCGTGGTCCGGGTGAAGGTCACGGTGTAGCTCGCCGACTGGCCGGGGCTCAGGGTGAGGACGCTGGGGTTGACGCTGACCGTGAAGCCGGTCGGCGGCACCACCGCCACGTTGTAGGTGGCCGCGGGACCGACGTTGGTCACCCGGCGGGTGACGGTCTGCTCGACGAGGAGGTCGCCGATGGCGATCGAGGCGACGTTGAGGTCGCTCGGGTCGATGGCGATCGCCGCGCAGCCCGGATCCACGAGCTGGCCGGTGCCGCAGAGGAAGGCCAGCCACTCGTTGAAGCCGGCGTTGTAGACGAGGCCGGCGTCCGCCGCCTTGTTCGGGGTGGCGTGACCGGCGCCCTGAGCGAAGGCGTTGACGCCCGGGATCTGGGAGGCGCTGGTCATCAGGGCCGACTTGATCATCATCGGCGTCCAGTCGGGGTGGAGCTGCTTGAGCAGGGCGCCCAGGCCGGCGACGTGCGGGCTCGCCATCGAGGTGCCCTGGAGGAAGCCGAAGAGCTGGCCGAGGTTGCCCCACGGCGAGGTCCCGGCGAGCACGTCCACGCCCGGGGCGGAGACGTCGGGCTTGAGGAGGTCCCCGGTGGCCGCCAGCGGGCCGCGCGAGGAGAAGGACGCGTTGAGCGGCGCCGCCACCGTGGTGAGGATCGCCCCGTCGGTGATGCGCGCGCTGGCGGTGGCCGGGGAGGCGTCGATGTAGGCCTTGATCGCGGGACCGGCGACGGTGTGCTCGACGTGGACGCTCGGCACCGAATGCACGTCGGCGTTCAGCGTCCCCGCGACGAGGTTGCGCAGGATCATCCCCGCGCCGTTGGCCTGCTTGACCGCCGCGCTCTTGTCGACGCGGGCGTTGATGCCGCGGTCGCAGAGGACGATCTTGCCGGCCGCGAGGGCCGGGTCGAGATGGCCGAGGAAGCACAGCTGCACGCGGGTGGCGAAGGGCGTCGGATCGGTGGGCGTCGGATCGGTGCTCACGCCCACGCTGCCGGCGTAGACGAGCGGCAGCAACCCGGGGCCGGTGCCGCCGGTGAGCGAGGCGCCGGTGTACTCGGCGCCGTTGCCGAGCACGGCCGAGCCCTGGAAGAAGCGGTCGTGGGTGCTGGCGGCGACGGTCGTGAGCCAGGGGCTCGGGTGGTTGACCGTGCCGGCCGTCGGGCCGGTGTTGCCCGCCGCCGCGGCGACGAAGACGCCGGCGTCGGAAGCGAAGAGGAAGGCGACCTCGACCGCGTTCAGGAAGTTGGTCGTGGTGCCGCTGATCGAGAAGTTGAGGACGTCGACGCCGTCCGCGACCGCCTGGTCGATGGCCGCCGCGCTGTCCGAGGTGAAGCAGGAGTTGTCGAGCGCGGTGTCGGTCCAGCAGACCTTGTAGGCGGCGATCCGGGCGCGCGGCGCCATGCCGCTGACCGGGCCGATCGAGATGCCGTCGATGACCGAGGGGACGCCGTGGTTGCCGCCCGCCGTGGTCGCCGTGTGCGTGCCGTGGCTGTCGGAGTCGCGGCAGGAGGCGAACTCGTCGGCGTGGAAGTTCTCGGGGCCGAAGGCCTCGCTGAAGCCCTGGCAGCCGATCAGCTTCTGGTTGCAATTCGAGGCGCTGAAGGCCTCGCCCGGGGTGCACTTGCCGTGCCAGCCGGGGATCTGCTTGTAGGAGAGCTTGTCGCCGACGCCGCTGTTGTTCTCGCCGGTGCGGTCGGAGAAGCTCGGGTGCTCCGGCCAGACGCCGGTATCGACGACGCCGATGATGATGTTCTCGCCGGCACTGTCCGAGCCGCCGAGCTGCTCCCAGAGACCGCCGGGGGCGGTCAGGCCCAGGAAGGCGGGCGTGCTGACGGTGTCGATCTTCAGCCGCTCGTCGTTCTCGACCGAGACGACGCCCGGCACGTTCTTCATCTCCGCGGCCTGCTCGGGGGTGAGCTTGGCGGCGAAGCCGTTGAGGACGTACTTGTAGTCGTAGAGCTTGCGCCCGCCGCCGACTGCCGCGAGAGCGGCGTCGTGGCGCGACTGGAGGTACGCCACGTAGCGGACGACGTCGGGAGAGTTGGGGTTGATCTTCTGGCCCTTGGCGGGCTTGGTGGCCTTGAGGCCGGCGATGCCGCCGCGGTACGCGACCACCGGGTCCTCGCTCATCCGGACGATGAACGAGTTCGAGGCGGCGCGGGCTTTGACGACCGGGCCGGCCTCGTCCTGAGCGGTGACAGGTGCGGCCGCGACGCCCAGAACCAGCGCGCACAGCAGCAGAGACGCAGTACGACTCATGGATGGATGCTCCTCTAGGAGAAGGTACGACGGTTATCGAAACACCCGCCCGCGCGTAGCGGGGGCGGAGCAGACGAACCTGTTCATCCCCACGCGTCCATCCCGCTGACCGGGATCGGCTGAGCACCCGTGTCTCAGACTGCTGTCTTGTGGCTGTGGGCCTACGACAACGCTGCCGTCAACAGGAGGACCCCCGGTCGAATTCCCGCGCTGGGGTGCGCATCGTAGACGATCCTGGGGCGGGTGTCTCGCCGCGGGCCACGCAGCCACCAGGGGTACCGGCTTCAGGGCCACACCCCCGCGCAGGCGTTACGCGACGCCCTCGGCGTGGCCGAGCTGCCTGCACTCGTGCTCACTGAGGAGGTGCTCGGACGAGTCACGTTGCCAGTCGGCCATTCGCCCAATGAGCCATATGAACGGCTCGACCTGGCCGTTCAACACGCATGCGCCCTTGCAAATGCTATGAAGCAGTCCCTGCACATCAGACGAGCACAAGGTGGAGACTGCCCGGTTGTCCGTGGGATGCAATGAACAGAACGGCATATCCGTTGTCTCGTGAGCTCCCAACATGACGTCTCGCTCATTGATCGTAATCGTGATCGGTTCTCCATTATCTGGAAGTCCGACTGACACGGCGAGATTCGGAGTCGGGCCATGGGCCCTGGCCAACGTTTCCTTCAAGTAGGCAGAAAAGGCTTTGGCCCACTCCTCCACGCCCGATCGTCCTGGATGTGCGTCGCTTGACCCATCTTCGCCGGACACGCGATCTTCCAAAGCTTGTCGCTCCTCCTCAGCTTCGCGCTCCGCGTCGATTAGGGCCTCGAGGGTCCTGTCAACGTCCTCTCGTGTATGAGAAGCCGAGCAGATGAACCTTAGGCGACCACGTCCGCTCTCCACAACCGGGTACGTTACAGCCGCCGTGAGAACGCCACGCTGATATAAGCCGTGAGCAATCGCATAGAGCTTATCTTTATCGGAAAAATGCGGGGTGACGATGGGGCCATCTCCTGTCCCAAGGTCATACCCTGCTTCGGAGAATCGCCTCCGCATGTAGGTGGTTGTATCCCATAGTCGCTCTCGCAGTGCGTCGTCCGCGCTCAGCCGGCGCAAGGCGGCGAGCGCTGCCGCGATATCAGCAGGGCTGGTTGTAGCCTGGAATATATAGGCTCTGGCGGACGACTTCAGCAGGGCGATGTGCTCCTCTCGGGCGGCAATCAAACCCCCGATGCTCCCGAGCGCCTTGCTGAGCGTCGTCATGACGAAGTCGACTTGGTCGGTGACGCCTCGAGCAGCGCAAAGACCGGCTCCTCGAGGGCCGTAGAAACCGAAGGAATGTGCTTCGTCCACGAGGACGAGCGCATCGTATTTCTTCGCCGTGAGCACGATGTCCGCTACCGGTGCCGCCCCCTCCCCCATGCTGTAGACGCTTTCGAGAGCTACGAGGGTCGTGCGGTAGGGCGACGCTTCTATCTTGAGGACCGATTCCAGGTCCGATGGATTGTTGTGTTGGAACGTTCTTATCGTCGCACCGCACAGCCGGGCGCCGTCGACGATGGAAGCGTGACAGAGCTGATCCATCACGATGACGTCGTTGTCGCCAAGAAGGCCTGCAACGACCCCGAGATTCGCGGTGAATCCTGTGGGGAACAGGCATGCGGCAGGCTTTCCCACCAACTCGGCAAAGGCTTTTTCGAACTCCAGGTGGAGATCGGTTACGCCGGATGCCACTGCGGATGTTCCCATCCCCGTCCCGAAACGCTCCAGGGCAGATCTAGCTTCCTCTATAACTTCCTGATCACGGTTCAGGCCGAGGTACAGGTTGGTGGTCCATATGATGGCCTCGCGTTCTTCATTGGTGTACACATCGGCGACGGTGCCTCTGCGCGCGCTCCCTGTACGTAGCAACTTGCTGTGGGGGTCTCGGCCACGACGGCTCACCAGGCGCTTGAGCTCCCGGACGAGCGTACCCTTGTCGGTAGCGGACCAGGAGGGCGCCTTCGCAGCCAGGAACGGCGGGTAGCTGGACTGAATCTGCGCCTGAAAGCGACCGAGTGTATCCGAGGCTCCAGCTCGCGCCTTCTCCGACGCATGCTCCGTGGCGCTCCCCATCAAGTCGAGGACGTAATCGGCCAGAGCAGCGGGAGTCAAGTGCTCGATAACAGCCGATGCCGGCAGCTTTTGACCTATGTTCGCAGCAAGCCGATTGCTCAGCTCCACCGCGGTCAACGAGTCGAGGCCGAGGTCGTCTAATGAGTGGTCCGGCGGCACTTGCTCGGGATCACGAAAACGAAGGAGAGATGCGATTTCGCCCCGAATGATCGAGAGCAGGGCCGCATGCCGCTCGTCCTTCGAAGGACCCGCCAGACGGTGCATCGGGCCCCCAGCGTCGCTGGTGACGTCGGCGCGACTCACCTCCGGTTTCGGGAGCTGCTTGCGGTCGAGCTTGCCGTTGGGCAACCGGGGCAGCTCCTCGAGGTGCATCACGGCCTGAGGCAACATGTACTTGGGCAGCCGCTCCGCCAGGTACGCTCGCGCCGCCTCACTCGTCACCGCCTCGTCCCGGCTCACCACATACACCACGAGCATCTTCTGGCCGCCGCCCCCGTCCACGACCGCCGCCGCTGCGCCGTCCACGCCTTCCATCGACTCCAGCGTCGACTCGATCTCTTCGAGCTCTACCCGGAAGCCGCGGATTTTTACCTGTTGGTCGACCCGGCCCAGGAACTCGATCTCGCCGTCTTCCCTCCACCGGCATAGATCTCCTGTCTTGTACAGCCGCTCCTCCGGAATCGGCCCGGTCGGATCCAACTCGATAAACCGCTCCCTCGTAAGCTCCTCGTCGTGCAGGTATCCGCGCGCAAGCTGGTCTCCCGCCAAGTACAGCTCTCCTGGTACCCCGACGGGAACCGGCTGCAAGAAATCGTTCAGGATGTACGAACGAGAGCTCGACACCGGCTTGCCGATCGTGATTGTCTCCGCACCGACAGGAACCTCGGTAGCCGTGGAATAGACCGTGTCCTCGGTCGGCCCATAGACGTTGACCACCCGCAGGCCCGGCGCCAGCGCGTGAAGCTGGTCCACGAGCGACCGCTTGAGCACTTCGCCCCCGAGGACGCAACACCGGATGCCCTCGGGCAGCCGTCCGGCCGCGAGCAACGCCTGCATCCCCGACGGCACCATGGTGCACGTCCTCACCCGGTCCGCCGACGGTAGCTCCAGGAGCGCCAGCACGTTCTCGGCCAGCACCACCGTCCCGCCAAGTGACAACGTACCCAGGATTTCCATGACCGAGGCGTCGAAACAGACAGAGGCAGCCGCCAGCATACCCGCCAGCTCCTCATCATCCAGCAACTTGCGCATTGACCGGCTCATCGCTACAACGCTTCGATGTTCGACGGCGACCCCCTTCGGCCGCCCTGTCGAGCCCGATGTGTAGATGACATACGCCAGGTCCCTCGCCGATGGCCCAGCCACGCCGTCCGCCGTCCGCTCCCCCACCTCATCGAGCCGTATGAGCTCGGGCACCCCCTCGCAGAGCTCTGCCGAATTCTCGTGGTCCACGATGGCGCCTACTGCACGAGCGTGCTCCAGCATGTAGCGCACCCGCTCCCGCGGGTACGCCGGATCCAACGGCACGTACGTACACCCCGCTCGCAATACCCCTATCAGAGTCGCCACGAGCTCCCACGTGCGGCTCATGCACACCCCGACCAACGACCCCGGCTCCACGCCCCGAGCCACAAGCTCGCCCGCAATCGCGCTCGCCCGTTCCGTCAGACGCTCGTAGTCGATCTCCGCCTCGCCATCGATGATTGCCGTCTGCTCCGGATGCGCCTGCGCCTGCTTCTCGATGAGTCCCCAGACCGTCTCCGTCGGGTCGTACGCCTCCTGCGCCCGAGTCCACTCGACGTGAATACGGTGCGCCTGCTCCTCCTCCAGCAAGGAGACTCTCCCTAGAGGCACACTCGGATTCCGGCTCACATGACCTCGCGCAGCGCTGCCTTCGCCCGCTCCCAGAAGCGACTCCAGCGCCGGCCGGAAGTCCCCTCTGGACAGCCCCCGCAGGTCCGGGCCCGGAGCGCGCTCGCCAGGAAGCGGGCGGGGAGGCTCCGGGAGAGCAGGCCCCGATCCCGGAGCATCTCCAGGGCGCCGGCCACGCACGAGCGGTACTTCCGGCGGCCCAGCGACGGGTCCCGAGGGTCGCACGGGATCTCGGGGAAGACGATCCGCTCGCCGGCCCTGACGTCTTGGAGGTGGTTGACGGTGCCCCCGGGCCACAGGACCTCCACCGTGGCGGTCTGGGCCCGGCCCAGCCCGAAGAGCTGCGCCAGGGCGTCCTGGGAGGCGTAGCCCGATCCGCCGGTGACGGGGCGCAGCGTGGTCCGGCCCCCCTCGGGGGTCACCCGGATCACGGCGCCGACGCCGTCCCGGTTGACCCGCCCGTCCGGCAGCAGGCCCACCGTCCCCAGCGTGCGGACCTCGACCCAGCCGTTGTCGTTGCCGTCGTTGATCTCCACGGCCAGGCCCCCGTCCGGGAACTCGAGGCCGTTCCAGGTGGAGGCGCCACCTCCGGCCGGGGAGAAGGCCTCCACGTACCAGGCGGTGGCATCGAAGGGGCTGTCGTACTCGACGGGGTAACGCTTCAGGGGGACCTCTCCCGGGATGTCGAATGCGGAGGCGGTCACCAGGTCCGGAAAGCCGTCCCGGTTCAGGTCGCCGGCGGCGCCGCCATGGACGTTGCGCCGGGTGTGGTCCACGGCGAGGGCGTCCAGGTCGGCCTCGAAGTGGGCGGAGCAGCCCGGGTTGAGGAGGACGGCCCCGGGGTTGTCGGCGGTGATGGTGTGGAGGGCGCCGTCCAGGCTGCCGAAGAACACCACGTCCGGGTCGCCGTCGTTGTCCAGGTCCGGCGCCATCACCGCCCAGCCGAAGGGGGTAGCCCGGAGCGCCCCGGGGCCGGCGTCCACGAAGCCGCCCTCGGACGTTCCGAGGAAGGCCCGGGAGGAGAGCTGCCCCCGGGTGAAGGGCAGGTCCAGGGCCGAGAAGACGTAGTCGCCCATGTTCGTGGCGAAGAAGTCCATGTGGCCGTCGCAGTCGAAGTCGGCAAACGCGAGGCCCATCCAGGACGTGCCGGGCAGGTCCGTGCCCACCCGGTCGGTCACGGCGGTGAACCGGCCGGTGCCGTCGTTGTTCAGGACCTGGATCAGCCCGCGGCTCGGCTCCTTCGGGGGGAGGAGGCCCCCCTGGTCGTCGGCCTGGAGCAGGTCCAGGTCCCCGTCCTGGTCGTAGTCCACCAGGGCCAGGGCCCAGGTGATGGTGGCGGCGCCGTCCCGGGGCGGTCGGAAGCCGGTGAGGTTCAGGATGCCCGAGCTTGCGCTGGCGTCCCGGAAGCGCAGGCCGCCTTCGTTCACGAAGAGCTGGTTCGGGTGGTTGTGCTGCCAGGGCTCCACCAGGGTGGCGTCCCGGCGGCTCCAGTCGTAGGAGTTGGCCACCGCCAGGTCCAACAGGCCGTCGCCGTCCACGTCGCCCACGGAGCAGTGGGTGTGGCCCAGGTCGCTCTCGCCCAGGCCGCTGTTGGCGGTGGCGTCCCGGAAGGTGCCGTTGCCCAGGTTCTCGAACAGGCGGTTCGGCTCCGAGCGGCCCAGCACGACCAGGTCCGGGTCGCCGTCGTTGTCCAGATCGCCGAAGCAGACGCCGGTGGAGTCCTGGTCGGTGGCGGCGACCCCCGCCGCCTCCGCCACGTCCTCGAAGCGCAGGGCTTTGGTCTCCTCGAGGCGGTTGGCGTATAGGCTGTTGGCGGCGCCGGGGCCGTTGGTCACGTAGATGTCCAGGTCGCCGTCGCCGTCGAAGTCGAGCAGCGCCACGCTCGGTGAGCCGCGGGGCTTCTCCGGCGTGGCGATGACCAGCGGCATCGTGTAGAGGGGCTGGGCCTTGATCCGCTCGAAGACGGCGTTCGTGGCCGACGGCGCGCGCCGGTAGTCGATCCCGGAAGCCTCGTCCGCCGCCAGATCGTGGAACGTGACGCCGGCCCCGTCATCAGCGGCGGCCGGCACGCCCCCGCCCACGAGCGCCGCGAGCAGGATCGTGGCGGTGCGGTGAAGCATCGGTCACCTTCCTCTGACTGGGTGCGACGGACAGAGAATTCGCCACCTCGCTATACGTAGCGTGCACGCGAATGGACGGAGCGGGACAGGGGGAGGACCTTACGGCTCGTAGGTCACCTCCAGGACCGGCGGGGTTCGAGGAGTCCCGGCTCCAGACGTAGGAGTAAGACGGGGCTGGGCGCTTTAGGCCCTGATTCAGGACCGTCCATCCCGCGTGGTATCCCCAACGGGATTCGAACCCGTGTTGCCGCCTTGAAAGGGCGGAGTCCTAGGCCTCTAGACGATGGGGACGTGGTGGCGGGGGGCCGCGGTGGCGGGGCGCGGGTCCGCCGGGGCTGCAATTTTAGGGTAGCACGGCGCGGACGAGGGAAGGGAGCGCGGGTGCCGAGCGCTCCCCTCCCCTGCTTCGGTCCGGCTACTGGGCCAGGCCGCGGGCGGCGATCACCGGGCGCTTGCGGGCGACGGTCTCCCACGGGATGACGAAGCCGCCCCTGCCGTCGGCGGCGATCGCGCGGCGGTAGTTCTTGGTCACGCGGGAGGTGGCCACCGAGACCTCCTCCCCCAGCCGCGCGCCGAGGGCGTCGAGCTCGACGGCGTGGATGCCCCAGGCGAGGCCCTTCCACTCGAGCCAGGTAGCGAGATAGCCGGTGCGGCTCGCCGCGATGGCCGGAGCGAGCTGGGTGCCGGTGTCGCGGCTGATCAGGAGCTGGCCGCCGAGGAAGCCGCCGGCGGGGCTCACGAACTGGCCGTGGATGTGGACGATCGAGCGGTCGTTGATGACGCTCTGCCAGGCGATCAGGTAGTGGCCGTCGGCGCCCGCGGCGACGGCCGGCCAGCGCTGCCAGCCGATCGTGCCGGAGGTGACCAGGAAGGCCGGGCCCCGCGGCTGGCCGGAGGCCTCGTAGAGGCGCGCGAAGACGTCGATCTGGCCGTTGCCGAGGGCGGTGTCCCAGGCCAAGAGGAAGCCGTCCCGGCCGGCGACGACCGCCGCGTGGTCCGAGGCCGCGTCCGCGCTGGCCTCGATCTCCGCGCCCAGGGGCCGCCCTCCCGGGCCGACCAGGCGCGCCACGATGGTCCCGACCCCGGCGCCCGTGCCGGCGGCGCTCTTCCACACGACGACGGCCTGGCCGCTGCCGAGGAGAGCCAGCTTGGGCGCGACCTGCGAGGCGGCCCTGGTGTCGTTGACCCGGTAGCGCGGCCCGGCCGGCGCGCCGGCGGCGTCGAAGCGCTGGACGTAGACGTCCTGGTCGAGCGTGCGGCGGTGCTCGATGAAGGGGGCGGAGCGGAGGAAGGCCAGCTCCTCGGTCCAGGCGAGGAGGAAGTGGCCGCCGGGGAGGAAGGCCACCGCGGGGTCCTTGCGGTAGAGCACCTCCGCCGCGCGCCGGCCGTTCAGGCCGTCGTTGGCCACCAGGGTGAGCTGGTCGCCGAGCGGGGTGCCGTCGAGGCGATGGAAGCGGCCGCGGATGCCGGTCTGATCGTTCTCCCAGACCACCAGGGCGGCCCCCGACGGCGCGAAGGCGGCCACCGGGTTGCGCTGCTTGAAGTCGGTCGTGCCGTTGACGCGGAACTCGCCGTTGAGCGGGCGGACCTCGGCTGCGGCGGGGACGACGAGCGCGGTGAGGAGGGCGGCGGCGGTCAACCAACGGAACGGGTAAGGGCGCATCGAGTTCCTCCGAGAAGAGTTGGTTGTCCCGCTCATTCTAATCCTTCGATGCGGCGGCGCGCCCGCGGGGCGCGGCGAAGACCTTCTCGTCGAGCCAGCGCACGACGAGGCGGAGGGCCTCGGGGTTGATCTCGTGCCCCATGTCGAACTCGCGGTAGGTGAGGGCGACGCCGTAGGGGCGCAGCGCCTCGCGCGAGGCGCGGCCGCGCTCGACCTCGAGGAGCTGGTCGCGGGTGCCGTGGGTGACCAGGACCGGCAGCCCTTCGTGCTCCGGCCGCTTCTCGATGCCCGCGGCCAGCTCGGCCGGGAACCAGGACGAGAGCGCCGCCAGACCGGCGAAGCGGCCGGGCTCGCGGAGGACGAGGTCGTAGGCCATCGTGCCTCCCTGGCTGAAGCCGGCCGCCACCAGCCGCTCGGGGTCGATCGGATAGCGCTCCATCGCGGCGTCAAGGAAGCGGCGGAGGGCCTCGGCGCCGTGGCGGAAGGCCTCCGGGTCGGTTCGCGCGCCGAGCGCCAGCGGAAACCAGCCGCGCCCGACCACGCCGCCGCCGATCGGCACCGCCACCTGGCCCTCGGGGCAGAGGACGAGGGCCTGGCCGCCGTGAAGGAGCGGCGCCAGGCCGAGCAGGTCGTGGGCGCTCGCTCCCCAGCCGTGGATCGCGAGCACGGTCGGAAACGGCCCGTCGCCGGCGGGGACGTGCGCGGTGTAGAGGAGGTCCATGCCGAGGCAGGATAGCAAGGCCTCCCGACGGGTTTTAGAATCTGCGCGATGGTATGGCACACCGTTCCAAGGAGGGGATCATGAAGAGCGTGCTGAAGCTCACCCTGGTCGTGGCCGTGGCCCTGCTGGCCTCCGCCTGCGCCTCGCGCGGCGGCTCGGACGTTCCGGGTGCCGAGGTCGATCCGGCCACGGCGCCGGGCGGGCCCTGCGCCAACGTGCGCTGCGAGGCGGCCTGTCCCGAGGGGATGACGCCGGCGCTCAAGCCGCCGGACTGCTGCCGCTGCGTGCCGATCGACAGCAACGTCAAGGATTGCTCGAACGTGCGTTGCGCGGCCTGCCCCACGGGCCAGCACCCGGCGCTGGTGCCGCCCGACTGCTGCCGCTGCGTGCCGGGCTAAGGGGCGCGCCGGCTCAGGGCTCGCCGGAGACCGGGACGGCGGCGCGGAGCGGCCCGAGCGGCGGGTCGCCGTGGTAGACGACGCGCTCGAGGAAGAGGCCGGAGGGCGGCGCGGTCCACTCCGCGTGCGCCGCGCCGCGGCCGGCCACGAGCGCCGCGAAGCCGTCGGCGGCGAGCCCGCCGCTCCCGACCTCGACGAGCGCCCCGACCACGCGCCGCACCATCTTCCAGAGGAAGTGCGAGGCGGCGAGGCGGACGAGGACGAGCCCGCCCTCCGCCGCGAGCTCGGCGCGCTCGACGACGACCAGGGTCGAGGTCTGCTCCGCCGGCCGCTCGCAGAAGAGCCGGAAGTCGTGCTTCCCCGCGAGCTGCGCCGCCGCGGCGCGCATCGCGGCGAGGTCGAGCGGGCGCTTCACCCACCAGACGAAGCGTTTGGCGAGCGCGGTGCGGCGGGTCGCGACCTGGTAGAGGTAGCTGCGCAGGACGGCGTCGTGGCGGGCGTGGAAGCGGTCCGGCGCCGGGGCGGCGGCGAGGAGGTGGATGTCGGGCGGCAGGCGGTCGTTGACCTCGCGCCGGAAGGATCCGGGGTCGACGCGGCGCGCCAGCCGCAGGTGAGCCACCTGGGCCAGGGCGTGGACGCCGGCGTCGGTGCGCCCGGAGCCCGCCAGCTCCCGCACCTCCCCCGCCGCCTCCTCGACCGCGCGCCGCAGCTCCCCTGCCACCGAGCGGGCGTTCTTCTGCTCCTGCCATCCGTGGTAGCGGGTCCCTTCGTACTCCAGGGTGAGGCGGAGCGTCGGCACGGCGCGAATGATAGGTTGGGGCCGGAGGACACACGAAATGCGGAAGACCTCGATCGTAGTGTGCCTGTTCGCGCTGGCGGCGGCGCTCGCCCTGCCGCTCGCCGTCCAGGCCGACCATCACGCAGCGAGCTGGACCGGGTGGATCACCGACGACTCCTGCGGCGCCAAGGGGGCCAACGCGGACCACAAGGCGTGCGCCGAGAAGTGCCTCGGCAACGGCGGCAAGCTGGTGTTCTACAACCCCGCCGACGAGAAGCTCTACGCCCTCGACAACCAGGAGCTGGCGGCCGCCCATCTCGGCCACGAGGTGAAGGTCAAGGGCGAGCTCGAGGGGGACGCGATCAAGGTCGCCTCGATCGAGAAGCTCGAGACGAAGGCCGAGTAGGCGCTCAGGACGGCGGCGGGACGCGGATCGGGCGGGTGAAGACGGTCGCGTCGCCGCCGCCGATCGGCACCGCCGCCGGCGGCCGGCGGCGGGCCACCCGCTCCCCCGCCGGCGGCAGACCGTAGGCGCGATCGAAGACGTGGAGCTCGAGCGCTCCGGCGCGGCCGAGCGCGAGCTCCACCTCGACACCCTCCCGCGAGACCCCGGTGTAGCTCACGACGCGCCAGCCTTTCGCGCCGCCCGGCGGCGCACTTGCGCGTCCCGCCTGCTCCGGCACCGGCGTGCCGGCCACCCTCACGCTCCGCACCGCCGCCTCGGGCGGCAGCGCGACGCCGGCGATCGGCGCGCCGCGCCGCGAGACAAGGCGCAGGCGGAGCCGGCGGCCGCCTCCGGGCGCGACCGCGTCGTCGACGACGACCACCTCCGGCGGCGCCATGGCCAGCGGCCGGACCGGCGCCGCGAGCACCGGCACTGGGACCCACGGATAGAGCGGCTCCGGCTCGTCGCGCCAGGCCGCCGCCGCGGCGACGGCGCGCGGCAGCCGCAGCGGCTCGGGGGCGCTGTAGAGACGGGCCCCGAGCGCTCGGCCGCCCGCGTCGAAGGCCTGGTGGAAGCTGACGTTCACCGCCTGCGGCGAGTGCGCCGTGAACGGGGGCAGCGTCAGGGCCCAGCCGGCGAGCGCCAGCGCCGCGAGCGCGAGCACGGCGACGGTTCCCCAGCGGGCGCGGCGGCTTCCCCCCGCCGCGAGTGCCGCCAGCCCGGAAACGGAGAGCCCCACGAGCGCCGCGACGGCCGGCAGGATGCCGGTCTTCAAGGCGTCGGGCAGGAAGCGGAGGATCGGCAACCAGAGCGCGCCGGCGAGGGCGAGCGGCAGGAGCGCGGCGGCCGCCGAGCCGGGCGCCAGCGCTCCGGCGAGCCCGGCGAGGAGCGCCGGCGCGAGAAACAGGAAGGAGAGGCCCGGCAACGAGGCGCCGACGGCGAGGGCGAGCAGCGCCCAGAGGAGCCAGACGCCCGCCCAAGCGCCTGCCGTCCCGGCGCGCCGCACCAGCGGGATCGCCACCGCGAGAGCGCCGGCCACCCCTGCGAGCCAGAACGGTGCGACCGCCAGCGGCTCGGCGAGCCAGACCGCGGCGTAGGCCCCGCGTCCGAGCAACCCCGCGCCGAGGAGCCACCCGGCAGCCGCGGCCGCGAGCGTCATCGCCGGCACCGCGAGGAGCCCGAGGGCCGCGCCTCCCCGACTCAGCTCGCCTCGTCTTCGCAGCCTCCCCGCCGCGACGACGACGAGCAGGAGCGCCAGCGCCGCGAGGGGCAGCGTCCACCCCGCCGGCCAGCGCACCACCGTCCAGCCGAGGAGGTCGAAGAACACGGCCGCGCCGCGCGGCGCCCGGTCGAGGTCCTCCGCGGCGAGGGCGCGGGCGGCGGCGAGGAGGTTGTCGCCGTGGTGCTGGAGGCTCCCGCGCGAGAGGTTCGCCAGGCTGTCGAGCCGCGTGTGGTAGTGCGCCGGGCGGCCGATGAAGGCGAAGTTGAGGCCGCGCAGCCCGGCCCCCTTGAACACGGTGAAGTCGGTGTCGTTCGGCATCCGCTCGTAGATGGTCGAGAAGAGCGAGCTGGTCAGCGGCCGCGGCGCGGCGCGCGCGAAGCGCCCCACCGCCCAGGCGTTGTCGCGGTCGGTCTCGAACATGAAGCTCGGGCCCGAGGTGCCCCGCGCCTCGAGGTTGACGACGAAGGCCACTTCGCGCGCCAGCGGGTGGTGGGCGATAAAGGCG
>DASUNQ010000306.1:0-11612 GCA_036277075.1 Thermoanaerobaculia bacterium
TGCCGGCGCACCTCGGGCTCGCGGTCATCTACGAGAAGAACGGCCGCTACGACGCGGCGATCGGCAGCCTGCGCAGCGCCCTGGGGGTGGACCCGATGCAGCCCGAGGCGCTGCTGCGCCTGGCGGTCAACCTCCAGCGCACCGGGGCGACCGAGGAGGCGGCGCGCATGCTGCGGCCGCTCACCGGCATCCCGGCCTGGATCGGCGCCATCGCCGTGCAGGAGCTGGCGCGGCTGCACGCCGAGGCGAAGAACTTCGAGGCCGCGGAGGCGGTGCTGCGCGCCGGGCTCGAGCGCTTCCCGAGAGAGGGGGCGATCTACCTCCAGCTCGCCACGGTCCTCGACCGCCAGGGCCGGGCGGTGGCGGGGCGCGAGGTGATGGGCCAGTTCCTGGCCCTGCCGGCGGCCGAGCGCGGCACCTCGCGGCTGCGCTACAACCGCGACCCGGAGGACCTCTGGGAGGCCGTCCGGCGCCAGATCGCCGACAGCACGCGCAACGGGCTGCCGCTCCTCGCCCAGGCGCTCGGCCAGCCGGCCGCGCCGGCCACGGCCGGGAACACGGGATCATGAAGCGCCCGCACCACCACCGCGCCCTCCTCCTGCTCCTGATCCTGGCTCTGGGCGGCCCCGCCGTCGCCGGCGCGGCGGTGCAGCCGCGCATCGTCGCCCCGACGCCCGACCAGTCGGTCTTCGGCCCGACCGGCTTCGAGGCCGCGGTCGACGCCAACGAGCCGGTGCGGCAGGTGGAGCTCTTCCTCGACGGCAAGCGGGTGGCGACCTTCAAGGCGCCCCCCTACCGCATGGTCGTCGAGGCCGGCGACGACAACGCCGAGCGCGAGTTCCGCGTCGTCGCGACCGGCGCCTCGGGCGCGACCGGAACCGCCGTCGTGCGCACCCTGCCGGTGCAGATCGACGACGAGATGACCCTCGAGCTGCAGCAGCTCTTCGTCACCGTCCAGCGCGGCGGCGCGCGCGCCCTCGACCTCGACGGGGGCGACTTCACGATCCTCGACAACGGCAAGCAGCAGCAGCTCGTCACCTTCGGCCGCGGCGAGCTGCCGTTCACGGCCGTCCTGCTCGTCGACAGCAGCGAGAGCATGCAGGGCGAGCGGCTGCGCGCCGCCGTCGACGGCGCCGCCGCCTTCGTCGCCGGCATGCGGGACCTCGACGAGGCGATGCTCGCCCTCTTCTCCGACCGCCTGCTGGCGACCACTCCCTTCACGCAGGACCCGCAGGTGCTGCGGCGGGCGCTGACCGAGGTCACGGCCGGCGGCGGCTCGGCGGTGGCCGACCACGTCTACATGGCGCTCAAGCTGCTCGAGGCGCAGCAGGGGCGGCGGGTGGTGGTGCTCCTCTCCGACGGCGCCGAGGTGCACAGCACGCTGTCGATGGCCGACGCCCTGTGGAAGGCGCAGACCAGCCAGACCCTGGTCTACTGGATCCAGCTCGGCGAGAAGGCCAAGCGGAAGTCCTTCTCCTCGGCCTGGCGCAGCGCCGAGGGCAACGCCGAGCAGTTCGACCTGCTCGAGCGGACGATCCGCGAGAGCGGCGGCCGGGTGGTGACGATCAACAGCCTCGAGGAGCTGCCGGCGGCCTTCAACGCGGTCCTCACCGAGCTGCGCGAGCAGTACGTCCTCGGCTACTACGCCTCCGACGCCAAGAACGACGGCCGCTGGCACAAGGTGGCCGTCCGCGTCCACCGCCCCGGCGTTTCCGTCCGCGTCCGCGACGGGTACTTCGACTTCTAGTCCCCCCGCGAGGGGCATCGACCATCCCGCGAGGGTGAGCGCTTTCCGCGGGAGGGACGACTCCTCGCCCGCGCGGGGAGGGCCCTCGGTCCTCCGGGGGACCGGCCTCCCCTTCCGGGGAGCCGCCGATCCGCCCGGGTCGCACGCGTCGGCCTCGCGGTCTCGCGCCGTTTCCGCGCGGGGGATCGAGTCCCCCTCGTGGGGGCGGCGCTCTCCCTCGCGGGGGACCGTCTTTCCCTCGGGTCAGAGCAACGCGAACGCGATCGTCGCCTTCGCCACCAGCTCCCCTTCCTGCGTCACCTCGCCTTCGGCGAAGGCGAGCCGCCGTCCCCGGCGGAGGACCCGGCCGCGGCCGACCAGGCGGCCGGGGCGGGCGCGGGCGAGGAGCTGGACGCTGACCGAGGCGGGGACCACCGGCGCGCCGACGGCGCGCGCCGCGGCCACCTCGGCGAGGGTGGCGAGGACCGCGAAGTGCACGGTCTCGGGAGCGACCTGGTGGGCGGGGCCGGCCTCGAGCACCACCGTCCCGTCCTCGCCGGCGGCGAGACCGAGGGCGGTGTTGAAGTCCGTCACGCGCGGAGTATAGCCTCGCGCCCGCGCTCGCCACGGACACTCCGGCGCACGGGAGGCGGCCTTGCGATTCATCTCCCTCTTCGGGATGTTGGTCATGCTGCTGCTCGCCTGGTCGATGTCCAACAACAAGCGCATCATCCCCTGGCGGACGGTGATCACCGGCACCCTGCTGCAGGTCGCCTTCGCGATCATCATCCTCAAGACCCCGGTGGGGGAGGCCTTTTTCCGCTGGCTGGCGGACGCCGTCACCGTGTTCCTCGATTTCTCCGACGCCGGCGCCCGGTTCATGTTCGGCGACGGCTTCGCCGAGCACTTCTTCGCCTTCAAGGTGCTGCCGACGATCATCTTCTTCTCGAGCGTCATCACCATCCTCTACTACATCGGCTTCATCCAGCTGATCGTCCGCGTCTTCGCCTGGCTGATGGTGCGGGTGATGGGCACCTCGGGGGCCGAGTCGCTGGCCTCGGCGGTCAACGTCTTCGTCGGCCAGACCGAGGCGCCGCTGCTGATCAAGCCGTACGTGCCGTTCCTCACCCAGTCGGAGCTGATGGCGGTGATGACCGGGGGCTTCGCCAACCTCGCCGGCGGGGTGCTGGCCGCCTACGTCGGCATGGGGGTCGACGCCGGGCACCTCATCGCCTCGAGCGTCATGTCGGCGCCGGCCAGCCTGCTGATGGCCAAGCTCGCCTTCCCCGAGATCGAGGAGAGCCGCACCAAAGGCCAGGTGACGCTGGAGGTCGAGCGGCCGTGGGCCAACGTCATCGACGCCGCCGCCGAGGGGGCGGCCGACGGCATGAAGCTCGCGATCAACGTGGCCGCGATGCTGATCGCCTTCATCGCCCTGGTGGCGCTGATCAACGCGATTCTGGTGCGCGTCGGGGGGCTCTTCGGCTACCCCGAGGTGACGCTCGAGCTGATCCTCGGCGTCCTCTTCCAGCCGCTCGCCTGGGTGATGGGGGTGCCCTGGCGGGAGGCCGCGGACGTCGGCTCGCTGCTCGGCATCAAGACCGTGGTCAACGAGTTCGTCGGCTACATCCGCCTCCAGGAGATGGTGGCCGCCGGCGAGCTCTCCGACCGCTCGCGGGTGATCGCCACCTACGCCCTCTGCGGCTTCTCGAACTTCTCCTCGATCGCCATCCAGATCGGCGGCATCGGCGCCCTGGCGCCGGAGCGCAAGGGGGACCTCGCCCGGCTCGGCCTGCGGGCGATGGTCGCCGGCTCCCTCGCCACCTTCCAGACCGCCACGATCGCCGGCATGCTGCTGTGAGGGCTCCGCTCGTGCGCCGCACCCTCGTCCTCGTCTCGGCCGCCGCGCTGCTCCTCGCCGCGGCACGATCCGCCGTCGCCGACGACCTCGAGTCCGAGGTCGCGCGGATGACGAAGATCGGCGCCTGCTTCGGGCCGAGCTTCTCGCCCGACGGGCGGCAGATCGCGTTCGTCTCGACCCTCTCGGGGCTGCCGCAGGCCTGGGTGGTGGCGGCGGCGGGGGGCTGGCCGCGGCAGGTGACGGCGTTCGACGACCCCGTGGGGGAGGTCCGCTGGTCGCCCGACGGGGCCTGGCTGGCGGTCTCGGTGGCGCCCGGCGGCGGGCTCAACCAGCAGATCCACCTGCTCCGCCCGGACGGCCGGGATCCGGTGCGCATCACCGACGGCGGCAAGGAGAACAACTGGCTCGGCCCGTGGAGCGACGACGGCCGCCGGCTCGCCTTCTCCTCGAACCGCGGCGGGGCGGCGTCGATGGACAGCTACCTCTACGACCTCGAGCGGCGCCAGGCGCGGCGGGTGGCGGTGAACCCCGGGATCGGCAGCTTCTCCGACCTCAGCCGCGACGGCCGCCGCGCCGTCATCGGCCGGGTGGCGAGCCGCAGCGACAGCGACCTCGTGCTGCTCGACCTGGCGAGCGGCGCCGAGACGCTGCTGACGCCGCACGAGCCCCCCGGCACCTTCTTCGGCGGCTCCTTCGCGCCCGACGGCGCGGCGGTCTACCTGGGGGGCGACAAGGACCGGGACCTGACCGCGTTCGTCCGCGTCCGCCTCGACGCCGGCGGCGGGCCCGGGCCGCTCGAGGTGCTGGCGGGGCGGGACGACGCCCCGCTCGGCGGCTTCGAGGTCACCCGCGACGGCACCACGGCGGCGCTCCTCTGGAACGTCGGCGGCCGCAACGAGTTCGCCTTCCTCGACCTCGCGACCGGCCGCGCCACCCCGGGGCCGGCGCTGCCCGCCGACATCGTCGGCGGCATGACCTTCTCGCGCGACGGACGCCTCCTCGCCCTGACGCTGTCGGGCGCGCAGCGCCCCTCCGACGTCTGGGTGCTCGAGCGCGGCGGCGGCCGCCTCGCCCAGGTCACCTTCAGCCCGCACGCCGGCGTCGACCTCGACGGGCTGGTCCGCCCGGAGCTGGTCCGCTTCGCGGCCCACGACGGCCTCGAGCTCTCGGGCTGGCTCTACCGGCCGCGCGGCGCGGCCGCGCCGGCGCCCTACGTCCTCTCCTTCCACGGCGGCCCGGAGGCGCAGGAGCGCCCCGCCTTCCGCGCCGACTACCAGGCCCTTTTGGCGCGCGGCATCGGCGTCTTCGCGCCCAACGTGCGCGGCTCCTTCGGCTTCGGCAAGCGCTTCGTCAACCTGGACAACGGGCCGCTGCGCGTCGGCGCGGTGGAGGACATCCGCGCCGCCGCCGAGTGGCTGACGGCGAGCGGCGCGGCGGCGCCGGGCCGGCTCGGCATCATGGGCGGCTCTTACGGCGGCTACATGACGATGGCCGCCCTGGCCACCTGGCCCGACCTCTTCGCCGCCGGCGCGAACCTCTTCGGGGTGGTCAACTTCGAGACCTTCTTCCGGCACACCGAGGGTTGGATGGCGGCGATCTCGACCGTCGAGTACGGCGACCCGAAGACCCAGCGCGCGCTGCTGCGGGAGCTGTCGCCGATCCACCGGGTCGGCCGCGTCAAGGCGCCGACCCTCGTCCTCCACGGCGCCAACGACACCAACGTGCCGGTGGTCGAGGCCGAGCAGGTGGTCGCGAGCCTGAAAGGCCGGGGCGTGCCGGTCGAGTACGTCCTCTTCCCCGACGAGGGGCACGGCTTTCGCAAGCTGCCGAACCGCCTGCGCGCCAACGCGGCGGTGGTGCGCTGGTTCGAGGAGCACCTGAAGAGGTGAAGCGGAAGCTCGACCCCGGCAAGCCCTTGGCGGCCGTCGCCGCCCTCCTCCTGCTCCTCGCCGCGCCGCCGGCGCCGCCGGCCGCCGCCGCGCCCGCGGCGGCCACCGACCGGTTCCTGCTCTCCCCCCTCCTCACCGGCGCCGTGGAAGCACAGGTCCGCGCCGCGCTCGGGGTGGCCCCGGCGCTCGGCGTGCACGTCGTCGAGGTCGACAGCGGCGAGACGGTCTATGCCTGGGCGGCCGACCAGCAGCGCATCCTGGCCTCGAACACCAAGCTCCTGACCACCGCCGCCGTCCTCGACGCCCTCGGCCCCGGCTACCTCTTCGAGACCCGCCTGCTGCTGCGCGGCAGCGTCGCGGACGGGGTGCTGCGCGGCGACCTCGGCGTCGTCGGCGGGGGCGATCCGCAGATCTCCGGGCGCAGCTTCCAGGGCGACCCCTACGGCGCCTTCCGCCGCTGGGCGGCGGCGCTGCGCGACCGCGGCATCGCGCGGGTGGAGGGGGACCTGCTTCTCGACCACGGCCTGTTCGAAGGGCTGACCGTCCATCCCGAGTGGCCGCGCGACCAGCTCACCCGCTGGTACGAGGCGCCGGTCGAGGGGCTCTCCTTCAGCGACAACTGCATCCTGGTGCGGGTCTGGCCGGGAGCGATGGGGGGCGCGGCGCGCGTCGAGCTGGTGCCGCCGGCGCCGCTGCTGCCCGTCGCCAACACGGCGCGCACGACACCGACGGCGCGCGGGCAGTTCGTGCACATCGACCGCGACGGCGAGGTGATCGAGGTGGCGGGGCGGATCTGGTACGGCTCCGGACCGGTCGAGATGTGGGTCACGGTGCCCGACCCGGTGACCTACTTCGGGGCCGGCCTGCGCGACGCGCTCTCGCGCGAGGGGGTGGAGCTGCGCGGCCGGCTGCTGCCGGTCGAGCGCCTGCCGGGGCCGCTGTGGGAGCGGGTCGCGGTCTTCCGCAGCGACCTCGTCGAGGCGATCAAGGTCACCAACAAGCGGAGCCAGAACTTCTACGCCGAGAGCCTGCTCAAGCTCCTCGCCGCCGAGCGCTGCGGCGCCGGGACCTGGCGGGCCGGGATCCAGGCGGTGGGGGAGTGGCTGGCGACGATCGGCGTGCCGCCCGGCAGCTTCGTGATGAGCGACGGCTCGGGCATGAGCCGCGAGAACCGCTTCACGCCGCGGCAGATGACGACCCTGCTGCGGCACATGTTCTTCCACCCGGCGGGGTCGGAGTTCGTGCAGTCGCTGGCCTACGGCGGCGAGGACAACGGCTCGTGGAAGAAGCGGCTGGCCGACCCGCCGTACGCCGGCAACGTCTACGCCAAGACCGGCACCCTCAACGGCGTCTCGACCCTCTCGGGCTACGCCAAGGCGGTCTCCGGCAAGGTCTACGCCTTCTCGATCCTCTGCAACCAGGCCCCCAGCGCCGCCGACGCCCGCCGCGCCCAGGACCGCATCGTCATGGCGCTGGTGGACCACGGCTGAGGCGGCTTGATCGGCGGCCCTGTGTGCGATCTAATCTTACAGCCATGAGAGAGACTCTGACGGTCAGCTTGCCGGGCAAGACGAAACGGCTCATCGAGCGGGCAGCGAGCGAGAACGGGCTGACGACCAGCGAGTACGTGCGGCTGGCCATCTTCCGGAAGCTGTGGCAAGACGCCGCGGCCGAATCGCGGGGCCGCGCGGTGCCGCGCGCCCGGGCTAGGGGCGTGTTCACGGACGAGGATGTGTTTCGTCTGATCTCTTGAGAGTGGTCTTTGACACCAACGTCGTCGTGGCCGGCGTCGTGGCGGAAGGGCTCTGCCACGAGATCGTCGAAATCCACCTGCCGCAGCACGTTGCCATCCTGTCGCCCCAGCTGTGGAACGAGCTGGTGGCCAAGCTACGCGAGAAGTTCGATCTCGAGCTCGAAGAGCTGCCGCTGCTTCACCTCTACCGGCGCCACGCCACTTGGGTGGAGGCGACGGCGCTCGAGAAGCCCGCCTGTCGGGATCCAGATGACGACTGGGTCCTGGCCACCGCCGTCGCCGGGGAGGCGGAGGTCATCGTCACGGGCGACGCGGACCTGCTCGACTTGCGCGCCTTCCGCGAGATCGCCATCCTCAGCCCTCGCGGCTTCCTCGAGCGGCTCCAGCGCGCTGGCTGAGCCGCCCGCGCTCCTATGAGCCGCTCATCCGCCGGCGCAGGCGCGCCGAGCCGGTGCGGCTGGCGACGAGGGTCTCGCCGCTGGTCAGGCGCACCGCCAGGCGATGCTCGTCGAAGGGCAGCGCCGCGACGCGGTCGAGGTTGACGATGTGCGAGCGACGGCTGAGCGGCGCCGGCCGTAGGAAAGGCTGGATGCGCACGGCGTGGATCATCGTCCTCTTCCTCCCGGCCCTCGCCGGCGCGGCCCGGGCCGAGGAGCTGTGCGGCGCGGAGGCCGCGCCGGGACGGACAAGACGCCGAGCGACCAGAAGGCCGGCCCGCGTTGACGAACCATTTTATACAGTAGATACTGTTATGGTCAGCTAGCGCGAAGAAGCGATCTCGTGACCGCGGAAGGCAGGTCCGTGGCGTTCCCCAGGACTCTTGCGTGCCCGCCCAGGACGAGGCCGGGTACCTGTGCTGCGAGACAACGTCTGGCGGCGGCGGCACGTTCTGCCAGTTTTCCGGTGAGCCTTGCTACGGGGTCGAAGTCGACGACGGCCCCGGCGGAGGTGACGGAGGGGGCAACTGCAGAAATATCAACGGTTGGTGTCCGGCCGAATGCTTCAGCTGCGCCCCGATGTGATCGACCGTGCGGCCAGAAGGGGTGCGGGGTTGGGGCTGCTCCTCGTTCTCGGCGGGCTCATGCTGTCGCCGGCCGCCGCCGCCCAGGACAGCTCTGCGCCCGCACCTGCCGTCCCTGTTCGTGTGACGCTGGCCTCCCCCACCGGCGCGCCCCTGGTGGGTGAGGGCCACGTCGTCTTCCTCGGTGTCGGCTCCGAGCCGCCCCGCGTTTACGCCGTCAAGCTGCCGGCGGCCGCGGCAGCTCAGCTTCCGGCCGGGTCGCAGTGGACGGTGCGCGCGGATTTCCCGGGCTACTTCGCCCCCACCTCGCTCCTGCGGGTGCCGGAGAGCCCTATCTCTCCCATTGGCCTGACCGTGGCCCTTCGGCCAGCCAGCTTGCTGACCGGCACGTTCTCCTTGAAGGAGGCTGACGACAAACCGCCGGAGCGGCTCGAGGTCCGCTTCGAGCCAGCGCGGGACGGATCCTCTCGAGCCAAGGAGGCCCCGGCGGGCGGTGGTGTCTGCGCCACGTCGCCGGAGCGCAAGTGGCGCTGCACCGTCCCCGCGGGCCGGCTCGACATCGCCCTGCATCCAGGCGGATTCGTCCCGCACTACCTCTGGCGGGTGCCCGTCACGGCCGGCGAGACGAAGTCTTTGGGCAACCTGGTGCTCCGCCGCGGCGCGTCCGTCGCGGGGTGGGTCGCCTTGGAGGACGGAACGCCGCCCAAGGTCTGCACGGTGCGCCTGCAGCCGGCGGAGGCCCCGAGCCAGAGCAACGACCCGGTGCTGAGGCTCCTGCGCCAGGCCGCCATCGAGGTCCCTTGCCAGCCGGGTGGGTTCTTTCAGTTCGTCGGCGTCGCCGCGGGCTCGTATGCCCTCGTCGCCGAGAGCGGCAGGGCTCGTGCGGCGCTGTCCCCGCTGGAGGTCTGGAACGGGGCCGAGTCGAGGCTCGCGAGCCCGCTGGTGCTCAAGCTGCCCGTGGATTTCGCCCTCGAGCTCGCACCGGCGACGGACTGGATGGGCCGGCCCTGGCGGGTCGAGGTCCGCCGGGCCAGCGACTACCGCTCCGGCTGGGAGGAGCCGCCCATCAGGGCCGCACCGCGCGCGGACGGGCGCGTGCCGCTCCCCGCGCAGTTGCCCGGCCGCTTCTCGGTCACCGTCTACGACTGGGCCGGCAACGCCGTCTTCTCCGATTCGTTCGTGGAGCTGTCCGAGCCGACACAGGCCTACTTCATCCCGCTGGCGCTCCTCTGGCTCGAAGGCAGCGTGCGCCTGGGTGACGAACCGCTGCAAGGGCGCCTGTTCTTCGGCGGCCGCAGCGGAGCGACGAAGATCACGATGGAGTCGGATGCGGACGGGCGATTCGAGGGCCCGCTGCCGAAGGACGGACGGTGGCCCGTCGACATAGAAAGCGACAAGCCCTTCCTGAAAACGTCCGCGCTGGCGCAGGTCAAGCGCGACGGCAACGAAGCCTCGGTGACGATCGAGCTTCCGGGCACGCGGGTGCAGGGACGTGTCGTCGACCCGGCGGGCAACCCGGCGGCGCGAGCGTACGTCACGCTCACCTCGCTCGCCGGCCCCGTCAGCACGGAGTCCGACGCGAAGGGCGAGTTCGAGTTTCGGGCCTTTCCCGAGGGGACCATCGCCCTCTCGGCCGAGCGGTCAGCCGGCGGCGGCGGCCGGGAGCAGAGCGAGACGCAGACGTTCGAGGCCGCCGCAGATGCCGTCCACGGGCTGGTCGTGCTCGCCTTGCAGCGCAACGTCGCCGTGCGCGGCAGGGTCCTCGCGGCGACCGGTCCGGTGATCGGCGCCATGGTGTATGCCTGGCCGACGTCGGGTGGGAGCGGGTCGGTCTCGACGGTGCGCACGCGCCCCGACGGCAGCTTCGAGCTGAAGCTCCCCGAGCGAACGAGCGCCATGCACGTGGTCGTGAGCCCGCCGGGCGGGAAGCTGAAGGCGTACGAGGTCCGTCTTGCAGGGGCCGAGGAAGTCGTCCTCCCGATCGGGACGGAAGGTGGAGAGCTCTTGGTCGACCTCGGCAAACGCGACCCCGAGGTCTTCGCCATGTGGCAGGACGAGATCGGCATTCCGTTCGGCGTGCTCGCGACCTGGACCCTGGGCAACGGAGTGCCCTTCATGGACGGATCGCGCGTGCGCCTGCCTCAGCTCGCCGCCGGGTTCTACACGGTCTGCTCCGGCCCGCCGGAGGTGGCCGGAGACGACACGACCTGGAAAGCACGGGCGCGGTGCGCGTCCGGCTACCTCGCTGCGGGGTCGGCGCTCGAGCTACGCCTGCCATAGACGAGGAGCGGGTTCCGCGCCTCGAGGTCGCGGTCCTCGAAGTCGTCGATCAGGAGCTCGCCGTCCCCCCACGCGGCTCCCGGCAGCGCCAGCGTCCAGACGGCCCGCAGAACCCCGGCGCACGGCCGCCAAGTCTTGGCTCCCTCGGCTCGCTTGGTCATCGTTGCCTCCTCGCCGCAGCGCGGCCTGAGGCCCGTTCGTACCCCACGCAGGCCGCCGCGGAGGCAGCGGATCGGCCAACCGGCCGCCGGGATCGGCGGACGGGGCGGCACGGCGGTCGAGGAGCCAGCCATGCAACCCTACATCGGCCAGGTGATGCTCTACCCCGTGCCTCCCGCGCCGCCGGGGACCGAGCCGCGGCCGCGCCGCTGTCCGCCCCGCCCACGCTATCCTTGCGCTCGCCAGGAGAGCGCCCCTTGATCACCACCGACGCCCCCCCGGTCGACTACCGGGGGCTGATGAAGAAAGTCGAGCAGGTGGTCGCGGTCATGGACCGCGGCGAGGACACCGGCGCGACCATCCAGGCGATCGTCGCCACGATCGTCCAGAAGTTCCGCGACGAGCTGGGGATCTACGGCGGGCGGCTCTACCGGCGGAGCGGCCGCTCGTACGTCCTGCAAGGGACCTTCGGCGAGGCCAAGCAGGTGCCGGCGGGGCTCAAGATCCCGGCCGTCTACCGCCCGATCAAGCTGCTGCTCGAACAGGGCGCGGTCTACATGGGCCCCGACGACCCGCAGGTCGACCGCAGCCTCGAGGAGCAGCTCGGCGCCGGCGACTTCTGCGCCATCGAGGTCGGCGACGAGGAGTACATCCTCGCCTTCGACGTCCGCCCCGGCCGCCACCCCGACGACGTCCTCTTCTCCCTCGGCATCCTGCGCCACTCGATCAACCAGAAGATCCGCCGCGACCGCGTGCAGGGGATCTTCGAGGAGGCGCGCAAGATCCAGGCCTCGATCCTGCCGCGCCGGGTGCCGGACTACGGCTCGTTCGACATCTGCGGCCGCTCGGAGTCGATGGAGGAGGTGGGGGGGGACTTCTACGACTACATCCCGGTGACCGAGAAGATCCTCGGCCTCGCCATC
>DASUNQ010000307.1:0-6859 GCA_036277075.1 Thermoanaerobaculia bacterium
CGCTGCTCGAGCGGCCCGGCGCCGCGGTCGCGCGAGGCCTCGGGGGCGCCGGCCAGCCGCGCGGCGAGCGGCGGGAAGCGCGCCAGGAGGTCGTCGAAGCCGGCCGCCGCGCCGCTCCAGAGGCAGGCCACGCCGACCAGGTCGGCGGCGACCGGCGAAACGTAGGCCTCGCACCCCGGGCCCCAGTAGACCTCGACGTAGTCGCTCCAGGGGGCGATCCGGAAGTGGCGGCGGACGCCGAAGCGGCGGCGCGGCGCCGGCGCCGCGGCGAGCCCCGCCCAGCGGCGGACGCGGGAAAGGAGGCCGTCGGCGCCGACGATCCAGCGCGCCCGAAGCGGCCCGCGGTCGGTCTCGACGCCGTCCGGCAGCAAGGAGTGCACGGTCGTTTCCCAGGCGAGCATTGCCCCGGCCTCCTCGGCGCGGCGGGCGAGCGCGGCGTGGAGGTCGAGGCGGCGCACGCCCAGGCCGCCGCCGCGTGGGAAGTCGCCGGTCGCGACGAGCGGGCCGTCGAGGTAGCGGATGCCGCGGAAGCGGAAGCCGGCGCCGGCGGGGAGCTCGACCCCCAGCTCGGCCAGGCGGGCGGCGGCGTCGGGCATCAGCCCTTCGCCGCAGGCCTTGTCGATGGGCGGCCGGGCGCGGTCCACGACGCGGGCCGAGAGGCCGGCGCGGCGCGCTTCGATGGCGGTGGCGAGCCCGGCCGGGCCGCCGCCAATGATCAGGACGTCCAGGACGTCGGCCGGGGCGTCACTCGCGGTCGCCACCGCGCCTCCCCATCCGCGCGTAGGCCCAGCGCGAGCGCGCCACCGCGGTCGCCAGCCGCAGCGGCGTGACCGGCGCCGGCGGCGCCAGCTCGCCCGCCAAATGGAGCCGCAGCGCCTCGCCGCGCCGGAGCTTGCCCGAGGAGGTCCGCGGCAGCGTGCCCGGGGGGAGGACGACGACCTCGTCGGCGGCGAGCCCGGTGGCGCGCAGGGCGGCCGCGCGGCAGCCGTCCGGCAGCGCCGCGATCTCCTCGCGCGTCGCGCCCCGCCGGCGCTCGACGAGGAGCCCCAGCACCTCCCCCGTCCCGCCTTCCGGCAGCCAGGAGACCGCCACCGCGCAGCCCGGGCGCGCCCCCGGGACTCCCTCGAGCGCGTGCTCGATCGGCTCGGGCGCGTAGTTGCGGCCGCGCAGGAGGATGACGTCCTTGGCGCGGCCGGTGAGGTAGAGCTCGCCGTCGGCGAGGAAGCCGAGGTCGCCGGTGTCGAGCCAGCCGTCGCGCAGGACGGCGGCGGTGGCCGCGGGGTCGTCGAGATAGCCGTCCATGAGCGATTCGCCGGCGATCCAGATCCGGCCCACGCCCCGCTCGGGGAGGTCGCGGCCGGTCTTGTCGCGGACGCGCAGGCGGAAGCCGGGGACCGGCCGACCGACCGAGACGACCTCCAGCCCTTCGGGGTCGTCCACCGCCCGCCCCTCGTTCGCCAGCGCGTCGCGCTCCAGCCGCCGGCTGGCGTAGGGGCGGTCGAGCGCGGAGAAGGTGACGGCGAGCGCCGCCTCCGAGAGGCCGTAGACCGGGGTCAGCGCCTCGGGCCGGAACCCCCAGCGGGCGAAGCGCTCGGTGAAGGCGCGCAAGACCGGCGGCGCCACCGGCTCGGCGCCGTTGAGGGCGAGGCGCCAGGAGGAGAGGTCGACGCCTTCCATCTCGGCGTCGCGGATGCGCGTCGTGCAGAGGGCGTAGCCGAAGTTCGGGGCGGGCGAGACCGTAGCGCGGTAGCGCGAGATCGCGCGCAGCCAAAGGGCGGGGCGGGCGACGAAGTGCTCCGGGCGGACCAGGGTGAGGCTGGTGTCGAGGGCGAGGGAGGGGAAGACGCAGCCGATGAGCCCCATGTCGTGGTAGAGCGGCAGCCAACTCGCGCCGCTGTCGCGCCCCTCGGGAGTGTCGGCGAGGAAGCTGCCCAGGCTGCGCACCTGGGCGAGGACGGCGCGGTGCGAGAGAGCCACCGCCTTGGGCTCGACCGTCGTGCCCGACGAGAACTGGACGAGGGCGAGGTCGTCCTCCGTGACGCGCGGCGGGTCGGGACGCTCTTCCGGCAGCGCCGCCAGCGTGCGGCAGCCGAGGCGCGGGCGGGCGCGGGCGACGACCTCGCCGAGAACGGCCTTGATGCGGCGGTCGGCGAGCACCAGCCGCGCCCCGGCCACCTCCAGCATGCGCGCGGTGCGCTCGACGTACTCCTGGAGGCGCCCGAGCCGCACCGGCGGGTAGAGCGGCACCGGCACCGCGCCGGCGGCGAGCGCGCCGAAGAGGGCGGAGAAGAACTCGGGGCCGGTGGGGAAGACCAGCGCCACCCGCTCGCCCGGCGCCACGCCGAGCGCCTGGAGCCCGCCGCCCACCGCCAGCGCCCGCTCGCGCACCTCTCCCCAGCCGACCCAGGTCGCCTTCTCGTCGCGGTCGAGGAAGCGGACGCCGCCGTCCGGGCGGCGCCCGCCGCGCGCGAGGAGGTCGAGGAGTGTGGCGGCGGGCCGCGGATCGCTCACGGGTTCGTCAACCGGCTTGCAGCTTCACGGCCAGGAGGTCGACCAGGTCGCCGACGGTCTCGAGGCGCAGCTCGTCCTCTTCGTCCAGGACGACGCGGAAACGGTTCTCCACCTCGGCCGCCAGGGTGAGCAGGCGGATCGAGTCGAGCCGGAGGTCCTCGACCAGGCGCATCGCCGGCGTCAGCGCGCCTTGCCAGTCGAGGTGCCGGCGCGCCACCTCGGCGATCCCTTCGAGGATGGCGGCGCGGGTCAACGGCCCGGCCCGGATGCGCCGACAGGGCGAACCGAAAGGCCGGCCACCACCCGGAAGTGCCGCACGTTCGCCGTCACCACCTCGAGCCCGTGCCGCAGCGCCGTGGCGGCGATCATGGCGTCTGCGTCCCCGATCGGAGTGCCCGCATCCATGAGCTCCGCGCGGACCCGGCCGTACTCGCGCGCGCACTCCAGGTCGAACGGCAGCGCGGTGACCGCGGGCAGGATCTCCTCCTCCACGCGTCGCAGCCACTTCGCCGAGGCCCGGGAACGCAGCGCGCCGGAGAACAGCTCTCCCACCACGACCGTGCTCGTGAACTGCTCCTCGCGAGGCAATCGGGTCAGCCAAGCGACGTACTCGTCGTCCGGCTGCGGCCGCAGGACCTCGGACAGGGCGCTCGTGTCGAACAGGTAGGCGGCCACCTTCAGTCCAGCTCGGGAAGGCCGCGACCGGCGGTCCGCGACGCGGCGACCTCGTCTAGCGCCTCCGCGAGCTCCGCACCGTCCGAGAAGCGCCCGACGATGCGCGCCAAGCCGCTCTCGGGTCCGGCGGCCTGGAGCCGGCCGAGCTGGTCCGCCAACTCCGGCGGCACCAGCACAGCCACGGGTCGTCCGTGGCGTGTGATCGTGACCGATTCGCCCGACTCGACCTCGCGCAGCGCTTCTGCGAGATGGGCCTTGGCTGTTGCAGCCGTCATCGTGCGCGCCATGCCTGAGCCTCCTCGACGCCTCCTCGACGAACATGGTCATTTTAACCTCTCCCCGCCAGGTGCGGGTCATCGGGAGGCGCCGGCGAGGGCGCGTTCCTCGACCGGGATGCGCACAGCGAGGAGTGCGGCGTTGGCCGCTGAGGCGAGGAGGGCGGTGAGCCAGGCGGTGTGGACGAGGGGCAGCGCGGCGAGCTCGAGGACGACCGCCAGATAGTTGGGGTGGCGGAGGAAGCGGTAGGGGCCGCCGGTGACCAGTGGCGCCTCCGGCAGGACGAGGATACGCGTCGTCCAGCGCTCGCCGAGCGCGGCGATCACCCACCAGCGCAACGCCGTCGCCAGCAGAAACAGCGCGAGCATCGGGTAGGCGAGCACCGGCAGGAAGGGGCGATCGAGCAGCCAGACCTCCGCCGGCGCCGCGGCGAGCCAGGCGGCGTGCAGCGCGACCATCCACGGGTAGTGCCCGGCGCCGGCCTCGACCGCGCCGCGCGCCATCAGGCGACGCCGGTTCCGCTCGGCGACGGTCAGCTCGACAAGGCGGGTCAGCGCCACTCCAGCCATTAGCGACGTGAAGAGTACCCAGCTACCAACCGCGTTCACATAGTCCATTGGCGCGTATACTAATGCGTCGACCGCCCGTCTAAGGGTCCTTCTGCATGGATTTCTCTACTCTCAACCAACTCGCAGCGGCAGGAGAATCAGAGACGCTGGAGTTCAAAACTACTACCGGTCAACTCCCACAGGCCGGCAAGACGTTGTGCGGGTTCCTCAACAAGAGAGGCGGAACGGTTGTGTTTGGAATAGATCCTCAGGGGCGACCGCTAGGTCAGCTCGTCACGGATTCAACACTGCGTGAGATCGGCGAAATCCTGCGTCGGCTGGAGCCCGCAGCACCGATTACCCTTCACAGGGTGGGTGTTCCTGACTCTCAGCACGAGCTTTTGGCACTGGAAGCCGAGCCTAGGCCAGATCTACTGCCGTTCACGTTCGATGGTCGCCCCTGGGAACGACTGGGTACTACTGTAGCACCGATGTCGCAGGTACGATATCAGGAGCTCCTCCTCGCTAGAACGCACAGCCGCCATCGATGGGAGACTATGCCGGCCGAGGGCATTTCCCTCCGGGATCTTGATGAGAAGGAGATCCTCCGTACAGCCAGAACAGGCGTCGCGAGCGGCCGCTTGCCTGAGTATACGGGGTACACCGCAGTAGAACTACTCGACAGGTTCGGTTTGCGAGCTGAAGGCAAACTGCTAAACGCTAGCCCCTGTGCTCTTTGGCCGGCGCCTACTGCCAGATTTCCCTCAATGCCAGGTGCGTATGGCACGTTTCAAAGGAGTGGAAAAAACAGAGTTTCTCGACCAACGGCAGCTCCACGGCCATGCCTTCTTGCTGCTGGAAGAGGCCCTCCTATTTCTCCGCCGCCATCTACCGGTTGCTGGTCGGATCCAGCCGGGTCTTTTCGAACGAGTCGACGAGCCACTCTTTCCCGTCGAAGCTCTACGGGAAGCCCTCGTGAACGCCTTTTGTCACCGTGACTATAGCTTCACTGGTGGAGCGGTTAGTCTAGCGCTTTATGACGACCGCCTGGAGATATGGAGCGATGGCACACTGCCACGAGGTATAACCGTGGAGGACCTTAAGCGTGACCATCCATCTCGTCCACGGAATCCTCTAATAGCTGAGGTCTTTTTCCGGAGAGGTCTCGTCGAACGTTGGGGTAGAGGTACTCAAAAGATCGTTGAACTTTGTACGAGGGCTGGACATCCGGAGCCTCAGTTCATTGAACAAAGCGCCGCCGTGGGAGTGCGTTTCCTGCCTAGCGGTTATGTGGCTCCTCTGCGGGTAACACAGGACTTGACCGCACGCCAACGGGAAGTACTGCAGATGCTGGCGAATCAACAATCGCTTCCCCTTCGGAACATCAGGGCAAATTTGCAAGCCCCTCCAGCGATCGTACTATCCAGAACGATCTGGCACATCTTAGATATTTAGGTCTAATCGAATCTATTGGTTGGGGTAGGGGTGCTGTATACCGTCTTCGAAAGAGATCGCCGCGAGGCGGAAAGATTAGATCCTAGCTCGCCTCGTCTTACGCAGCGCGCCCGCAGCATTGCACTAACAGTGCACTATTCTGCATTATTCCGGAGCTATTCTGCACTATTGGCCACTAGCCACTCACCACTGGAGTAGCACCAGCTCGGAGCAGAAGCCGGGGCCCATCGCGGTGAGGAGCCCGTAGCTGCCGGGGGGCGGGCGGTGGGCTTCGAGCGTGTCGCGGAGGACGAGGAGGACGGAGGTCGAGGAGAGGTTGCCGACCTCGCGCAGGCTGCGCCAGGTGACGTCGAGGGCGCCTTCGGGGAGGTCCAGCGCCTCCGCCATCGCCTCGAGGACCTTGGGGCCGCCGGGGTGGGAGATCCAGGAGGCGATGTCTTCGCGGCCGAGGCCGTGGTCGGCGAGGAAGGCGTCGACGTCGCCGCGCAGGTGGTCGCGGACGACCTGCGGCACCTCCGCCGAGAGGACGATCTGGAAGCCGCTCTCCGAGATGTCCCAGCCCATGACCCGCTCCGAGTCGGGGTAGAAGACCGAGCGCGTCGCGAGGATGCGCGGGCCGCCGGCCGGCCGCTCGTCCCCCACCACGACTACCGCCGCGGCGCCGTCGCCGAAGAGGCCGGAGGCGATGAGGTTGGGGATCGAGAGGTCCTCGGGCTGCAGGGTGAGCGAGCAGAGCTCGACCGAGAGGAGGACCGCGACCTGGTCGGGATAGGCGCGGACGTAGTCGGCGGCGCGGGAGATCCCGGCGGCGCCGGCGACGCAGCCGAGGCCGAAGATCGGCAGCCGCTTGATCCGCGGCGGCAGGCCCAGGCGGTTGACCAGGCGGGCGTCGATCGACGGCGTGGCGACGCCGGTGACGGTGACGAAGATCAGGGCGTCGACCTCCGCCGGCGCGAGGCCGGCCCGGTCGAGCGCGTCGCGCACCGCCGCCTCCCCGACCTCCTGGGCGACGCGGATCCAGGCGTCGTTGGCCTTGCCCCAGGTGGTGAGGCCGGCGTACTCCTCGATCGGCAGCGCGAGGTGGCGGCCGCCGACCAGGACGTTGTGGTGCAGGCGCTCGAGGCGGGCGGGGTTGTAGTGGCGGTCGGCCCAGCGCTCGCGCAGCGCTGCCAGGAGCGTCTCCTGGTCGTAGTAGTGCGGAGGGAGGGCCTTGCCGACAGCTGCGATCTTCAACGGGGCTCGGGCGCCCGCGACCCGGCGAGCGGCGGGCCAGCGTAGCACGCACGCCGCGCTGCGGTAGACTGCGCCGGCGCTTTACGAAACACGCTCCCAACGCCCGACGATGCCCGAGACCGCCACGCAGCCGACGCTTCTGATCCTGACGCTGGGCGCTC
>DASUNQ010000308.1:0-3771 GCA_036277075.1 Thermoanaerobaculia bacterium
GCGCAGGGGATCGACCTCCTCCGCCCGCTCGTCTCGAGCCCGCCGCTCGAGCGCCTCCACGCCGCGGTCCGCGCCCGCGTCCCGGTCTGGACCGAAGACCGCGAGATGGCCCCCGACCTGGCCGCCGCCGAAGAGCTCCTCCGCGGCGGGCTCGACGCGCACCTCGAAGACCTCGAGTAGGAGACCGCCATGCCGCCGATCCGCCCCGCCGCCCGGTTCGCCGTTCTCGCCTGCCTCGCCGCGCTCCTCGGCGCACGCCCAGCCGGCGCCGAGGTGAGACAGTCCGCAGCGGACGGCTTTCTGGTCATGCATGAAGTCCAGGTCGGCGCCGCGCCGGCGGCCCTGTTCGCGGCGCTCGGGCAGGTGGGGCGCTGGTGGAGCGACCAGCATGCCTGGTCGGGTTCGGCGGCGAACCTCCGGCTCGAGCTGGCGGCCGGCGGGTGCTTCTGCGAGCGCTGGGCCGAGGGCAGCGCCGAGCACGCGCGGGTGGTGTTCGTGCGGCGCGACCGGGAGCTGCGGCTGCGCGGCGCCCTCGGGCCGCTGCAAGCGATGGGACTCGACGGCCTGCTCGGCTTCGAGTTGGCTTCCACCGAAGGGGGGACGACCCGCCTCCACGTCACCTACCGCGTCAGCGGCGACCGGCAGCACGAGCTGGCGCAGATCACGCCCGCCGTGGACGCCGTCATCGGCGAACAGGTGGCGCGACTGAAGCGCTTCGTCGAGACCGGCACGCCGGAGCCGCCGGCCGCGCGCGAGCAGTAGCCGCCCGTCAGTACCGCCAGCTCGTGAGGTCCGCTCCCGGCGGGGCGGAGGCGAGGAGGCGCTCGACGATCTTCGGCAGGTAGAGCTGGTGGTAGCGGAGGCGCGTGATCGCGTTGGGACGGGTCGGGTCGCCGTTCCAGCAGTGCTCGGCGCGGTCGCCGTAGGCCACCTCGCCGCCGTAGGGGGGGCTCGCGGTCTTCAGGAACTCCTCGACCAGATAGACGGCGTCGTTGAGGTAGTAGTTGTCCATGTCGCCGACGTAGAGGTGGAGCTTGCCCTGGAGCTTCGCCCCGAGCCCCTTCCCCCAGTCGCGGCGCAGGATGTGGCCGAGGTCGTAGTGCTCGCGCCAGTGCTCGGCGACCGCCTTGTCGATGGCGCCGGTCCGCTTGTCCCAGATGCGCCGCGGGTAGCCGTCGGCTCCGGCCGGCGAGTAGACCGCCTCCCAGACGTCCCACTGCCCGCCGGAACGGCTCTTCGTGCCCAGCACCAGCTCGGAGCGGTTCATCGCCTCGATCGTCGTCGAGACGCGCCCCAGCCAGTCGCGGTGCCCGGGGCGCGCGACGCGCAGCCACGGCCCCTCGGCGTGATAGGCGTTCGCGTCCTCGTAGAGATTGACGAGCGTGTAGGCGCGGAAGTCGATCGGGTCCGGGCAGGCGATCCAGGCGCCGTTGTAGTCGTCGGGGTAGAAGACCTGCGCCGCCATCGCCTCCCAGCCGCCGGTCGAGCCGCCGTAGAGGAAGCGGGCCCAGCCGGCGCCGAGCGCGCGGTACTTCTTCTCGAGGTAGGGGACCAGCTCGTGGGTGATCGCGTCGCCGTAGGGCCCGAGGTTGGCCGAGTTCACGGCGTACGAGTCGTCGTAGTAGGGGTTGGCGTGCTGGATCTCGACCACGATGGCGCGCGGGAAGCCCGGGCCGGTCCAGTCCTTGTAGAGCTGGTAGGCCTGCTCCTGCTGGATGCGGTTGTAGCAGTCGAGGCGGAAGCGCTCGCTGCGCTCGCACTCGAGCTGGGGATCCGGGGGCTCCTCGCGCCAGCCGGTGACGTTGGCCGGGAAGTGGCCGTGGAAGATCACCAGCGGGTAGCGCGCCTCCGGGTGCTCGTCGTAGCCGTGCGGCAGCAGGACGTGCGCGCCGAGGTGCATCGGCCGGCCCCAGAACTTCGTCAGCCGCTCGGAGAGGATGCGCTCGTGGCGGACGTAGCGGGTGGCCGGCGGCTCCGGGATCGGCGGGATGGTCTGGTCGAGCGTCACCTGGAGGGTCTCGCCGCGCCGCGGGTCGACGGCGATCTCGCGCGGCGTCGAGTAGAGGTTGCCCGGCGCGCGGCTCCACTGCTGCCCCTCGCCGCGGTCCATCGGCAGCTTCACGGTGTGGCCGTCGGCGCGGTGGAAGGTCTCGTAGCGGTGGAGGAGCGCCTGCACGCGGTAGCTCCCCGGCGGCACCTGCGCCAGGCTCTCGAGCGGGAAGCCGAGGACCGCGGCGTCGAACACCGCCGGTTGGCCGGGGCGCCAGGCCTCGACGTCGATGCCGAAGACCTGCTGCGAGCCGAGGTCGTCGCCGATTTGGAAGCGCGGCTCCGCCTCGGGGTCGGTCGAGAGCATCAGCAGCAGCCGGCCGTCGAGCGGCCCCGGCGCCAGCGCGGCCGGGTAGGTGACCGCCAGGCGCAGCGGCGCCGCCGCGGGTGCGGCGGCGCCGGGGCCGTTCGCCGCGGACGGCGCGGCGGTGCAGAGAGCGAGCGTGAGGGCGCGGAGCGCGGTCCTCTTCATCGGGACCTCCTCGAGGGACGGGAGGAGCCTACTACTGCAGGACGGCTACGGGGCCTGGAGGCTCGGTGGTCATCTCGCTCATGGTCGGAGGTCTCCTCGAAGGCGATGCGCGGACGCCTCGCCGGGCGCCGCCGGCGCCCCTTTCCACGGCGTTTCCAGGAAAAAGGAAAGCTACTCGGGTGGCTCGCGGGTCAAGGACGCTCGCCGCGCCGCGGCCTACTGAGTCCTGTCCTGCTACTGAACTCGGGCTCGATCTACTGGATTCGCGCCTCGATCGACTCGCTCCGAGCCTCGATCTACTGAGCTCGCGTCCGATCGACGCTTTCCAGCCCCTGGGCCGCTCCCGCGGCGCCTATGATGCTCGCGGCAGCGCGCGGAGGACTCACTGCAAGCCCTCGTCTTCGCCGGCGTCCGCCGGATCGAGCTCGCGACGGTCGCGGACCCCGAGATCCGCGAACCGGAGGACGCGATCGTCCGCGTCCGCGCCGCCGGCGTCTGCGGCTCCGACCTCCACGTCTACCGCGGCGCCGAGACGGGCCTCGACGCGGGTACCGTCATGGGGCACGAGCTGGCCGGCGAGGTCGTGGCGACCGGCCGCGCCGTGGCGGGCTTCCGCCTCGGCGACCTGGTCGTCAGCCCGTTCACCACGAGCTGCGGCGCCTGCTTCTACTGCGCGATCGGGCTGACCGCGCGCTGCGTCCGCGGCCAGCTCCTCGGCTGGGTGGAGGACGGGCGCGGGCTGCACGGCGCCCAGGCCGAGCTGGTGCGGGTGCCGCTCGCGGACTCCACGCTGGTGCGCGTGCCGGAGGGCGCGGCACTCGAGGAGGCGCTCCTCGCCGGCGACGTTCTCGCCACCGGCTGGTTCGCCGCCGAGAGCGCCGGGGCCGCGGGCCGAACGCTGGCGGTCGTCGGCTGCGGGCCCGTAGGCCTGATGGCCGTCCTCGCCGCGCGCGAGCAGGGCGCAGCGCGCGTCTTCGCGCTCGACGGCGTCCCGGAGCGGCTGGCGCTCGCCGCGCGCTACGGCGGCGAGCCGATCGACGTGAGCGGCGGCGGCGCCGCCGAGCGGGTGCGCGAGGCGACGGACGGCCGCGGCGCGGATGCCGCCGTCGAGGCGGTCGGCAGCCCGGCGGCCACGCGCCTGGCCTTCGACCTCGTCCGCCCCGGCGCCACGATCGCCGCGGTCGGCGTCCACACGGAGCGCCACCTCGCGATCGCCGCCGGCGAGGCCTATGACAAGAACCTCACCTACC
>DASUNQ010000309.1:0-10751 GCA_036277075.1 Thermoanaerobaculia bacterium
CTCCTCGGCCGTCCGACCCGCCCGCACCAGCTCCACCATCCGCCGACGAAACTCCGCTGGATAGGGCTTGCCGCGGTGACTCCCCATCATGGACTCCTTTCTCCCTAAGGATGAGGTGTCCACCAAAGCGGGGCAACTCCATGGGTAGTGCTCCCCCCGGCTTGGGGAGCGTTCCCCATCGGCTGGGGGAATTTCACCAGGGCTTGTTGGAGCGTCCCCCATTGACCGGGGAACTCTCCCCTGCGGCTTGGGAACGTTCCCCACGAGGCGGGGAGCGTTCCCCATCGGCCGGGGAGCGTTCCCCACCGGCCGGGGAGTGTTCCCTACCGACCGGGGAGCGTTCCCCATGACGTGGGGAGTCTTCCCCGGGCCGTGGGGAGCTTCTAAGGAGAGCCGGGGTGCCAGCACGGCACATCGGGGAGCTGGCCCCGGCCGCCTGGGCGCCTGTACGAGGCCTTCGTTCGCTTGTCCGGGGCCGCGGGGAGCTTGTACCGGGCGCTGAGAAGCTTGTACCGACGGCCGGGGAGACCGTACCGGACGAAAGTACGGCCGTACTGGGCGATGGGAAGCTTGTACCGGACGAAAGTACGCTTGTACCAGCCGTTGGAAGCTTGTACCGGCGGCTGGGGAGACTGTACCGAGCGAAAGTACAGACGTACTTGGCGATGGGAAGCTTGTACCGGCGGCCGGGGAGAACGTACCGAGCGAAAGTACGACTGTACCGGGCGCAGGGGAGCTTGTACCGAGCTGTGGGGAGCTTGCCCCCTGCGCTCGGACGCTTGTACGGAGGCGCCCCCGCCCAGATCCCTCGCTGGGCTCAGCGGCGCTTGGCCTGCTCCAGGATCACCTCCGCCATGGCCGCCGCGACGCAGGCGTGGCCGTAGGGGCCAGGCGTCGGGCGCGTCGGCCCAGCCGTCGGGCGGATCGACCCAGCCGCCGGGCGAATGGCGGGGAGAGCTGCGAAGTGTCTTCGAGCGCCGCAGTTAGCTCGTAGATCGCGGCGCCAACCGCGGCGGCTACGCGAGCTGGAGGCGGCCCGAGCCGGTCAACAAGCGCCGGCCCTGCACGGCCAGCAGTTGCCGACGAGGATGCCGCCGGAGGAGACCTCGCCGCTGGGCCCGACGCAATAGTGGCCGCCCTGGGCGTCGTCCAGGCAGAAGCGGCAGTTCGGATGGGGCGGCACTCGCACCCCCACCTGCGTGAAGTTCCGCGCCCTGGACAGGACGAGGTTGGAGGCGGTGATGACGACGGCTTCGCCGTTGATTACGCAGCCGTCAGTGTAGATGACGGACGGCACGGGCGCCGGAACGGTCTGCTGATTGATCGGGGCCGGGACCACGGGCGCCTCTGTATTGAAGGGCGGCCTGGGAGGGGGGACCGGGTCGACCGGCTTCGCGTCGGGCCTGGCGTAGATGAGGCCCCCGACGGCGGTGATGAGGGCCGCCGCTCCCGTCAGCATTCCGGGGATGGAGGTCCAGAACGACTTCGGTTCTTCAGGCACGGCGTAGCACCTTCTCGTTCTCGCTCAACGGTTTAGCAGAGCCTACCACGCCTACGACGGCGGGGTGCCGCGGGCCTCGAGCTCAAGGATCGCCTGCACCATCGCCGCGGCGACGCAGGCGTGGCCGTAGGGGGAGGGGTGGTAGCTGTCCATGCCGAGCGGCTTCTCGGGGGCGGCGGCGCGGCAGGCGGCCAGGGGCGCGAGCAGGTCGAGGTGGCGGAAGCCGTGGCGGCGGGAGAGCGCGGCGACGAACTCGTGCTGGTCGCCGAAGCGGTAGCGGCGGAAGTCGCCGACGAGACGGGGAAAGACGGCGACGACGACCGCGAAGCCGTGTGCCTGGGAGAGCCGGGCCAGCTCGGCGAAGGACTCCGCCACCGTGTCGCCCGAGATCCGGGCCACCGCCCGCTCGGTCGCCGCGGCCGCCTGCGCCGGCGTCCGGCGGATCGGGGCGAGCACCCGGTAGCGGAGCGCGCGGTACAGGGCACTCCGGACCAGCAGCGGGTGGACGCGCACCGCCGCCACGCCACTCTCCTGCCCCTCGGCGGCCAGGAGCGTGCGCAGGATGTCGCCGTCCATCCGCTCCCGGTCGGTCAGCGAGTAGGCGACGAGCACCAGGTCGGGCCGGTAGCGGAGCCCCTTCTCCTTGAACAGCTCCACCTCCTGCCGCGTGTTGTAGCCCGAGACCGCGAGGCTGATCACCTCGGCCGGCAGGCCCCTTTCGCCCAGCAGCCGCTCCAGCCGCGGCGGAAAGCTGTTGCGGACGCGCTCGATCTTCAACCCCGCGGCGATGCTGTCCCCGAGCACCACGACGCGGTACACCCCGGGCGGCTTCGCCACCGCGTGCTCGCGGTCGCGGAAGCCCTGGCTGTTGCTGGCGCCGGCGTAGTCCCAGAAGGAGCGGTCGGGGCCGCGGTAGTCGAGGTTGGGGACCGGCTCGTAGCCGATCTTCGGGTTGCGGGCGAGGCGGAAGCGCCCCTTCTGGATGACCGTCACCTCGGGCGCGAGGCCGAGGGCGCGCACCGCGACCTCCGCGGCGCCGAGCGCCAGCAGGCACGAGACGAGAGAGAGCAGGAGCTTCTTCGCCACGGGCTCCGATCGCGATGCGAGCTATCTTACGCAGCAGAGAGAGGAGGACGCGCCATGAAGAGCCTCGCCCTGCGCCGCACCCTGCCGCTCGTCGCGGCGCTCGCCCTGCTGCTCCCCGCCGCCGCCGGCGCCGCCGAGCACCGCGTGGGCGGCGGCATCCACTACTGGCGGACGCTGGACGACCTCGAGGACGAGGGCTTCGGCGACATCCAGGACGACGGCACCGCCTACGTCGCCTCCTGGCAGATCCTGCCGGCCGGGATCTTCCGCTTCGAGCTCGGGCTCGAGTATTTCCCCGACGACTTCGGCGGCGCGTTCGACGACGAGGTGCTCTCGCCGCAGGCCTACCTGCTCGTCGGCCACGGCCTCTACGTCGGGGTCGGCGCCGGCCTCCTCTACTCGGATCAATTCGGGCGCGAGCCGGGCAGCGACGACGACGATTTCTCGGACCCCTTCTACGCCCTGCGCGGCGGCTTCGAGATGACGCTCATCCCGCGCGTCCACTTCGACGTCAACGCCAACTACCGCGCCAACGCCTGGGAGAAGTTGGGAGACGTAGACGTTGGGACGCTGACGCTCGGCGCGCAGGTGCGGATCGGGTTCGGGCGCGACCGCTGAGGCGCGTTACGGGTCGGCGAGGGCGCGCGTGTCGGCGCCGCCGCAGTAGCTCCCCCGCGGGTTGACGTAGGTCTCGCGGGCGCCGGTCGCGGTGTCGGTCAGCTCGATCCGGTACTCGAGGTCCGAGAGCGCCCCCCAGAAGAGCCAGAAGGCGCCGGTCAACGGGCGGCCGTCGAGGGCCTTGACGACCAGCTCGACGTTCTCCGGCGCGAAGAACCAGAAGGTGCCGGTCTGGTCGCTGCGCGGCACCGCGGCGGCCGGACGCACGACGCCGTCGCGCGGGTCGCGGTAGGCGACCTCGACCTCGAGCCGGGCGCCGAGGAGGCAGAGGGTGCCCGGCCCGGCGGCGCAGGAGGCGGCGGTCGCGGCGCCGAGCGGCTGCGGAGCCGCGTCGGGCGCGAAGGAGAGCGGCGCCGCGAGCGGCGAGGGGAGGTCGGGGAAGGCCAGCGTGTCGGCGCGGCCGCAGAGGGTGCCCGGCGGGTTGTGGTAGCGGCGCACGGCGCCGGTCGCGGTGTCGGTGACGTCGAGCCAGTACTCGACGTCGGAGAGCGCGCCGTAGAAGACCCACCAGCGGCCGTTGAGGCCGCGCGCGTCGAGCACCTTGACGACCAGCTCGAAGTTGGCCGCGTCGAAGAACCAGAAGAAGCCGCTGCCGTCGGTATCGCGCACGGCGCGGCCGAAACCGTCGTGCCCCTGGTGGTCGCGGAACCGCACCGTGACGGCGAAGCGGCCGCCGGCGAGCAGGAGCTGCCGCTCGGCGAGCGGCGGGCCCGGCGGATGGGCGGCGATGAAGTCGCGGTAAGCGGCGAAGGCGGGCTTGGCGGCGCTCCCGCCGGCGCGCAGCAGGCCCCACTTCGGGATGCTCGGCGTGGGGTCGTCCTGAAGCTCATAGAAGAAGACCTTGGCGATCCAGGAGCGGTCGGGCTTGCCGGTGAGCCAGCGGTCGAGGAAGCCGGTGTAGTGGCTGGCCTGCTTCCCCTCTCCGACCTGGTCGCTGGCCCAGCCGGTCTCGGTGAGCCAGAACGGCAAGTCCTCGGCGCCGGCCGACTCCAGCACCTCGCGCACCGAGGGCGCCACGGTGTCCCAGAACTGCGGGCGGCTGCCGAAGAGGGTGTTGCCGTCGAGCTTCGCCGTGACGTCGCCGGGGCCGTCCTGGTCGTAGACGTGGTGGGTGACGAAGTCGAGCTCGTCGCCCGCCTCGAGCAGGACGGCGCGCAGCCAGTCGTACCAGTCGGCGTCGCCGGCGGTGAGGTGGGCGAGGTCGGGGCCGCCGACCCGCGCGTCGGGGTTGCCGGCGCGCACGCCGTCGATCCCCGGGAAGAGCACGCGGTCGAGGTACTGGCGGCGGCTGCCGGCCCAGAAGCGCGGCAGGTTGGGCTCGTTCCAGAGCCCCCAGTGGTCGATGCGGCCGCGGTAGCGGCGGGCGGCGCGGCGGCAGAACTCGCGCCAGTCGGCCGCGTCGTCGGGGACGCCGGAGAGGAGCGGGCCGGACGTCGCCCAGTCGGGGCTGTAGGCGAGGGTGGCGTAGAGCTCGAGGTCGCGCGCCGCGGCCTCCTCGGCGAGGCGGTCGTAGACCTGCCAGTCCCAGGTCCCCTCGCTCGGCTGCACCGAGGCCCAGACGAAGTCGATCCGCACCCAGCCGATGCCGGCCGCCGCGACCTGATCGAAGAGGCGCGTCACCTCGACCCCCTGCGGCGCGTGGGCGTTGATGCCGTAGGGGGAGGGCTCGAAGGCGCGCGCCGGCCGCGGCGCCGCCGCGAAGGCGGCGGCGGCGAGGAGGGCGAAGAGGGCGCGGCGCGTGGGGTGTGTCATCCCGGCAGGAGGGGGAGGCGGCCGATCCCGGCGTCGGCGGTGGGGCGCGGCGGGCCTTCCCCGTCCCCGTCCCCCTCCTCCGCCCGGTCGCCGCCCGGCATCTCTCCCGGGTTCAAGAACAGGTCGGCCTCCAGGTTGTATTGCCGGGTGTAGAGGGCGTGGTAGCGGCCGCCCCGGGCGAGGAGCTCCTCGTGCCGCCCGCGCTCGACGACCCGCCCCTCCTCGAGCACCAGGATCGCGTCCGCCCGCCGCACGGTCGAGAGGCGGTGGGCGATGACGAAGGTCGTCCGCCCGCGCATCAGCCGGGCGAGCCCCTCCTGGATCAACGCCTCGCTCTCGCTGTCGAGCGAGGAGGTGGCCTCGTCGAGGATCAGGATGCGCGGGTCGGCGAGGATGGCGCGGGCGATCGCCACCCGCTGCCGCTCGCCGCCCGAGAGCTTGACGCCGCGCTCGCCGACGATCGTCTCGTAGCCGTCGGGGAGGCGCGCCACGAAGTCGTCGACGTGGGCGATGGCGGCGGCGCGGCGCACCTCCTCCTCCGGCGCCTCGGGCCGCGCGTAGGCGATGTTCTCGAAGACGGTGCCGTCGAAGAGGAAGTTGTCCTGGAAGACGACGCCGAGCTGGGCGCGGTAGTCGACGAGGCGGACCTCGGCCAGGTCGTGGCCGTCGACCAGGATGCGGCCGCCGGTCGGGCGGTAGAAGCCGGCGACGAGGCCGATCAGCGTGCTCTTGCCGGCGCCGGAGGGGCCGACCAGGGCGGTCGCCGTCCCCGGCTCGGCGACCAGCGAGACGCCGCGCAGGACCGGGGTCCCCGGCTGGTACTCGAAGTGGACCTCCTCGAGCTCGACGCGGCCGACCAGCGGCGGCAGCGGCCGCCGCGCCGCCTCCCCCTCGTCCTCCGGCATCTCGTTGCGGATCTCGCGGATGCGCTCGAGGCCGGCGAAGGCCTCGGTGATCTGGGTGCCGATCCCGACCGCCTGGGCCACCGGGCCGACGAGGAGCCCGAGGTAGAGGGTGAAGGAGAAGAACGAGCCCAACGTCATGCGCCCGGCGAGGACCTCGTTCGAGCCTACCCACATCATCGTCACGCCGATGATGCCGAGGAGGAGGGCCGAGGCGGCGCCGACGAGGGAGAACCCGGTCATGGTGCGCGCCACGTTGCGGAACAGGCGGTGCGCCCCCTTGGTGAAAACCAGCGCCTCGCGCCGCTCGGCGCCGTAGGCCTTGACCACGCGGACGCCGGAGAAGGACTCGGCGAGGCGGCCGGAGACCTCGGCGTTGATCTTCGAGCGCTCGCGGAAGAGCGGGCGGAGGACCTTGAAGGCGTAGAGCAGGACGAGGCCGAAGAGCGAGAGGACGGCGAGGGCGATCACCGTCAGGCGGACGGAGAGCCAGAGCAGGATGCCGACCGCGAGGACCGCGGTGAGCAGGCCGCCGACGAGCTCGACGAGCCCGCTGCCGACCAGGTTGCGGATGCCCTCGGCGTCGGTCATGACGCGCGACAGCAGGGCCCCGGCCTTGGTCTGGTCGTAGTAGGCGACCGGCAGCCGCCCGACGTGGCGCTGCACCCGCCGCCGCATCTCGGTGATCGAGCGCTGCGCCGCCTTGCCGAGGACCTGGGTGAGGGCGAAGGAGCTCGCCGCCTGGAAGAGCGTGGCGCCGGCGGCCGCCGCGACGAGGAGCGGCAGGAGGTCGCGCCGGCCCCCTTGCATGACGTCGTCGAGCAGGAACTTGGTGGTGCCGGGCAGGACCAGGGCGGCGGCCCGGTTGACCGCCAGGATCCCGAGCCCGACGAGCAGCCGCCCGCGCCGCGCCGCCACCAGCTCGGCGGCGTCGCGCAGCACGACGCGCAGCGAGAGCTTGGGCTTGGTCTCTTCCGCCCGCCCCCCGCGCCCCCGCCCGGCGGCGCCCACCAGGCGGCGCGAGGAGACGGTGCCGCCGAAGAGCCCGGCGCGGGCGGAGCGAGGCATGGCGATACCTTACCGTGCAGGCGGCGGCGAGGGCGGCGCCAGCACCTCGCGGCAGAGCCAGTCGGCGAGGCGGTTGCCGGCGACGCGGTGGCCTTCCCAGTTCCAATGCCCCTGGCCGGGGGCGGTGTTGGGGAAGCCGTGGAGGTAGGTCCGGGTGCGGGTGGCGTGGCGCTGGAGGTCGGGGGCGAGGGCGAGGAGCGGGAAGCCCTCGCGCCGAGCCAAGGCGGCGAGCCGCCGCTCGGGCGCCAGCAGGTCGGGCACGCCGAGGCGGCGGGCGTAGCGGCGGCGCTCCGCCGGGTCGGGGTGGACCTGGATCGGCGTGGTCAGGGTCACCACCGCGAAGCGGGCGCCGCGGGCGCGCGCCTCGCGGTGCATGGCGCGGATCAGCTCCTCGGTCACCCGCCAGGCCTGCCGCCATTCGGCGTCGGGGGGCGGCCCGTAGACCGCGTTGTCGAGCCCCAGCTCCTGGAGCGCCGCCTCGCCGCGCGTCGACCGGCGCGCCTTCCAGGCGCCGACCCGGCCGTCGAGCGCCGCCTTGGCCTGCTTGCCGAGCTGGAGAGCGCGCGAATTGTCCAGGAGGCCGTAGAGGACGCGCCCGGGCAGGCTCCGCCGCAGGCGGTAGCCGCGGTTCTGGCGGAAGGAGTCGTCGAGGACCAGCCGCGGCGGGTCCCCCGCGAGGGTGAAGTAGGGCCGGAGCGGGTCCTGCTCCAGCGGCCGGTGGTTGTTGCGCACGTCGTTGCCGGCGTAGAAGCCGAGCAGCACGAGGTCGGGGCGGTACTTCCAGACCTCGTGGCGGAGGGTCAGCAGCTCCTGCGCCGTGCCGTAGCCGGAGACGCCGAAGTCGAGCACCTCGACGCGGCGGCCGCGCAGCGGCTCGCAGCCTTCGAGGCGCCGCTCGGCGAGCTCCCAGAAGGTGCGGTCGCGCGGCACCTGGATGGCCTCGACCATCGAGTCGCCGAGCAGAGCGATGCGCAGCTCGCCCGGGGGCTTGGCGTGCGGGTGCTCCTCGTCGCGCAGGCCGTCGCGGTTGACCCGGACCTGCGCGTCCCCCTCGTGCCGCCAGCGGGCGGCGGCGCCGGGGCGCAGCCCCCAGCCGCGCACCGGCTCGGGGCGGTAGAAGTTGGGGTAGGACCAGCCGATCAGCCGGAGGGCGGCCTCCAGCCCGGCGAGCGCGAAGAGGGTGGCGGCGGCGGCGAGGGCGAAGCGCGCCAGCAGCCGCCGCGGTCTCATCGCGCGCGGATCAACTCTCTGGAGCGGGCTTCAGCCCGGTCCCAGTGACCGAAAGGAGGTCGAGCCGCAAGGCGCAGACCTCACTAGAACAGCGTGTAGATGAACGGCGCCGCCGCCTGGCTGGTGACGACGAGCAGCACGACGAGGCCGAGGATCAGCATGAAGGGCACGATCCAGTAGACCTTGTTCTGCCGCGCGAACTCCCACACCTGGCCGAGCAGCGAGCCCATGTAGCCGAGCCTGCGCATCGCGGTTTCCTTTCAATCCAGTCCATACTCGCGCCGCCAGTCCCCCTGCTCGGCGAGGGGCGGCTGCGCCCGCTTGTCGAGGAGGTAGGGGCCGAGCGCAAGCCAGTCCATCTCGGTGCGCATGAAGCAGCGGTAGGCGTCCTCGGGGGTGCAGACGATGGGCTCCCCGCGGACGTTGAAGCTGGTGTTGACGACGACGGCGCAGCCGGTCAGCCGCTCGAACTCGGCGATCAGCGCCCAGTAGCGCGGGTTGGTCTCGCGGTCCACGGTCTGGATGCGCGCCGAGTAGTCGACGTGGGTCACCGCCGGGAGGTCGGAGCGCGGCTGGTTCACCCAGGCGAGGAGGTCGTCTCCGTCGCCGCCGGCGCGCCCCGCGGTGGCGGCAAGCCGCCCTCCGGGAGTCGCCAGCCGGCGCTCCGGCCGCACGTCGGCGACCAGCAGCATGTACGGCGACGGCCGGTCGAGCTCGAAGTAGTCCGCCGCCCGCTCCTCGAGCACCGTCGGCGCGAAGGGGCGGAAGCTCTCGCGGTACTTGATCTTGAGGTTCATGATCGACTGCATCTTCGGCGAGCGGGCGTCGCCCACGATCGAGCGGTTGCCGAGGGCGCGCGGCCCGAACTCCATCCGCCCGTGGCAGAGGCCGACGACCTGCTGCTCGGCGAGGAGCCGCGCCAGCCGCGGCGCCCACTCCGCCTCGGGCAGCTCCTCGTACGGGTAGCCCAGGGCGTCGAGCCAGGCGCGCACCTCGGCGGGCGGGAACTCGGGGCCGAGCAACGCCCCCTGCATCGCGTCGCGCACCCGCGCCGTGACCGGGGCGCCGCCGTTGCCGCGCGGGGCCGCGACGGCGCGCGGCTTGCCGAGCGCGTTGTGCCAGTAGGCGAGCGGCGCGCCGAGCGCGCCGCCGGCGTCGCCGGCCGCCGGCTGGATCCAGAGGTCGTCGAACACCCCCTCGCGCAGGAGCTTGCCGTTGGCGACGCAGTTGAGCGCCACGCCGCCGGCGAGGCAGAGGTGGCGCTTGCCGGTGACCGCGCGCGCCCGGCGGGCGAGCTTCGAGACCGCCTCCTCGGTGACCTCCTGGACCGAGCGCGCGAGGTCCATCTCGCGCCGGGTGATGCGCGACTCCGGCGCCCGCGGCGGCCCGCCGAAGAGGGCGGCAAAGCGGTCGTTCGTCATCACCAGGCCGTCGAGGTAGCCGAAGTAGGCCATGTTGAGGCGGAAGGAGCCGTCCGCGCGCAGGTCGAGGAGCTCGCGGCGGATGGCGTCGGCGTAGCGCGGCTCGCCGTAGGGGGCGAGCCCCATCAGCTTGTACTCGCCGGAGTTGACCTTGAAGCCCGTGAAATAGGTGAAGGCCGAGTAGAGGAGGCCGAGCGAGTGCGGGAAGCGGATCTCCTCGAGGATCTCGAGCCGCTCGCCTTCGCCGACGCCGATCGTCGTCGTCGCCCACTCGCCGACACCGTCGAGGGTGAGCACCGCGGCCTCGGCGAAGGGGGACGGGTAGAAGGCGGAGGCGGCGTGCGACTCGTGGTGCTCGGTGAAGTAGATCGGCGGCGTCTCGGCGATGCCGCAGGCCTCGAGCGCCTCGGCGATGCGCGGCGGGATCCAGAGCTTCTCCTTGATCCAGAGCGGCACCGCCTGGACGAAGGAGGCGAGGCCGCGCGGCGCCACCGCCAGGTAGGTCTCGAGGATGCGGTGGAACTTCAAGAGCGGCTTGTCGTAGAAGACGACCCCGTCGAGGCCGGCGCCGTCCTCGCCGATCCCCCCGGCCTCCAGGCAGTAGCGCACCGCGCCGGCGGGGAAGCCGGCGTCGTGCTTGACCCTCGAGAAGCGCTCCTCCTGCGCCGCCGCGACGATGCGGCCGTCCTCGACCAGGCAGGCGGCCGAGTCGTGGTAGTAGCAGGAGACGCCGAGGAGCTTCACGCGACGGCCGCCTAGAACTGCTTGCGGTAGGCGTCGGCGTCGCGGCGCCCGGCGCCGGCGGCGGGCGACCAGTAGGTCGGCGCGCCGGCGTCGAAGCCGGTCGCGATGCGCAGCCGACGGCGCGCCCGCAGCAGCGCGCCGACCGGCAGGAACAGCAGGTAAAAGAGGAGCCCGAGGAGCAGCCAGGTGACGGCGGTGCCGACCCAGAGGGAGAAGACTTCGAGGGCGCGGGAGAGCCGCGCGTAGGCGCCGAGCGGCGAGACCGCGGCGAGCAGGGCCACCGCGAGAGCGATCGCGGCCACGGCGTAGGCGAAAGGCGTGCGCCAGAGGAACCAGAGGAGCGCCGCCGCCGCCCCCCCCACCGCGCCC
>DASUNQ010000310.1:0-22790 GCA_036277075.1 Thermoanaerobaculia bacterium
GGCGCTCGGCCAGCGCAGGTTGACCGCGACGTCGGCGGCCGCCATCCAGGCGAGGAAGTCGGCGAGCGGCGGCCGGCCGGCAAGGACGACGCGCGGGAGGAGCGCCTCCGGTACGAGAGCGGAGATGTCGTAGTCCTTCGAGACCTCTCCGATTACGAGGAAGTACGCCTGCGGGTGGCGCGCGGCGATGCGCGCAAAGGCGCGCAGCGCGACGTCGAGGCGCTTGGCGCGGGTCATGTAGCCGAAGGCGGCGATCAGCAGCGCATCGGGCGGCACGCCGAGGCGGGCGCGGAGGGAAGCGGGGTCGCCCGCCGCGGCTTCGCTCTCGCCGCTCCACGGGAAGGGCACCGCGTGGACCGCGGCGCGCGGCCGGCTGGCGAGGACGCGCCGGCGGCTCCCCTCGCCGTGCACGAGGACGCCGAGGCTCGCGTCCACCACCCGCTCGAAGAGCGGGTAGCTCCAGACGTCGAAGCCGGTGCCGGTGTCGAGGCTGCGCTTGGCCAGCAGCCCGCCGCTGCGGCCGCCGGCGTAGCGGACCTCGTCGAGGTAGGCCCCGCGGTCGCCGGCCACCAGCGTCAGCTCGCGCACCATGTGGTGCAGCACCAGCTCGTGGAGGACGACGATGCCCGGCGTCGCGAAGAGCGCGCGGTAGGCGCCGCCGTGGAAGTCGCCGTTGTTGCCGAGCTGGTAGAGGACGGCGTCGAAGGCCGCGGCGCGCGCCGGCAGGTCGGCGAGCGGGTGGACGGGCGGGAGCGCGTCGAGGAGGGCGCGCGGCGGGCGCGGGCCGGGCTCGGCGAAGACCTCGACCGCGAAGTGCCGCGCCAGGTGCGGCAGCAGCTCGGCGCTGTAGTCGGCGATCCCGGAAGCGAGCGGCGGCAGCGGCGTGACGTAGGCCAGTCGGCGCACGCGGGGCCCTCAGGCGCTCCCCAGGAGGCGGGCGACGACCCCGTCCCAGTGGACGTCGGCGACCGAGGCGGCCCCCCGCTCCCCCATCCTTCGCGCCTCCTCGCGGTGCTCGGAGAGCCAGTCGAGCCGCCGCGCCACCTCGGCCGGCGCGCCGGCCGGGCAGACGAAGCCGCTCTCGCCGTCGCGCACGAACTCCAGCACGCCGCCGGCGTCGTCGAGGGTGACGACCGGCTTGCCAGCCTGGAACGCCTCGACGGTGACGTAGCCGTAGTCCTCGTCGTAGGGGGCGTAGTAGACGGCGAGGGCGCCGGCGTAGAGCTCGGCGGCGCGCTCGTCGTCCACCCAGCCCAGGAGCTCGACGCGGTCCTCGACGCCGAGGCGGCGGACCAGCTCGGCGAGCGCCTCGCGCTCGGGGCCGTCGCCGGCGATCCGGGCGCGGACGCCGCTGCGCACGTGCTGCATGGCGCGGACGAGGAGGTCGAAGCGCTTCATGCGGTTGAGGCGCCCGATCGTGAAGACGGCGTCGCCGGAGGGGCCGGGGCGGAGCCGGCCGGTCAGCCGCGGCGGCGGGTAGAGCGCCTCGATCCGCAGGCCGTTGTGCCGCTCGAGCCGCGCGGCGACGTTCTTCGAGATGGCGAACACCCGCCGCGCCTCGCCCAGCGTGCGCGCGTCCATGGCGCGCAGCATCTCGGTCGCCGAGCGGTCGCGCGGGCTGTCGCGGAAGTCGCTGTAGCGCGTCCCCTGGAGGTCGTAGGCCTGGCGGAGCTGGTGGACCAGCCAGACGACCTTGTTGGGGTGCTTGACGAGGTAGGAGGGGAAGCGGGTGGCGACGACCATGTCGATCTTGCGGCCGTCGACCTCGGTCAGGTCGAGCAGGCGCCAGGCGAGGCAGCTCTTGAAGAGCTGCGTCCGGCTCGGCCAGGTGAACGGGAGCATCACCGTCTCGGCCTCGTGGCCGCGGGCGCGGAGCTGCTCGGCGAGGGACTGGACGAGGAGCTCGGCGCCGCCGAAGGTGAACGGCACCTGCACGCCGCAGACGCAGATCCTCATGCCGCGGAGGGCGGAGCGCCGCCGCGGCGCTCCGGGTCGCCGGGGTCGCGGCGCGCTGCGGCTTCGACCTGCCGCTCGAGCTCCGCGAGTTGCCGCAGCGCAGCCGCCAGAGTCTCGGCCAGGCGTGCCTGGTTCCCGGCCTGCTCGTGGAGCAGCTGGCTCGCCACCTGGTTGAAGCGGTTCTGCCGCTCCCGCACCGGCCGCACGTACCACTTGAAGAAGAGGTGGAAGGCGGCCTTCTTGAGGAAGACCAGGGCGCGCCCGACGACCGGCCGCGGCGACACCGCGAGCGGCTCCTCGACGTACTCCAGGGTCTCGAGCTCGAGCAGCCGGAGCTTCGTCTCCTCGCCCCCGGAGAGGGTTGCCAGCTCGGACTGCCGCTGGCGGACCCCGGCGCGGACGCGCTCCAGCAGGTCGGCGACCTGGGCGGCATCCGGGAGCGGCTCGCCGGCCGTCAAGTCGCCGGCTCCGGCGGCGGCTTGGCGGACCGCGTCTTCTTGCTCCGGGGTCCGCCGCGCAGCGGCTTGATGCCGAACTGCAGCAACTCGACGTTGGTGCCGCGGAAATGCCCGCGGAGCGCATGAGCGATCCGCCGCCTGATCTCCTGCCCGCGTTCCTGCACGGCGGCGCGCTGCGCGTTGATCTCGCGCAGCCGGGCGATCGCCACCTCCTGCTTGGCCTCCAGCCGCAGCGCCTCCGCGATCGCCTGCTCGAGCTCGGCATGCTGGCCCGACAGGTGGGGCAGCTTCTCCAGCAGCGGCTTCAGGTTGTCGCCCAGGATCCTCCAGTCCCCGATGTCGTCGGGCAATGTCCGCGTCACCATGACTTCGCTCCCTCTCGGCCGGGAAGTCCTCCCCGGACCCTGGAAACAGCTCCCGGACGGGCCGGGAACAGTTCCCCGGCCTCCGGAACAGTGCCCGGACGGGCCGGGAACAGTTCCCAGGCGTTTGGAACAGTGCCCGGACGAACCGGGAACAGTTCCCAAGCCTCGGGAACAGTGCCCGAACCAACCGGGCAGAGTTCCAAGGCCGTGGGAACAATGCCCGGCCCGTCCGGGCAGAGTTCCCAGGCCTCGGGACCGATTCCCCAGGCGTCGGGAACAATGCCCGGCCCGTCCGGGCAGAGTTCCGCAGCGCCGGGAACAGCGCCCGGCCCGTCCGGGAACAGTTCCAAGGCGCTGGGAACAGTGCCCGAGCCGTCCGGGCAGAGTTCCCAAGCGCCGGGAACAATGCCCGAAGCGTCCGGGCAGAGTTCCTCCGCGTGGAGAACAGCTCCCCGTCGCCCCGGGAACCGTTCCTCGCCGCATGCCCCCGCTGCCCGGCGGTCGGGGACCAGCCGCGCGCCATCTCCACCGGCTCCCGGAGTTTATCCCCACTGTCCCGGCCCTCCGCGGCGACGGCTCGGCGGCGTTGCTACACTTCAAGTTCCGCCGCAACTGGGTAAGGAGAAGGAATGCTCACCGGTGATATCAGGGGCCAGATCGACCGCATCTGGGACGCCTTCTGGTCGGGCGGCATCTCCAACCCGCTCGAGGTTATCGAGCAGATCACCTACCTCCTCTTCCTGCGCCGGCTCGACGACCTGCACACCCTCGAAGAGAACCGCTCCAACCGGCTGAAGACGCCGATGGAGCGGCGCGTCTTCCCCAAGGGCAAGGACCCGAGGGGCCGCCCCTACGACGACCTCCGCTGGTCGCGCTTCAAGCACTTCGCGCCCGCCGAGATGTTCACGGTGGTCGGCGAGCACGTCTTCCCGTTCCTGCGCACTCTCGGCGGCGACGACTCGACTTACGCGCACCACATGAAGGATGCGCGCTTCACCATCCCAACGCCCGCGTTGCTGGCGAAGGTCGTGGACCTGCTCGACCAGGTTCCCATGGAGGATCGCGACACCAAAGGCGACGTCTACGAGTACATGCTCGGGAAGATCGCCACCGCCGGGCAGAACGGCCAGTTCCGCACGCCCCGCCACATCATCCGGCTGATGGTCGAGATGACCGCCCCGCGCCCCGGCGACGTGATCTGCGACCCCGCCTGCGGCACCGCCGGCTTCCTCGTCGCCGCCGGCGAGTACCTGCGCGAGCGCCACCCGGAGATCCTGCGCGACGCCAAGCGGAAGGCGCACTTCCACCGGCAAGCTTTCCACGGCTTCGACTTCGACAACACCATGCTGCGGATCGGCAGCATGAACATGCTGCTGCATGGCGTCGAGAACCCCGACATCCGCTACCGCGACTCGCTCGCCCAGGACCACGCCGGAGAAGAGGAGCGCTACACGCTGGTGCTGGCCAACCCGCCATTCGCCGGGTCGCTCGACTACGAGAACACCGCCAAGGACCTCCTGCAGATCGTCAAGACGAAGAAGACCGAGCTGCTCTTCCTCGCGCTCTTTCTGAGGCTCCTCAAGCCCGGCGGCCGCGCCGCCGTCATCGTGCCCGACGGCGTCCTCTTCGGCTCGAGCAAGGCGCACAAGGAGCTGCGCCGGCTGCTCATCGAGGATCAGAAGCTCGACGCCGTGATCTCGCTGCCCGGCGGCGTCTTCAAGCCCTATGCCGGCGTTTCGACCGCCATCCTGCTCTTCACCAAGACCAACTCCGGCGGCACCGACCAGGTGTGGTTCTACGACTGCGACGCCGACGGCTGGAGCCTCGACGACAAACGCACGCCGCTCTTGAGCGAGGACAAGCTCGGCCCCGTCCCGCCAACCGCGCTCACCGCTGACGAACACGCCAGGAATAACCTGCCCGACATCCTCGCCCGCTGGCACCAACGCGACGGCGAAGAGCGCAAGCGCCCGCGCACGGCGCAGAGCTTCTGCGTGTCCCATGCCGACCTCGCGACGCAGGGCTATGACCTAAGTCTCAACCGCTATAAGGAAGTTGTTCACGATAAAATGGACCACCGGCCGCCGCAGGAGATCCTCGCCGACCTCGCCAGGATGGAGGCGGAGATCCAGCAAGGAATGAGGGAACTCGGGAGCATGCTGGGATGACTGCTGTATCGACCATCGCCCTTGGGGAAATCATGGCGACGAAATCCGGGGCGGTGGACCCTTCGATGTACCCTGACGAAGTCTTCGACCTTTACAGCATCCCCGCCTTCGACAGGCGGCAGCCCGAAGTCGTTTCAGGCAGCTCAATAGGCTCTGCTAAGCAGATTGTCGCACCTGGCGATGTTCTCCTTTCGAAGATTGTCCCGCACATCCGCAGGTCGTGGGTAGTCGGGGGCGAGCGAGGCAGACGGATCATTGCTTCCGGCGAATGGATTGTCTTTCGCAGCGATCGGATGCACCCTCACTATCTCCGTCAGGTACTACTTGGCGACCCATTTCATGTGCAGTTCATGAGGACGGTTTCGGGTGTGGGTGGCTCGCTGCTTAGAGCTCGCCCCGCACACGTGGCGAAGATCGAGATCCCCTTCCCACCCTTGGCGGAGCAAAGGCGGATTGCAAAGTTGCTGGACCGGGCGGAGGCGTTGCGGGCCAAGCGCCGCACCGCCCTTGCCCAACTCGACACCCTCACCCAAGCCATCTTCCTCGACCTTTTCGGCGACCCCGCCACGAATCCAAAGGGGTGGGCGAAGGTGGTGCTCGGAGACGTCGCCACGTTCGTCGGAGGGGGAACTCCGAGCCGAGCATGCCCGGAGTACTTCACTGGCTCGATTTGCTGGGCGACCTCCAAGGACATGAAAGGCGAGTTCCTTGACGATACTGAGGAGCACATTACTGAAGGAGCGCTAAAGGCCAGCGCCACCAAGCTCGTTCCCGCTGGGACGCTACTGGTCGTCGTCAAGAGCAAAGTTCTCGCCCATCATCTTCCTGTGGCTGTGGTCCGGGTGCCAACATGCTTTGGGCAGGACCTGAAAGGCATCATACCCGGCGAACGTTGCGAGGTGTCTTTCGTCGGAACCGCGTTGCGCCTTGGCAAGCGATGGCTTTTGGAACGGGCGCGAGGCATCAACACCGAAGGACTAACGCTTGACCATCTACGTGCGTTTCCACTACCTCTCCCACCCCTTTCTCTTCAACACGACTTCGCCCGCCGTGTCGCCGCCGTGGAGACCCTGAAGGCCGCCCACCGCGCCTCACTGGCCGAACTCGACGCGCTCTTCTCATCCCTCCAGCATCGCACTTTCCAGGGGGGACTCTGAGGTTCGCGGCTACCTTCAAGAGGCAGGTACCATAGAGTCCGTTCGGAGGAGCCCTCATGAGCAAAGCCGACCTGAAGCAGGAGATCCGGAAACTACCTTTCCCTGAACGGGTGGAACTGCTCGAAGAACTGTGGCGGGAGGCGGAGACAGAGCAGCCCGAGCTTCTCGACTGGCAGAAGGAGATCCTCGACCAGCGGCTGCGGGACGCTGAGGCCAATCCCGAGGACTGGGTCTCCTGGGACGAGGCGAAGTTGCGCTTGGAACGCTTGGCTCAGCGCCCCGGATGAGGCCGCGCCTTCGCTCGGCGGCCGAAGCGGATACGGCGGAAGCCATCCGATGGTACAACGAGCAGAAGCCGGGCCTCGGCGCGCGGTTCCTGGAGGCCCTCGACTTCACCCTGGAGAGCATCGAGGAGAACCCGAAGTTGTACCCGCTGGTGCACCAGCAGATGCGCCGCGCCCTGTTTCCTCGTCCCTTCCCATACATGGTGCTCTTCCGGCTCGAAGGCGAACAGGCCTCCATCTACGCCGTCCTCCATCACGCGCGCAACCCGGAGCTGTGGAAGCGGCGCTGAGCGATTGCTGCGTGGCAAATCCTTTCGCCTTCCTGCAAGCCGAGTGGCCGGCCGTCCATGAGGCGGCCCGCCGGGCCGCGGCCGCGGCGCACTTCGACCCGCGGACGGCCTGCTTCTACGCCCGGCGCGCGCTCGAGCTAGCAGTCGCGTGGGTGTACAAGTCCGACGCCTCGCTGCGGCTCCCCTACCAGGACAACCTGAGCGCGCTCATCCACGAGCCGAGCTTCAAGGCGGCGGCGGGCGAAGCGGTGTTCAGCAAGGCCCGGCTCATCAAAACGCTGGGCAATCAGGCGGTTCACAGTCACCGGCCGATCCAGCAGCTCGACGCACTCACGGCGGTCCGCGAGCTGTTCCATGTGGCCTTCTGGCTGGCGCGCACGTATGCGCGGGGCGCCAAGCCTGCGCCTGAGCTGGCCTTCGACGCCAGCGCGCTGCCCAGGGCCGCGCCGATTCCGAAGCAGACCATTGACCAGCTCCGGAGGCTGGAGGCCGAGCTCCGCGAGCGGGACGAGAAGCTGTCGGTGCTGCTGGCCGACAAGTCGACGCTGGACGAGGAGCTGAAGCGCCTGCGCGCCGAGGTGGCCGAGGCCAAGGGGGCGAGTGCCGCCCAGCCGGACACGCACGACTACTCCGAGGCCGAGACCCGCGACTACTTCATCGACCTGCTGCTCAAGGAAGCGGGCTGGCCGCTCGATCAGCCGCGCGACCGCGAGCTCGAAGTCAGCGGCATGCCCAACGCGGAGGGCACGGGGTACGTCGACTACGTGTTGTGGGGCGACGACGGCAAGCCGCTCGCCCTGGTCGAGGCCAAGCGCACGAAGAAGTCGGTGCACCTCGGGCAGCAGCAGGCCAAGCTCTACGCGGATTGTCTCGAGCGGCAGTACGGGCGTCGGCCGGTCATCTTCTACTCGAACGGCTACGAGCATTGGCTGTGGGACGACGCCAATGACCCGCCGCGCGCCGTGCAGGGCTTCCTGAAGAAGGCGGAGCTGGAGCTGATGATCCAGCGCCGCACCAGCCGCAAGCCGCTGGCCGAGGCGCCGGTCGGCGAGAAGATCGTCGAGCGGTACTACCAGGTGCGCGCCATCCGCCGCATCGGCGAAGCCTTCGAGAGGGACCGCGACCGCAAAGCCCTCGTCGTCATGGCAACCGGCGCGGGCAAGACGCGGACGGTCATCGCGCTCTGCGAGCTGCTCATGCGGTGCAACTGGGCCAAGCGCGTGCTCTTCCTCGCCGACCGCGTGGCGCTGGTCAATCAGGCGGTCAATGCGTTCAAGGCGCACCTGCCCGATGCCTCACCGGTGAACCTCGTCACCGAGAAGGAGGGCGAAGGCCGGGTCTTCGTCTCGACCTATCCGACGATGATGACGATGATCGACGAGACGCGGGACGGCCAGCGCCGCTTCGGCGTGGGGCACTTCGACCTCGTCATCATCGACGAGGCGCATCGCTCGGTCTATCAGAAGTACCGCGCCATCTTCGAGTACTTCGACGCCCTGCTCGTGGGCCTGACCGCGACGCCGAAGGACGAGATCGACGTCAATACCTACGGGCTTTTCGACCTCGAGCGTGGCGTGCCGACTGACGCGTACGACCTGGAGGACGCCGTCAAGGACGGCTTCCTCGTGCCGCCCATTGCGGTGTCGGTGCCGCTGAAGTTCCAGCGCGAGGGCATCACCTACGCCGAGCTCTCCGAGGAGGAGCAGGAGCAGTGGGACGCGCTCGAATGGGACGAGGAAGGCCACACGCCCGACCGCGTCGAGGCCGAGGCGGTCAACAAGTGGCTCTTCAACAGGGACACCGTCGACAAGGTGCTGGAGCACCTGATGACGCGGGGGCAGACGGTGGCCGGCGGCGACCGTCTCGGCAAGACGATCGTCTTCGCCAAGAACCAGGCGCACGCTGAGTTCATCGCCCAGCGCTTCGACGTCAACTACCCGCACCACAAGGGCGCGTTCGCGCGGGTCGTGCACTCCGGCCTGTCGTACGCGCAGACGGTGATCGACGACTTCTCGAACCCGTCGAAGCCGCCCCACATCGCCATCTCGGTGGACATGCTCGACACGGGGATCGACATCCCCGAGGTCGTGAACCTCGTCTTCATCAAGCTCGTGCGCTCGAAGACCAAGTTTTGGCAGATGGTCGGGCGCGGCACGCGGCTGCGGAAGGACCTCTTCGGGCCCGGAAGGGACAAGACGTCCTTCTACATCCTCGACTACTGCCAGAACCTGGAGTTCTTCAGTCAGAACCCCGAGACGACGGACGGGGCGCTCGGCGAGTCGCTGGGGAAACGGCTGTTCAAGGCGCGGCTCGAGTTGATCGGCGAGTTGGATCGTTCGACGGAAGGGCCCTCGGGCGCAGGCGGCCTGGTCTCCGAAGGGACGATCTACGGCGCGCCGGTGACCGGAACGTTGCGGGTGGATGTTGCCTCACTCCTGCACGGCGAAGTGGCGGCTATGAATCTCGACAACTTCGTGGTGCGACCCAAGCGGCGGCTGGTGGAGAGATACGCGACCCCGGCGGCTTGGATGGCTCTGACGCGAGAGTCTTTGGCCCAGCTGGCGCACGAGATCGCCGGCCTGCCGTCGCAGCAACCCGCGGAGGACGAGGAGGCGAAGAGTTTCGACCTCCTCATGCTCCACCTGCAACTCGCGCTGCTCCGCGTGGAACCGTCTTTCCAGCGCCTGAGCCAGCAGGTGAAGGCCATCGCCGATTTGTTGGAGGAGAAGGCGAGCATCCCGATGGTGCAGCACCAGCTCGCGTTGATCCAGGAGATCCAATCGGACGAGTGGTGGCAGGACGTCACGGCGCCGATGCTCGAGACCGCGCGAAAACGGCTGCGCGCGTTGGTGAAGCTCATCGACAAGCAGAGTCGGAAGTTCATCTACACGGATTTCGAGGACCTGATGGGCGACGAATCGGCGGTGGACCTGCCGGGCTTCGCCGCGGCGGACGGCTTCGAGCGCTTCCGCGCGAAGGCGCGCGCCTTCTTGAGGGAGCACGAGGACCACATCGCGATCTACAAGGTGAGGATGAACAAGCCGCTCACGCCGACCGATCTCGAGGAGCTCGAACGGATGCTGACCGCGAGCGGGATCGGCGGCGCCGATGCAGTGCAGAGGGCCAAAGAGGAGAGCCACGGCCTGGGGTTGTTCGTCCGTTCGCTCGTCGGGTTGGATCGCGAAGCCGCAAAGGAAGCGTTCGCCGGGTTCCTCACCGGGAAGGCGCTGAGCGCGAACCAGATCGAGTTCGTAAACCTGATCGTGGATCACCTGACGGAACACGGTGTGATGGGGGCAGCGCTGCTCTACGAGTCGCCGTTCACAGACCTCACGCCCCGAGGCCCGGACGGGCTCTTCAGTTCATCGCAAGTAGAGGAGCTGTTGGCGGTCCTCGATCAGGTGAGGGCGGCTGCGCTTGCCGCCTGACTAAGGTCGAGGATCCCCGCTTGCTAGAGGGTTCCAAACGAGAGCGCGCTCAGAGGGGGACGCAGGTTGTAGCCTGCCGGGAGTGAGCTCGTCAAGTAGCATTCTTCGAGAGAGAACTCGACAAGGAGGGGTGGGATGAACACCTCGCGAAGCTGCACGGCCGTCCTGGCGCTCCTGCTGTCTCCCGCGTGCGCATGGGGTTGGGGGCCGAACGGGCATCGGGTCGTCGGCGAGATCGCCGAGCGGCACCTCTCGGACCACGCGCGGCGGCAGATCGCGGCGCTCCTCGACGGCGACGGGCTGGCGGAGCTCTCGACCTGGCCGGACGACATCCGGTCGGACCCGGGCTGGGACCGGGCGAAGCCCTGGCACTTCGTCTCCATCGACGACCAGGAGACGCTGGCGACGACGGCGCGGGACCCGCAAGGGGACGTGCTCGAGGCGCTGCATCGGCTCGAGGCGGTGCTGCGGGACCCGCAGGCGGAGCGGGAGCGGAAGGTCGAGGCGCTGCACTTTTACGTCCACTTCGCGGGCGACGTGCACCAGCCGCTGCACGTCGGGCGGCGCGACGATCTCGGCGGCAACAAGATCCGCGTCAAATGGTTCCGCGAGCCGAGCAACCTCCATTCGGTGTGGGACCAGGGGTTGATCGAGTCGCAGAAACTGAGCTTCACCGAGCTCGTCCGCTTCATCGACGACCGCACGCCGCGCGAGGTCGCGGCGTGGCAGGCGGCGCCGTACGAGGAGTGGGTGAAGGAGTCGTTCTGCCTGCGCGGCCGGGTGTACGACTTCGGCCGCGAGGCGCCGGCGAACCCCGGGCAGGAGCCGGAGCTCGGCTTCGGCTACGCCTTCGCCACGATGGCGATCGTCGAGGAGCAGCTGGTCAAGGCGGGCGTGCGCCTGGCGGCCCGCCTCGACGCGATCTTCGCCGGCGAGCCGGCGCCGGCCCCACCCGCCGCGGTCCCGTCGTCGGCGAACGAGTGGTGCGGGCGCTAGCTCGGCAAGCCGCGGGGATAATCCGGCGCATGACCGAGCTCTGGACCGACGTCGACCGTTACATCACCGACCTCCTGATCCCATCCGACCCGGTGCCGGAGGCGGCGCTCTCGGCCAGCGAGGCGGCCGGGCTGCCGGCGATCCAGGTCACGCCCGCCCAGGGAAAGCTCCTCCACCTGCTGGCGCGGGCGGTCGGGGCGCGCGCCATCCTGGAGGTCGGGACCCTCGGCGGCTACAGCGCGATCTGGCTGGCGCGGGCGCTCCCCGCCGGCGGGCGGCTGATCACCCTCGAGGCCGAGCCGCGGCACGCCGAGGTGGCGCGCGCCAACCTCGCGCGCGCCGGCCTGGCGGGGGTCGCCGAGGTGCGGCTGGGGCCGGCGCTGGAGACGCTGCCGCGGCTCGCGGCCGAAGGGGCGGGCCCGTTCGACCTCGTCTTCCTCGACGCCGACAAGCCGAACACGCCGGAGTACTTCCGCTGGGCGCTCGAGCTCTCCCGTCCGGGCACCCTGATCGTGGCCGACAACGTCGTGCGCAAGGGAGCGCTGGCCGACGCCGCGAGCGGCGATCCGAACGTCCAGGGCATGCGCCGCTTCATGGAGCGGCTCGCCGCCGAGCCGCGCGTCAGCGCGACGGCGATCCAGACCGTCGGCGGCAAGGGCTACGACGGCTTCGCGCTCGCGCTGGTGACGTCCTCATGACCGCGACGCTCGACCGGAGACCGGGATGAGCGACCCGCTGGCGACCTACCTCCAGGACCACCTCGCCGGGTCGGTGCTCGCGGTCGATCTGCTGGAGGCGTTGCGCGGCGAGCACGCCGGCGAGCCGCTCGGCGAGCTCGCGGCGGGGCTGCTCGTGGAGGTGGAGGCGGACCGGACGGTGCTCCAGGGTCTCGTCGAGCGGGTCGGCGCGGGGCCCAGCCCGATCAAGGAGGCGGCCGCCTGGCTCGGCGAAAAGGTGAGCCGCCTCAAGCTCCACCGCGACGCCGCCGGCGAGCTCGGCGCGTTCCAGGCGCTGGAGGTCCTGGCGCTCGGCATCCTCGGCAAACGCGCCCTCTGGCGCGCCCTGGCCGCCGCCGCGCCGGCGGACGAGCGTCTGCGCGGCCTCGACTTCGCCCACCTCGCCACCCGCGCGCAGGCGCAGCACGACCGGGTGGAGGAGCAGCGTCTGGCCTCAGCCCGCGAGGCGCTGCGACCCGCCCGGGACTGACACCGGGGCAGAGGGGTTGGCGGTTTCCGGCAATCGGACGCCTATGCTAACTTCGCATTTCAGCTAGTTCACCCTGGGAGATGCTCCGATGCAGCGATTCGTTCTTTTTCTCCTCCTACTCGGCTCGGCCGCCACCGCGACCGCGCAGACCCCTCTCGAGATGCACTTCGTGCCGATCCACCCGACGGCCTCGGATCGCGTCACGGTGCTTCTGGAAGGCACCGGCTGTCCGATCGTCCCGACGGGCAGAGATCTGTTGAGCGGCCGCATCATCCTGAGCGCAGTCAGTCAACCCGGCCCGTGCCCCAGCGGGCCATGGGCCAGTGAAACGTCGCTCGATCGCCTCGCGGCGGGGAGCTACGTGATCGAGCTCCGGGTAGACGGCGAGTCCATCCTCCAGCGTGAGCTGGTGGTCTTTCCGGGAAGCTCTCTCGCCGTGCTCTACCTGTGCCCGGAAGCCGGCGAATGCCTGCAGGCCGGACTGGAGTGGTCGTTCCCGGGGACGACGGACGCGCACCGCGCCGTCCCGGTCGAGATCTCACAGCAGGCGGGCTACTTCTGGTTTTTCTCCCCCGGCAACCCCGAGGTGACGGTCAAGATCGTGGACGGCACGGCGATCAACGGCCACGTTTGGCTCTTCCTTTCGTCTCTCACCACACTTCCGTTCACCCTCACTGTCGCGGACTGCGATGCTGGCGACCCGCCGCAGTGCCAGAACCGGACGTACCGTTACCCCGGCGGCCGGGGCCGCCTGATCATCGACCTGGGCCTCAGGTAGCCCGGCGCTCCGCCCGCCCGCTACTGGGGGCTGGCCGAGTTGATCGTCACGTCGGTCTGCCCGCCGCTGTCCTTCACCACGAGGTGGACCCAGAAGAAGGTACCGTAGCTGTACGTGTGATTGACGATCTTCCCGGTCCCGGTGGTGTTGTCGCCGAAGTCCCACCAGTAGCCGGTCGATGGAATGGTCAGGTTGTCCGTCGAGCTGCTGGCGTTGAAGGTGCACGTGCGGCCCGAGCAGGAAACGGTGAAGTTGGCGAAGGGCGGAGTGTTCATGCTCTGCGCTCGGAAGGACGCATAGCCGCTGGTCGGGTGAGCCGCCTGCGCGTGCGCGACAGCGGCGTTGTTGCGGTCCGCGGTGCCGATGGGCACGCTCTGGTAGAACTTCGTCGGGTCCGAGAAGTATGGGATCCGGTTACAAACCGCGTTCGTGGGATCGCCACAGGGGAGCTCAGGCGACGGCCCTCCGCACGCGCAGCCCATGACGGTCGACTCGCCGAGGCCCGGGATGTCATAGCCCCGCCCGGTGGGAAAGAGATGCACGGTCGGCGAGGTGTTCCCCGTCTCGTGCCGCATGCCGTAGTTGTGGCCGATCTCATGCCCCAGAGTGAAATCGCCCAGCCCGCAACCGACACGGTTGGCGCTGAAGGCGCGTTGGTTGAATGGCGCAGACACGAGGAGCCCCTGGGTCGTGCCCTTGGCCGAGAGAAAGGTGGCGTAGTTCTTCTGGGGCAGATTGGCCACCGCGCAGGCGGGGTTCAGCGTCCAGATATACGGCACGTAAACGGTGACGATGTCGGCGCCGAAGGCATTGCGGAGGTTGGCGACCTCCACCGGCTGCTGCGTCAACCAGTCGAGGGCATCGTAGATGCCCGTGGCCGGCGGCTGGGCGGCGGTGATCGGCACGACGCTGACCAAGTTGTAGTACGCGGAGATGTTGCCGTTGGTGAAGATGTCGTTGGCGAGGGAGATCGAGTCCGCGGCGAAATTGAAGACCGCGACTTCGTTCGCTGGCCCGAAGCCGAAGAACACTTTCGGATAGACCGCGAGAACGTCGATCCGCGTCGAGGAGAGGGCGCCGACGGGCGGCTCGTCCGCCAGGTCCGCGCTCGGGCCGGCAAAGACAAGCGGCTCCGCGCCGCCCGCCGAATCGTCGAGGCCGCAGGAGCGCACGCTCAGCTCGTCGGCGAGCCGCACCAGGCGGTGGGGCTCCCAGAAGCCGCCGACGATCTGGTAGCGCTCCCCCTCGAAATGGATGAGAGCGGTCAACTGCTCACCGTGGTAGCCGAGGTGGATGTATCCGGTCCCTTCCCCCTGGGTGCCGGCGTAGCGCAGCGTGCCGATCCAGCTCTTCCAGTCCGGGCGGTAGACGACGAAACGCGTCCGCACGGCCTCCAGCAACGGCATCGCGGGGAGATCGAGGAGGAAGGCTGTTGGATTCGCCGCCACGATCTCCGGGTCGACCTCGATGAGGAACTCCTCGGCGGCGTCCGGAAGCGCGACGGGGCCGCGCGTCGGCGGCCTCGGGGTGTTGTCGAGACGATAGAGACCCGGCGGCTGAGGCGGGTGCTTGGGACCGCCGGCGGCATCAGCGCCGGCGACTGCGAAGAACGACAGGACACCGCCGATCAGGAACCCCACGGAAGCTCGCATCAAAGTTCCCCTTTCTCTTACCGAATGAATATTCGGTAAGTATGTCGCACAAAGGGAAACCGCGTGCGGGCCGCTGCTGAGCCCCTACATACCCCGCCCCGTGAAGTCTAGAAACGTCCCGAGGTAGCGCAGGTCGCCGCTCTTCGGGTCGCGGCGGGCGGGGACGACGCCGGCGGTCGTCTCGAGGGTGAAGCGGTAGTAGTACTCGGCCGGGGCGGTGGGGAGGAAGGCGCGGAGGTCGCGCGCCACGGGCTCCAGGCGCAGCTCGACCGGGGCGCCCTGGCGCTTGCCTTCGGTGTCGAAGCGGACGACGAGGCGGTCGACGCCGCTGTCGAGGGTGAGGACGTTCTCGGCGGCGATCGAGCGGGCGGTGAAGCGCAGGACGTCGAGCGGCTCGGTCGCCACCAGCACCACCTCCGAGCGCGAGGCGCCGCGCACCCAGACGCCGTGGGGGTGGCGCTCCTCGGCCAGGAAGTTCTGCTTCGGCGCGATCCAGATCGCGCCGCCCCAGCCGCGGATCCAGTAGCCGGGGACGCGCCCGTTGGCGAGGAGCGTCAGCTCGAGCGGCAGCGCCTGGAACGGCGCGCTGCGGACGTGCGCCTGGAGGGTCGCCTCGGGCGCCACCTGGAGGAGCGGCACAGCGACGACCGAGGCGGTCCACAGGCCGGCGGCGGCGTAGGGCAACGCGAGGCTTCGCCGGGCGCCCATCCGCGCCGGCAGGAAGAGCATCGCCGGGTAGACGCTCGCGAAGTAGCGGTTGCCGACGAAGCCGGCGCCGCCGTGGTAGTTGTAGGGACGCAGGACGAGGATCAGCAGGCAGTAGCCGGCGGCCGCGGCGAGCAGCAGGTGGCGCGAGCGGTCGCGCGGCCCGCGCAGGTAGAGCGCGAGGGCGAAGAGCGCGAACGGGAAGTAGGGCAGGAGGCCGGTGTGCCGCCCGGCCAGGAAGTAGCCGAGGTCGCGCACGAAGACGCGCGGCGTCGTCTGCACCCCGAGCCCCGACCAGGAGCCGAAGCTGGTGCCGCGGTAGAGCTGCCAGAGGTCCTTGCGGCTCTCGACCGGGTACTCGCTCTCGAAGGAGCGGCGCTGGACGTTGCGGTAGGGGCTCCAGGTGCCGGTCGCCCGCTGCTGCACGCCGGCGAGGAAGAGGAGCGCGAGGAGCGACGGCGCCGCCAGCCAGGCCAGCGCCTTCCACCGCCGCTGCCACAGGAGGTCGAGGGCGATCGGGGCGCCGAGCAGGACCGTCGGCTCCTTCGACACGAAGGCCGCGGCGAGGAGCGCGCCGGCGCCGGCCAGCAGCCAGTAGTGCCGCCGCTCCCACACCTCCCGCCGCCGCAACGCCTGCCAGAGAAGCAGCGGGAAGAAGAGGCAGGCCATGTTGAAGACCTCGGGCTGCATCCAGAAGACGTAGACGAAGGCCGCCGAGGCGAAGAAGAAGCCGCCCACCCAGAGCCCGACGTGCCCGGGCTCGCCGCGCAGGTGCCAGAGCGCGCCCGCCACCATCGCCAGCCAGAGCGCCATGTTGAAGACGACGTGCCCCTGGACGCCGAAGAGCCCGTAGAAGGGAAGCGCCGCGGCCGAGTAGACGAAGGGCTTGCCGTAATGCATCGAGCGGCCGCCGTCGCGGGTGAAGAGGATGACGCCGTAGGGGCCCTGGTCCCAGACCTGGTAGGCGCGCAGCAGGTCGCGGTGGTCGTAGGCGAGGTCGCGGTCGTGCCAGAGGCTCTGCGTCATCATGACGTAGGCCGCCTCGTCGGCGATCGGCCCGGGCGGGAAATGGACCTTGTAGAGCGTCGCCGAGAGCCCGAGCAGGAGGAGCGCGAGGCAGAGGTGGACGGGGCGCGCGCGCATCGGGAGGGGCAGCGGGTCGAACGATACACTCTGGCCGGCCCCGATGGCGCTCCCCACCGCCCCCGCGCCGCGCCCTTCCGCCGCCGCGCACCTCCTGGCCCTGCTGCTCTACGGCGGGCTCACGCTCCTCTACTTCCGGCCGGACCTGCACGGGCTCGGCGATCACCTGGTGCCGAACCTCGGCGATCCGCTGTTCAACCTCTGGGTGCTGAAGTGGGGAGCGCACAAGCTGCGGACCGGGCTCGCGGGCCTCTGGGACGCACCGATCTTCTACCCGGCACGCCGGACGCTCGCCTACTCCGACCACTTGCTCGGGCCCGCTGCGCTGGTGGCCCTCCTCACCGCCCTCCAGGTCAGTCCGATCGCCGCTTACAACCTCCTACTCCTCGGGTCGTTTCCGCTGTGCGGCTGGAGCGCCTGGTACGTGCTGGCGCGCAGCGGCCTGCCGCCCGTCGCCGCCGTCTTCGGCGGCGCCGCCTGGACTTTCTCCTCCTTCCGCTGGGAGCAGCTGAGTCACATTCAGCTCATCCTGGCGGCGGCGGTGCCGCTCGTTCTCTGGACCTTCGACCGGTTGCTTGCGGAGCGGACCTGGCGGCGTGCGGCGCTCTTCCTGGCCGTCTACGCGATCCACATGACCGGGGGGATCTATCTCGCGTACATGGTGCACCTGCCGCTGCTTGCGCTCGTCGTCAACCGACTGCCCGACCTCCGGCGGCGGCGGCCGTCGCGACGGGAGCTGGCGGCGCTCGCGGCCGCTGCCGCGGGCGCCGCGGGCGTCGCCGCGGCGATGTTCCAGCCCTATGTCCTGGCGTGGCGCGGGAGCGGCCCCCGCCGGGGCGTCGGCGAGCTTCGCATCTGGGGGGCGAGCGTCCTCTCTTATCTCACTCCCGACGACCTCAACCTCTACGGGGCAGCTTGGCCGGACAGCTACCGCCGGCCCGAAAACGCGCTCTTCGCCGGCTTCCTTCCGACCGCGTTCGCCGCGGTGGCGGTCGTGGAGGTGTGGCGACGGCTGCGCGACCGGGCGGCGGCACCGCGGCCGCCAGGGCGGCGGGTGGCGGCGGTCGCGTGCACGGCCCTCGCCGCGGCGGGCTGGCTCCTCGGGGAGCTCCACACCTGGACGAAGGCGCCGCCGCTCGCGGAATTCGAGGAGCTGGTGCCGGGCGGCGACTACGACCTGCCGCTCGGACTGTTGCTCCTCGGAAGCGCCGGTTGGGTCGTCCTACGGCGCCCCTGGCGACGAGGCGGGGGCGTGCGCTGGCGCGAGCTCGAACCGTGGTGGCGCGGGCTGCTGCTCGCCGGCCTCGCCTGCCTCGCGCTCTCCCAGCCGATCCTCTTCGACCGCGCGGCCCGGCTGGTGCCAGGCCTCGGCGGCATGCGCGTTCCCGCGCGGTTCCACGTCTTCGTCTCGTTCGTCGTCGCGGCGCTCGCCGCCGCCGGTCTCGCCGTCTTGCTGGCGCGGCTGCGCTCTCCGCGCGGGCGGGCCGTTGCCGGCGGGCTGGCGCTGGCGGCTCTCGCCATCGACCTGACGCCGCGCCGGATCGATGCGCCCCCGTTGCGGCCTGAGGACGAGATGCCGCCGGTCTACTCCTGGCTCGCCGGGCGACCGGAGGTGCGCGCCCTGCTGGAGCTGCCCTGGAACGAGCCCGGCGCGGAGCACCCCCAGCTCCGCGACATCCGCCTCATGTACTTCGGCACCCGGCACTGGCGGCCGCTGGTCAACGGCTACAGCGGCTACTTCCCGGCCCACTACGACTGGCTCCGCGGGCGCTGCTGCTGGCCGGCGCCGGAAGGCGAGGCGCTGGCGGCCCTCCGCCGCTGGGGCGTCAGCCACGTGTTGATCCACACCCGGCAGCTCCGCCGCTCCTGGCAACGGCAAGCGCTGGCGCGTTGGGAAGGGACCGCCGGCGTGAAGCGCGTCTACGCGCGGGAAGGCGACGTCGTCTTCAGGTTGCTGCACGCGCCAAGCAGCCCCGGAGCGCAGCCGCCAGCAGGACCGCCGCCGGCACCAGTCCCTGGAGCAGCAGGCGCTCCCAGGTGACGCCAGCCACGTACGCCGGGGCCCAGTGGACCGAATAGGCGAGCCAGCCGACGGCGAGCGGGGCGGCCGCCGCCCAGGCGAGAACCGCTCCGCGCCGGCGGCGCGCCCCTCTCCAGCCCGCCGCGAGGACCACCACGCCCATCCACCAGTAAGTCCCCCAGGTGGCGGAGAGGAAGGTCCTCTCGAGCGCGATCGGCACGAGGACCGGGAGCCGGGCGACGGCCTCGACGGGCAGGCGCACGGGGTCGAGGAGCGCGGCGTAGCCCTCGTCGTGGCGGTTGGGGACGCCGGCGCGCCAGGAGGCGAGGAGGAGGAGCGCCGCGACGACCGGCACCGTGGCCGCCGCGACGGGCGCCAGGCGGCGCGCGAGACGGTGGCGGCCGCGCGAGGTGCGAAGGCGGCGGAACGGCCCCGCGCGAGCGAGGGCGGCGAGAAGGAGGGCGGCGGCCGCGAGGAACGCTCCCTCGTTCTTGGCCAGGGCCGCGCCGGCGAGGAGGAGGCCGGCGGCGAGGCCGTCGAGCGGGCGCAGGCGCGGCCGCAGGAGGAGCAGCAGTCCGGCGCCGTAGAGGCAGGCCAGCGGCAGGTCGCTGTACGCCCCCGTGGCGCGCCCCTCGCCGACGAAGGAGAGCAGCGGCACCGGGGCGACCGCCAGGACGGCGAGCGCCGCGGCGCGCGCGCCGGCGCGGCGCCGCGCGCCGTCCCAGACGACGAGCAGCAGGACCGGGTAGAAGGCGGCGTAGAGGGCGCGGAAGGGCTGCTCGTCGCGCCCGGCCCCGGCGAGCTCCTGCACCGCCACCTGCCCGAGCGGCAGCAGGAGCGGGTACTGCGGATGGGTGACGAACCAGCGGCCGCGCGCCAGCGCGGTCGGCAGGACGGTGCCTTCGTGGCGGAGGTAGGCGGCCTGGGTGGACCAGGTCATGCGGCCGTCCCAGTCGTCGAGCGGCTCGGACAGCGCCTGGGCGAAGACGGCGAGGGAGACACAGGCCACGACGGCGGCCGTCGCGGTGTCGAGGGCGGAACGGCGCCGGGCGGGGACGACCACCGCACGCGGCCGGCGCCGCCACCGCGCCAGCGCACCGCCGAGGATCGGCGCCGCGGCGAGCGCCAGGATGGCGGGGCGGCGCAGCGGCAGGGCGAAGAGGTGCGACGCGGCGTAGAGCGCGCCTCCCACCCAGCAGACCCCCAGGAGGTAGGCGTAGGCGAGCCGCCGCGGCAGCGGGAGGCGCCGCAGCGCCGGCGCGAGCTCGGCCAAGCCCGCTCCCGCCGCGGCGAAGAGCGCCACCCCGAGCAGGCCGGGGAGGGACCCGGCGATCACTCGCTCCGCCCCTCCAAGGACCGCACGAAGCTCGCGCGGTCGAGCACGCGCGGCGGTTTGCGGTTCCCCGTCGCCAGCACCACGACCCGCGCCCCGCCCGGCAGCCGCCGCTTGAGCTTCGCCGGCGGCGGGAGGTCCGCGAGCTTGCCGAGGAAGAGCGCCCGCCGCGGGGCGAGGTCGAAGCGCACCCAGTCCTGCGCCCCCTCCTCCCCCGACTGCGCGTCGACGAGCAGGTAGATCCCGTCCACGGGGATCGCCCGCCGCGCCTCCTCGATCGCCGCGACGTAGGCGGCCCCGAACACCCGCCGCCGCGCCTCCGCCGGCGTCTCGTCGAGCTGCCGCGCCGCCGCGACGAGTCGCTTCGCCGAGCGCCCGAGCGCCAGGGGCAGGGCGACCGCGAGATGCGCCGCGATCAGCGCCAGCGCGACGCGGGCGAAGAGCGGCTGGAGCGGGGGCATCGCGCGCTCTGTATCACAGCGGCGTCGACCTGCTTCCGTCGCCGCCTGCCTGACGACCTCATGACCGTAAGATGCGCCGGTATGCCCTCCGCGCGCAGCGTCGCCGTCGATCTGCGGGCGCTGGTCCCGGCGGCGACGGGGATCGGGGTGTACACGCGCTCGCTGCTGCTGGCGCTCGCGGCGCGCGGGGGGTTCCGGTACCTCGGGATGGCGCACCGGCCGGTCGCCTGCGCCGGCGAGTTGGCGGCGGCGGGCGTCCGGGCCGAGCACCACGGCGGGCCGCTCGGGGTCGTCTGGCAGCAGCTCCTCCTCCCCCGCCGCCTGGCGCGCGGCGATGTCGACCTGCTCTGGTCGCCGCTCTTCACGCTGCCGCTCCGCTGCCCGGTGCCGGGCGTGGTGACGGTCCACGACCTCACCGCGCTCCTCCTGCCCGAGACCCACCGCTGGAAGGTGCGCTGGAGCCTCCTCCCCTTCCTCCGCCCGTCGCTCGAGGCGGCGCGGCGGGTGATCGCGGTCTCGCACGCCACCGCCGCCGATCTCCGCACCCACTTCCCGCAGGCGGCGGCCAAGGTGCGGGTCGTCCACTCCGGGATCGACCCCGACTTCCGCCCCGGCGAGCCCGACGCCGTCGCCGCCACCCGGCGCGAGCTCGGCGCGCCGGAGGGCTACCTGCTCTACGCCGGCACCCTCGAGCCGCGCAAGGGGCTCCACCTCCTCCTCGACGCCTGGGAGTCGCTGCGCGCCCAGGCGCCCGCGACACCTCCCCTCGTCCTCGCCGGGGGCTACGGCTGGCGCAGCCGCGACCTGGTGCGGCGCATCGAGCGCCTGCGGCCGGCGGGGGTCGTGGCGCTGGGCCACCTGCCGCGCGCGCGCCTGGTGGCGGTCGTCCAGGCGGCGCGCCTCTTCGCCTACCCGTCGCTCTACGAGGGCTTCGGCTTTCCGCCGGCCGAGGCGCTGGCCTGCGGCGTGCCGGTCGTGGCGACGCGCAGCTCGAGCCTGCCGGAGGTGGTGGGGGACGCGGGCCTCCTGGTCGAGCCCGCCGACGCCGGCGCGCTCGCCACCGCCCTCGCGGGGGTCCTCGCCGACCCGGCGCTCGCCGCCGACCTCGCGGCGCGCGGTCCCGCCCGGGCCGCGCGCTTCCTCTGGGCACGCGCCGCGGAGTCGACCGAGGAGGTCTTCCGCGAGGCTCTAGAATGAAGCCCGGCATGTCGTCCTGAGCGGAGCCCCTTGCCCTACACGATCGGACTCGACGCCCGCAAGCTGCGCGACTTCGGCATCGGCACCTACGTGCGCAACCTGGTGCGGGCGCTGGCGGAGATCGACTCGGAGAACCGCTACGTCCTGCTCGTCGGCCCCGCCGGGCGCGAGATCCTCTCCGACCTGCCCGAGAACTTCCGCACCGTCCTCGAGCCCTCGCCGGTCTACTCGCTGCGCGAGATGGTGGCGCTCTCCTGGCGCCTCCTGCGCCTCGACCTCGACCTCTACCATGCGACGCACTACGTGCTGCCGGTCTACGTCCATCCGCGCTGCGTGGTGACGATCCACGACATCATCCACCTCCTCTACCCCGAGTTCCTCCCCAACACCCTCGCCTTCCTCTACGCGCAGCGGATGATCCGCAGCAGCCTCGAGCGCGGCTCGCGGATCCTCGCCGTCTCGCAGGCCACCAAGGCCGACCTCCAGGAGCACTTCGACGTCGAGGGGGACAAGATCCACGTCGTCCACAACGGCGTCGAGGAGGAGTTCCGCAAGCGCCTGCCCGACGACGAGCTGGAGCGCCGGCTGCACGCCCTCGGCCTCAGCCGCCCCTACCTCCTCTTCGTCGGCAACCCCAAGCCGCACAAGAACCTCGACCGCGTCGTGCAGGCCTACGCCCGCGCCCTCGCGCTCGCCCCCTTCGAGGCGCCGCTGGTCTGCGTCGGCGACCGCGGCAGCCAGGAGTTCAAGATCCGCCAGCGGGCGCAGCACTTGGGGCTCGGCGACCGCGTGCGGCTCCTCGGCCACGTGGCGCAGGAGGTGCTGCCGGCGATCTACCAGGGGGCGACGCTCTTCCTCTACCCGACCCTCTACGAGGGCTTCGGGCTGCCGGTGGTCGAAGCGATGGCCTCGGGCGTGCCGGTCATCACCTCGAACACCTCGGCGCTCAAGGAGGTGGCCGAAGGGTACGCGCACCTCGTCGACCCGCTCGACGTCGAGGGGATGGCGAAGGCGATCGCCCGCTGCATGTCCGACCCCGACCACCGCGCGGCGCTGGCCCGGCTGGGCGCGCGGCGCGCCGAGGACTTCCGCTGGGAGAAGACGGCGCGCAAGACGCTGGAGGTCTACCGCGCCGCCCTCGCCGAGCGCGCCCCGCGGGCGCGCGGCGAGGCGGCGGCGTGAGCGCGACGCCG
>DASUNQ010000311.1:0-8159 GCA_036277075.1 Thermoanaerobaculia bacterium
CGCGGCGGGCGCGCCGCGAGAGGCGCAGCGGGGCGCGGAGGCCGGTCGCGGCGCCGCCGTCGAGGTCGGCGAGGAGCTCGGCGGCGGTCTGATAGCGGTCCGCCGGGTCGCGCGCGAGCAGGCGGCGGAGTGCGGCGCGCAGGCCGCGGGGCGCCGCCACGCCGGCCTCCGTCAGGTCGCGGGGCTGCCCGGCCAGCCGCTGCGCCAGGACCTCGGTGTCGGTGCCGCCGGCGAAGGGGAGCTTGCCGGTCAGCATCTCGAAGAGCAGGAGGCCGAGCGCGTAGAGGTCGCTGCGGCCGTCTACCTCCTCCCCCTTGGCCTGCTCAGGCGAGAGGTAGTCGAGGGTGCCGATGACCGAGCCGGGGCGGGTGAGCCCGGCCGAGCGCAGCGAGCGCGCGACGCCGAAGTCGGTGACGTAGGCGCGGTCCTCGTCGGCCAGCAGGACGTTGGCCGGCTTGAGGTCGCGGTGGACGACCCCCTCGCGATGGGCGGCGTCGAGCGCCTCGGCGAGCTGGCGGACGATCGGTACCGCGCGCTCGGGGGGCATCGCCCCCCCCTCCTCCAGCACCTCGCGCAGCGAACGACCGCGCACGAAGTCCATGGTCAGGAAGTGCAGCGGCCCGTCGCTGCCGATGTCGTGGATGCGGACGACGTTGCGGTGGGTGACCTGGCGGCCGAGGATCAGCTCCTTGCGGAAGCGGTCGAGGAGCACGGCGTCCTCCGCGAAGTCGCCGCGCAGGGTCTTGACCGCGACCTCGACGCCGAGCTGCTCGTCGAGCGCGCGGTAGACGATCCCCATACCGCCGACGCCGACGAGCTCGAGGACGCGGTAGCGGCCGGCGAGGAGAGTGCCGGGGGCGAGGCGGCGCGGGCCGTCGCTGCTGGTGCGGGTGGCCGCGGCGCTCACCCCTCGACCCCGAGCGCCCGGCGGTGGCGAGCGAGCACGCCGTGCCAGGTCCCCTCGTCGGTCGTGGCGGTCGTGCCGGCGGGCTGCTCGGCGGCGCGCCCGAGCTGGAGGTGCGGGCCGAGCGAGCGGTCGAGCACCTCCTCGAAGCGCTCGCTCCAGGAGCGGCCGGCGGGGCCTTCCTGCTCGAGCTCGGAGGCGAGCGCGTGCAGCTCGTGGTCGAGCCGCGCGACGGCGATCGCCATGCCGGCCTGCGAGGCCAGGCCCTCGAGGATCTCGAGGTCGAGCTCGGTGAAGGCGGCGCCGGGGCGGCGGCTGTCGGCGTAGACGGCGCCGGCCAAGCGGTCGAGCACCTTGAGCGGCACGCAGAGGAGCGCCCGGATGCCCTCGCGCAGGACGCTCGGCCGCTCGCTCAGGACGGCGTCGGTGCGGGCGTCGGAGGTGGCGACCGGCCGGCCGGTGGCGAGCACCCGCTCGACGGCGGCGACGCTGCCGGAGAACTCGGCGTGCGCGAGGTCAATGGAGCTCAAGCCCGCTGTGGCCGCGATCGTCAGGTCGCCGCCCGGCTCGGCGAGCAGGACCATGCCGCGCTCGGCGCCGGAGAGGGCGAGGACCGAGTCGAGGATCCGCCGCAGCAGCCGCTCGAGCCCCTCGGCCGGCGCCAGGCCGCGCGAGAGGTCGAGGGAGGTGCGCCAGCGGCGCAGGCGCTCGTCCTCCGTCTCCAGGCGCTCGACCCGCTCGAAGCGGGCGAGGAGGCCGCCGAAGTTGACCCAACAGCGGTCGGGGAGGGGAGCTGCCTGGACCGGCGAGCCGTCGACGGCCGTGCCGTTCTTGCTTCCGAGGTCGGTGACCGTCCAGGGCTCGCCGGCGCCGGCCGGCGGGGTGAAACGGGCATGCTGGCGGGAGACCCGCTCGTCGTCGAGCGGCACGTCGCTGCCGGTCTCGCGCCCGACGACCTGCTCGCGGTCTTCCGCCAGGTCGACGACCCGGGCCGGACCCATCGGGAGGTGGAGGATCAGGCGCGCGGCCATGCCGGCGCTCAGCCTCTCACAGATCGGTAAGCCCTACAGCAGCCCGCCGCCGGAGTTGCTCTGGAGGTTGAGGCTGAAGCGCAGGGTCGAGGCCGCGGCGCGAAGCTCGCCGGCGACGTTCACGATGTCCCCCGCGGAGCGCCAGACGTCCGGGATGCTGCCGCTGTGCTCCTTGACCGCCGCGGCGAACGCCTCGACCTCCTGCACCGCCGCGACCAGCGCATTGGCATCGTAGGCGGCGCGCGCCGCGATCAGGTGATCGGCGAGGTCGGAGTAGACGGCGGGCGCGATCTGCGCCTCGTGCGTCGCGAGGAGGTCCTCCAGGCGGTCGAACTTCTTGCCGACGACGGCGTTGATCTGCCGCACGTCGGCGACGATCAGCCATTGCGAGAAGCCACCGCTCGAGCCGCGCACGCGGTAGCTGCCCATGCCCATCGTCTCGGTGACGTCCTCGAAGCGGCCGCCGCCGGTGGCGCGGAAGAGCCGGAGCGGGGAGTTCGGCGCGAAGGGCAGGTTGTGGGTGTGGAGGCTGACCGCGGCGAGGCCGCTGAAGGAGAGCCCGCCGCCGGCCGGCGGCTCGATCGTCAGCAGCACCGGGAATCCGGTGGGGATCGAGACGTTCACCTGCGGCAGGCGCGAGAGGAGGCCGAGATCGGTGGGGCTGACGAGGACGGCCGAGAGGCCGAGCGCCGCCGGAGTGAGACCCACGGCGCGCTCGAAGGCGATGGTCAGGTCGGCACCGATGCCGCCGGCGAGCTCGATGCGCGCGGTCAGCGTGTCGCCGCTGACGACCGGGTTGACGATCCCCTGGGCGTGGAGCGCCGGAACGGCGAGAAACACGAAAGCAAGGGAAACGGCTGTCCGTTTCATCGATCCCCCCCAACAGCCAAGCGCAGAAGGCGTTGCAAGCGGCGTGCAAGGCGCTGGACCTCTGCATTATGGCAGCGCCGGGCGCCGGTGTCAATAGTAGTAGTACGACTATTGCCAAACTCGGGAACGGCCCCTATCATTCCGCCGCCATGCGCGAGTCCACCCTCAGTGCGGCGCCCCAGGCGCCGGACGTCTCCGAGCTCTCCTCCCACGATCGCATCCTGCGGGCGGCCCGCCAGCTCTTCGCCCGCGAAGGGTACGAGAGCACGACGACTGCGGCCATCGCGCGCGCCGCCGGCACCAGCGAGTCCCAGCTCATCAAGCACTTCAGCGGCAAGGAGGGGCTCCTCGACGCGATCTTCGAGGACGCCTGGGGGCGGATGGGGCAAGGTATCGCCCGCGTCCTCGAGAGCCCGGCTCCCCCCATGGCCCGGCTCCGCGCCCTCTCCGAGGCGCTCTTCGCCGGCTTCGAGCGCGACGACGACCTGCGCACGCTGATGCTGCTCGAAGGGCGGCGCATGCGCCGGCGCGGCCAGATCGTGGTGCTGTCGCGGGGCTTCCTCCAGCTCGTGCAGGTGCTCGACAACCTGCTCGAAGAGCTGCGGCAGAGCGGCGACCTGCGCCGCGGCATGGACCCCCAAGCGGCCCGCTCGGCGCTCATCGGCGCCTTCGAGGGGTTGCTCCGCGACCGCCTGCTCGCCGAGCGGGTCGGCTACCCGGCGGGGTTCGGGCCGCGGGAGATGCGCGCCACCTTCGCCGCCGTGCTCGAAGGGCTGGTCTGCCGCGACGGCCAGCTCCCCTCCTGAGCCGGCTCCGCGAGTTGTCCTTGGCGGAGCGCCGGGACCAGCTCCCGGAGCTGGTGGCCGAGGTAGCCCAGCAGCCAGAGCGCCGAGGCGGCGCAGTGGACGACGATCCAGGTCATGCGCCAGCCGTCCGAGACCGTCGTCTGGATCAGGTAGCCTGACGTCACCATCGGCACCAGCGTGAGCGCCAGCGCGGCGCCGCTCCCCCGCCGCTGCCGCACCCCCTTCTTCCAGTGCATCCAGGCGTGGCGGTACCAGATCTGTCCGGCCACGAAGACGAGCAGCGGCGCCAGGAGGACGTGGAGGTGCTGCACCGCGGGCTGCAGCGGGTGGTTGACGACCGCGAACGGCTCGAGCGGCTGGAGGAGGTAGCGCATCCAGGCGTAGACCAGGCCGGTGCCGCCGACGAGCAGCGTGGCGAGGTGCGCGAGCCAGGCCTCGAAGCGGCTCACTCGGCGCTCTCCCGGAGCACGCGGTGGACCGCCAGCACACGCCGCACCGCGGCGGTCGTGGCGCGCGCGGTGAGCGTGGCGCCGGTGATCGGGCGGATGTCGCGCTCGAGCGCCAGCCGGCGGTCCAGCCCGCGGCCCGCGAACTGGCCGTACCAGGCGCCGCCCGGCAGGTAGTCCGGGGGCTCGTCGAACGACAGCACCTCGACGCGCCGCACCCTCCCCGCCGCGTCGAGCACCACCATCACGGTCTCCGGGAGGGTGCGGACGCGGTGCGTGTCGAAGTAGGCCGTGCCCGCCGCGCGGCCCGACGCCGTCGCGTCGTACCTGTAGACGAGCCGTGACGGCACGTCCACGCCGCCAAGCTCCTCCGCCCGCGCCCGTTGCGCCTGCGTGAGGTAGCTCGTCCGCCGCTCCACCTCGGCGCCCGGAAAAGCCAGCCGCAGCGCCTCGTCCACCGTCAGGAACACCTTCGCCTGCGCCGCTCCGGCCAGCGACACGAACGTGAATGCCCCCGCGAGGACAATTTTTCTCAAAAGATGTACCCCAGCAACACGTTGAGCTGGTCCACTCCAGTCCCGGCTCCATTGTCCACGTCCTGGTGGTCGACCTTGAGGATCAGGGCGTCGATCGGCTGATATGCAACGCCGAGCGTCAGCGTCTCCACGTCGTTCGCCGGGCTCGCCCGGAACCCCGCCGGCACCGCGGCCTGTGTATCCAGCTCCTCCCAGCGTACGTACGGGGTCAGCGACTGCTCGCCGCGCCCCCAGCGCGAGAAGAGGTCGTACCCGGCCTGCGCGTACCAGCCCTCCAGCTCCTCCCCCACCGAGCGGTCGCCGGTCAGCCCGAGCGCGGCGTTGAGCTCCGCCACCTCGTCGAGCTCCGCGCGCGCCGCCAGCCCGCGCAGCTCCAGCCCCTGCCACCGCCATTCGGCGTGCGCCTCGACGATCCGCGTGCCGACGCCCAGCCCGCCGCGCGGCCCGCGCAGCCCCTGCCCAGAGTCGCCGAGGTAGGCGGAGCCGCCGAGGAGCAGGCCGGGCACCGGTCGCCAGTCGAGCCGTCCCACCAGGGCGAAGTCCTCCGCCTTCGCCTGCGCGCCCTTCTGCCGCCCGCCGCGCAGCCCGCCCGCCGCAAAGCCGGTCGCGTCGAGCCCGTTGACGACGTAGGCGCGGTAGGTCACCGCGCCGGCGTCGCCGAAGACCCCTAGCCCGTTCTCGCGCCAGGTCGTCGGGATCAGCGCGTTCTCGACGCTCGGGCGCCGCGCGCCGAGGAAGACCGTCGGCTCGTGCAGCTCGTTCAAGAAACCCATCGGCACCAGCAGCAGCCCGGCGCGCAGGCCGAGGGCCGGCCGCCAGAGGTAGTCGACGTAAGCGAACTCGACCGAGACCTCCCCGCCCTCGCCGGTCGAGGCGTGCTCGTACTCGATCTCCGAGTTGAGGAGCCAGCGGTCGTTCCACTTGTAGCCGAAGTAGAGGACGCCGCGCAGGAGGTCGAAGCGGTCGGTGCGGCCCGATCGCGCGCCGTCGTCGCGCGCCGAGTCGAAGCCCTCGTAGAGCAGCTCGCCGTAGCCGCCGACCGAGAGCCCTTCGCCCGTGCGGTAGACCTTCGAGGCCGCCGGCCCGAGGCCGAACTCGCCGCGGTCGGCCTGGGCCGCCGCCTCGCCGAGCGTCAGCTTCTCGATCTCCTCGGCGAGCACGTCGATGCGCCGCTCGAGCTCCGCGAGACGGCCGTCCTCGGGCGCCGGCTCACCCGCTTGCGGGCTCGCGCGCTTGAGGCGCTCGATCTCCGCGCGGAGCTCCGTGACCTCCTGCTCGAGGGCCTCCAGCCGGTCGCGCTCCGTCGCTGGGTCCCCCTCCACCTCCTGGGCCGCGAGCGGCGAGGCCGCGCCGAGCAGCGCAACCAGCGCCAGGACCAGCAGGGCCGAGCGACGCCGGCCCACACCCTTCGCGAAAAGCTCCGACATCTGTATCCTCCTCGTGCTCGCGCGGGCTCGCCCGCGCGGGTCAAGGGACGGTGGGTGGACACCGGTTGGCAGCCGCCACCCTCCGTCCCGGGTTTAGCTCTCCTGCCGGACCTCGATCCCTTCTACCAGCGGCCGCAATCGCCCGGCGAGGCCGGGCGTGGCGAGCGCGCGCAGTCGTTCGCCTTCTCTCACCAACGCCAGCACCTCGACGTCCGGCCGCGCCGCCGCCCATTCGAGCGCCCGCTCCGGCCCGAGCACGAAGAGCCCGGTCGAGAGGCAGTCGGCGCGCAGCGGATCGGCCGTCCAGACGGTGAGGCTGCCGAAGTCCGCGGCCGGCGCGCCGGTGCGCGGGTCGAGGAGGTGGCCGGGCCGCTCGGAGTCGCTCGACGTCGAGACGGAGCCGGCCTCGACGGCGAGCGCCAGGACCGGCCGGTCGCGCCGGCGCGGGTCGGCGATCAGCACCTCGCGGCGGCCGGCGCCGAGGAGCGCGAGCTGGCCGCCGAGGTCGAGGACGGCGGAACGGATTCCGGGTAGGGAAGACAGGACGTCGAGCGCCGCCGCGAGGCCCGCGCCCTTGCCGAAGCCGCCCTCCTCGATCACGGCGCCATCGCGCAGGCGCACGGCGGCCGAGGGCGAGACACGAAGGCCGTCCATCCCTCCCGCCGCTCGCGCCTCCGCCTGTTCCTCCTTACCCGGAATCTTGCCGCCAGTCCGCAAGCCCCACGCCGCGACCAGCTCGCCGATCGCCGGATCGAAGACGCCTTCGGTCTCCTCCCAGCACCTGCGCGCCGCGGCCAGCTCCGCCGCGAGGGAGGCGGAGAGCGGAATCGTTCTCCCGATCGCGGCGCGGTTCAGGCGAGCCAGCTCGGTGTCGTCTCGCCAGGTAGAGAGCCGCGCTTCCGTGGCTTCCAACGCCGCCACCGCGCGCTCGCTGGCGGCCAGCGCCGTCGCGCGGTCGCGGGCCTCGACCGTCAGCGCGAGCGTCGTGCCCATGAGGCCCAGGCGGCGCTCCACGCGGGCCGCTTGCGACCCCGCCGGCACCGCGGCGGCGCCCACGCTCGCCGCGGCGAGCGCCAGCGCCGCCGTCGCGATCGCTCTCGGCCCCCTCACGCCCCCACCTCGCCGATCGGCCGCCCGTGCGGGCAGAGCTCCGGCCGGCCCAGGAACTCCGCCACCTGCTCCTCCCAGCCGGGGGCGAGCGGCGTCTCGCGGCCGCACTCGGTCGCGCAGCGGCCCAGAGTGCGGGCGAGGAGCGCCTCCGCCAGCCGCACCCGCCGCACGGCGCCGAGGGCCGCTTCGCGCCCGGCCGGCGTGAAGGCCACGCCGGCGCCGGTCTCGGCGCCGAGGAACCCCTCGGCCAGCAGCTTCGGCACGCCGGCGCGCGTCGTCGGCACCCGCACTCCCTCCTCCTCAAGCGCGTGCCACAGGTCGGCGAGAAGGCGGTCGGGGGCCGCCTCGCCCTGCGGCAGCGGCGCGAAACGCCCGTGCTCGAGCCGCAGCTCGCGGCCGGCGCGGGCGGCGAGCGCCGGGTCGTGCGTGACGAGCACCACCGTATGGCCGCGCCGGTGGAGGTCGGCGAGGAGCGCCATCACCACCGCCTGGTTGGCGGCGTCGAGGTTGCCGGTCGGCTCGTCGGCGAGGACCAGCGGCGGGTGGTTGATCAGCGCGCGCGCCAGGCAGACCCGCTGCTGCTCGCCGCCGGAGAGCTGCGCCGGCAGGTGGTGCAGGCGGTCGGCGAGCCCGACGCGGGCGAGCGCCTCGGCCGCCTCGGCGCGGTCGGTCATGCTGTGGACGTACTGCGCCAGCATGACGTTCTCGAGCGCGGTCAGATACGGCATCAGGTGGAACTGCTGGAAGACGAGCCCGACGCTGCGCCGGCGGTACGCCGCGAGGGCGCGCGGCGGCAGGCCGGCGAGGTCGGTGCCGCCGACCTGCACGGTGCCCGCGGTGGGGCGGTCGAGGCCGGCGAGGACGCTGAGCAGTGTCGTCTTCCCCGACCCCGAGGGGCCGGTGACCGCCACCCACTCCCCCTCCGCGATCTCGAAGCCGAGACCGTCGAGCGCCGCGACGGGACCGAAGCGGCGCACCAGCCCGCGGACCTCGACGAGCGGCGTCATCGCGGAGCTCAGAGCCCCTGAA
>DASUNQ010000312.1:0-7527 GCA_036277075.1 Thermoanaerobaculia bacterium
CAACTTCGACGTCGGCCTGCAGCCCGGAGACCTGACCATGTACATGGCCCTGCCGTGGCAGGCCGACTTCAACGCATGCACGACGCAGCCGATCGACATCACCTACGAAGACTGGAACGTGATCGATCCGGACAGCGATCACGACTCGATGATGAAGCGCGAGCAACGGGTCTGGGAGACGCTCTGGTGGCCGGCGCACCGGCCGCTTCAGACCTATGAGGTATCGGGCTTCTCGAACGGCAAGCCGTCGTACATCTGGGTCGACTGGAGCCGCGGCATCCCCGGCACGAACGCCGGAGACCTCAAGATGGTGACGGAGTGGTGGAAGCTGGGCTTCGTCGTGCGCAATCCCTACCTGCCGCCGGGCGACGTCCTGCCGACCGAGCTGCCCCCCGATCAGAAGTACATCAGCGTGGAGCGCACCGAGAGCGCCCAGCAAGAGGAAGAAGAGGACGTCTGAGCGACATGGCCGACGTCGTGATCGTAGGAGGGGGTCCGGCGGGTTGCGCCGCCGGCCTCTCCCTGCGCTCGCACGCGCCCGGTCTCTCCGTCATGCTCGTCGAGGGGACCGGATATGAAGAGCCTCGCATCGGCGAAACCCTCTCGCCGCTCGCGGGCCGCCTGCTCCGGCACCTCGGCATCTGGGACGCCTTCCTCGCCGGGAATCACTCCGAGGTCTACGGCACGGCCGCGGCCTGGGGCGATTCAACTCCGCATGAGAACGATTTCCTTTTCAACGCCAGCGGCAACGGCTGGCACCTTGACCGGGCCGCCTTCGACGCCCTCCTCGCCGCCGAAGCCGAGCGCCGGGGAGTGCATCTCTTGCACCGTACCCGCCTGATCGATTCGAAGGAAGGCTGGCGTCTCCGACTGTCCAACGGAGACGAACTGACCGCCCGTTACGTGATCGATGCCACGGGCTCCGCCGCCGCCTTCGCCCGCCGCCGGGGAGCCCGCTTCATGGCCTCCGACCGCCTGACCGGCTTCGCCCGTTTCTTCGAAGATCGGGAAGACCGCGATCCGCGCACGCTGGTGGAAGCCTTTTCCGAAGGCTGGTGGTACACCTCGGGTCTGCCAGGAGGAGCGCGGATCGTCGCCTGCCTGACCGATTCCGACCTCGCCCGCCGAATGAAGCTGACTGACACGACTTCCTGGTCGAGCCTGCTCGACTCCACGGAGAGCGTGAAAGAGGCTCTGCGAGGAGCCGAGCCCCAAGGCCCGGTCCTGGTCCGAGCCACGCCCTCGCGCCGTCTCGATCCGGCAGTGGGGGAGGGCTGGCTCGCCGTCGGCGACGCTGCCTCGCTTTTCGACCCCCTCTCCTCTTCCGGCATCCTCAAAGGTCTGCGCTCCGGCGTCTTCGCCTCCTACGCCGTCGGCGACCTGCTGACGAAAGGCGACGAGCGGGGGCTCCGGCGCTACCGGAAGTTCATCCAGGAAGAGTTCGAAAGCTACTCGCGAATGAGAGCGCGCTACTACTCGGAAGAGCGGCGCTGGCCCGGGAGCGAGTTCTGGCAGCGGCGCGCCGTGCGGTAGGGCCCGCGAAATGCTTGGCGCAACTCGCTATGGCCGAGGGTCGGCAACATGACGATCCCTCTCGCCGATCATGGCGAGGAGGTCCTGGCGCTCTTCTGGGCTGAGCCATCGATAACGTTCGGTCCAGGGTTCGCCCTTTCGCAGATCCATACCGCCCAGCCAGTCGGATCCGATCCAGACCATCAGCGGCGTGTCCTCCTCTCCCTTGAAGGCGAGCGCGTACTCATGATGATGGCGCGGACCGTGAATCCATTCGTGGAGGCGTGTATCGGCACGGAATCCGGTGTTGTGCTTCCTGAAGTGCGTGAGGAGCTCGTCGATCCGCCTGGCGTCCGTGATCTCGTAGTTCCAGAACACGTCGGGCTCTTCGAGATGGAGAACTCCGACGGAGACCACCTCTTCAAGGTCGGGCACCTTGAGCGGCTTCTCCGGACGGGCGCATGAGACCGTCAGAGCCAGGACTAACCCTACCGTCTTTAAAGGTTGTATATCGATACCTCCCTGGAATTAGACGGCTCCCAGCCCGGAACAGTTCCTCGCCTCGTACGTTCGCATGCTCCAAGTACACACGTTTTCGGAGCATCCACCCATGGACGAAGTACCGCCAGCCTCATTTTAGGAGCATCCTGGCCTCAATTCGGAGCAAAAGAGCCTCCTCGGGAGCTTCGCACTCATCGAGAGCCCACGAGGCGGATGATGGCGGGTTCTGTGGGCCATTTGCGTAGACCGTAGTGGGATATCCCTACGTTTCAACGCACGAGGAGGCAGCAGGATGGGGGGACCGGTCCGGGACTCGAAGGCAAAGGAGCAGCAGGGACAGGGACGGAGGGCCATCTGCCCCGCCGCCCAGAACGCGGAGCGGCCGGCCCACCCGGTCCTCCAGATGCAGAGCACCGTGGGCAACCAGGCCGTCCAGCGGATGCTCGGGACGGGTACGGTCCAGCGGCAGCCTGCTCCCGGTGGACCCGCGGGTGGCCAGGGCGGCGGACGCACCATCCTGATCGATGCCAACGTCATCGGCGAGATCAACCGCGGCAACGCGCAGGCCGCCAAGACGCTCCTCGCGCTGCGCGGTAGCGCCACGGTCTACATCAGCCGGCAGGCTTTCAACGAGCTGACCTCCCAGCCGGGGACCATGATCGCCGGCGTGGGGCCGGACCTCCCGCGCACGGCCGCCGCCAACCGCCTGCTTCTCCAGGACCTGGGCATCGAGGTCGCGCCTTCGGGAGCGGCGCCCGACCGCATCGCGGTCCATGACACCAATATTGCGAAGATGAAAGGCAACATCTCGGCGCAGGACCTCGCCCATGTGGCCCAGGCCAAGGCGATCGGCGCCGAGGTGTGGAGCCTCGACCGGGCCTTCCGCAAGCAGGCCTCGATGATCGAAAAGCAGCTTGGCGTCAAGGTCGCCCCGGAAACCGTGTCGACCCCGCTCGTGGGCCAGAAAGCGGGGGAGGATTACCGCGTGGCGCGCAAGCTCCTGAACCTCGGCGAGGTGGAGATCACGGTGGGCGGAGTCGTCAAGAGGACGCCACCAGCGCCGTCGGGAGGGGGCGGGCCGGGTCCCGGCAAAACCCCGGCGCCATCCGGCCCCACGGGACCGATCAAGCCGCCGTCCGGCGGGGGCTCCTCCGGCAGCGCGGCCCGTTCCATCGCCCGCGAGGCGGCGCGCCAGGCCGCCACCGACATGCGGCTCCTCAAGGCGGCGCGCGTCCTCGGGACGGCGTCCCAGGTCCTTCAAGGCGTCTCCGCGCTGAAGACGCTCGACAAGTTCATGGGCATGACGCGCAGCAAGCTTGCCGGAGGAGGATTCATCCTCAACTCCCAGATTGCGCAGGCGAACGCGCTGCGCAAGGAGGCAGAGGGCCTCGCATCCAGCTACGAAACCTTTTCGGAATCGGTCGGCGTCAGCACCTATCGCCTGATGGGGGCCAGCGCCGATCCGCTTTCCGCGGGCCAGGCGGGAAGCCACGTGGCCGACCTGCTCGATCAGTTGACCGATCTGCGGCGGGACCTGGGTGAACGGATCGAATCGCTCGAACACACGCTCAATCTCGTCCGCCTCAAGCGGGAGGCCGCGCTCAACATCCTCAATTCCCGACAGGCGAGCGGGGTGATCGCCGCGGTGACCTTCGGGACCGCGGAGCTCGCCGAGCTGTTCGCGGTCTCGGAGGACCTGCTCATGATCCAGGGAGGGCTGAACGGCGCCGTCTCCTCGTTCCGCAAGGTGTCGGAGCAGCTCGACTCCGACATCTATACGTTGAACGAGTGGAGCGAGGCACTGTTCAAGGCCTGCGAAAAAGGCGGGTATTGCTCCACCGATTACATCCACATTCCCTTCGTCGGGGACTCGCGCATCCGGGGGTATCCTGGTGAGGAGTAGAGTAGAGGCAGGAGGAGAAAGCCGATGAAGCAGCGAACGATCATCCTGGCGGCAATCCTGGTGCTCCTGGCGGCGGGAGCTCTCAGAGCGGACAACCCCGAGCTCGAGCGCCTGTACAAGGAAGACCAGGCCGACCGCGAAGCGGGTCCGAACGCCAAGATCGACTGGCAGGCCGTGTCACAGCGGGATGCGGAGCGCCGCGCCCGGGTCCGCGAGATCGTGGACAAGGGGGGAGCCACCACCTCTGCGGACTACTACCACGCGGCCATGGTCTATCAGCACGGCACCGAGGTGCCCGAGTACGACGAGGCGCACCGTCTGGCCTCGAAGGCCGTCGAGCTGGACCCGGAGAATGGTGGCGCCAAGTGGCTGGCCGCCGCGTCCAAGGACCGCTCCCTCATGTGGCAGGGCAAGCCCCAGCTCTATGGCACCCAGTTCAAGAAGGTGGACGACCGCTGGGTCCTCTGGGACGTCGATCCCACGATCACCGACGAGGAGCGGGCGAAATGGAACGTGCCGCCCCTCGCCGAGCAGAGGAAGAAGCTGGAGACGCTGAACGCCCCCCGCCAGTGAACCGGGGCGGCCAGCTCAGGCCAGCGCCCTTCTGGCGGCTTCCAGCCGCGCCGTCTCCACCCGGCTGCGCTGCTCTTCGGCGCGCCGGATCAGATCTTGATAATCGGCCAACCGGAGATCAGGAGCCTCCTCGGCCGCGGCGGCCAGGGCCCGCCACAGGGACCTCTTCCCTTCGATCCCGAGCGACAGGGCCTCCAGGGATTCGAACAGCCGCAGCGAACCGCCTGTGGGGTCGTCCAGACGCAGCTTGAGCTCGGCGGCTTTCTCCCCGAGCCAGGCCGCCGCCCTTCGCGTGCGGCTGCGGGCGACCTCCAGCCGATCCATGATCGATTCGAGAACTTGGCTATCCGCCTCCACCTCCGCGCGCACCTCGGCGGCGAGCCGCCCCACCTCCGTGCCGGCATGCGCCGTCTCGAGGTGCTCCAGGAGCTCGAGGGCGACTACCGAGCCCGCCAGATGGTCATTCAGATACGTTGCAATGTGCTCGCTGGCCATGTCCCACCTCCTGCTCCGCTTGCATGCAGCCGATGGGCCAGGAACAACATTCAGTCGTTCGGCTCGGCCAGCCGCTCCTGAAGCAGGCGGGACACCAGCGGCTCCTGTTCGCGCAGCTCGTGGCGGAGAAACGCAAGGGTTTCCTCGGTGAAGTTCGGCACGATGGGTGGCGGCACCTCCAAAGAGCGGACTGCGACCTGCTCGGCCCAGCGCCAGAAGATGTCCATCGAGTCGGCGCCCAGGCACACGGCGGCATCGATCGCCTTGGGCAGCAACCGCTCGAGCAGGTGCGGTCGATGGCGGCCGATGGCGCACGCGGCTCCGAGGAACGCCTCGAAGTTATATTCGGCGTTATAGCTGGGGAAGTAGGACATGAAGGCCGCGAGGATGGCTTCGTCGTCGTGACCGGAGCCGGCCTCTCCCATCCTCGCGAGCCGTTTGTACGACATCATGGCTCAATTCTACAGCGCTCGTGGATCTCGTGGATTGATGTTCGGCCGTAACTTCTTATCCAAGGCAGGCGCCCAACCAGTCGATCCGCTTGATTCTTTCGAGCGGGAGGAGGAGGACTGGCAATGGCGAAGCTCAAGCTCGCGCACCTGATAGCCCTGTCGGCGGCGGTGATCTCGGCCATGGGTTGCACCGACCGGCTCGACATCTCGAACGGCGCGGGCTCAGAGGCCGGCGTCCTGGTCGACGGCCGCGACGGCGGCGGCGACGTCAACGACCGCGGCTTCCTGACCAACGCCGCGACGCTCGAAGTCACCAACCTGTCCGCCGGAGCCACCAACGAGGCGATTGGTTTCACCTCGCAACGGCCGCCGCGCTACGTCGCGACGCCGTGGACCGACGCAGGCGGCGAGGCGTTCCCGCTCGATTTCAAGCCGCGCATCCAGGTGCCGGTGACGGTCTGGATCGTCAAGGGGCCGTTCGCCGCCCAGCGCCAGCACGCGATCGAAGCGTGCATCCGGACCTCCGCGATCTGGGCCGCCGAGCGCGTCGGCATCGACTTCAGCCAGTTCCAGGTCATCGACGCCACCGCCGATCCGCAGGCGGCGGCCCACTTCGCCTTTCCCAATGGCGACTTGGGCGACGTGGTCTGGCAGCCGCTGCGCGACGACATCGGCTTCACCGCCGGGCGGCTCAACATCTACTGGGTGGAAACGGTCAACGGCGCGACCACCAGCGGTTGGTCGAATTTCGGCGCCCAGATCGCGATGGGCGAAAATACTTTCGATGAGCTCCTCTCGCACGAGATCGGCCACGCGTTCAGCCTGACCCACAGCGACGGCAACGCGAACTTCGACGATACCAATGTAATGTGGAGCGGCAGCATTCAGCGCCAGTTCCTGAGCGAGGGGCAGTTGTTCCGCGCCCACCTCAACCCGAGCTCGATCGTGAACGCGGTCTACGCCGCGCGCCCGGGCGAGATCACCCGCAACTGCGCCTTCGGCACCGCCAGCGCCCAGTGCCCCGCGATCCAGCGGCGGCTCTGGGCGGACGGCAGTTTCCCGGCGAACTAGCCGGCGAACTAGACTGGAGAGAGACCATGAGACCACAACGCAAGATCTTCCTCTCCCTGCTCGCCGCCTCCGGCGTCGGGCTCCTCGCGGCCCTGCTCGCCGGCCGCGGCGCCGAGGCTCAGCCGCCCAGTGAGAATCGCTGGACCGAGCTCGCGAAGCTCGACGACAAAACCCGCGCCCTCGTCGTCAACTGGCTCGAGAAGGACTGTGAAGCGGCGGAGAAGCGGCGCCTGATCGACCAGCTCGTCGCGGTCGGCGTCCGCTTGGAGCCGGTCTTCCGTGAGGCTTACCGCCTTGGCCCGCCCCCCGAGCGCATCGAGCAGGACCGCGCCGTGGCGAAGATCGCGTTCGAGCAGCGGCAGGCCTGGCTGCGCGAAAACGGCGAGCAGATGATGGGCGACGAGGCCCGTACGCTCCTCGCGACGACCCCCGACGCCTACGCCGACCGCCAGCTCGCGAACGTCGCCATCGGCTGGCGCGAGCGCGCTCTGATGGGGCTCGGCCTGGTCGGCGACGACAAGGCCCTTGCCGATCTGCAGCGGATCGCCGCCGATCCGAAGGCGCCGCTGGCTGCCGCGGCGAAGCGGGGGATCGAAGAGCGACTGAAGCTGCGGAAGCCCTGAGCTATTCCCGCGGTTTCGTGTACAGCGCTTCGTGGCGGGAGCGGCCTTTGCGGACGACGTCGAGCAGGCCGTCCTGGGCCCAGCGGCGGAGCGTGGTCTGAGCGCTTCGGATGTCGATACCGTCACGCAGCTTCGAGCCCCAGCGCTCGAGGATCTCGTCGACGAGCGAGGTGGCGCCGAAGGCCTCGCCGGGAGCCTTGGTCTCGATTACGCGCTCCAGCAGGTCGGCGATCCAGTGCCAGCTGCCGCTCTTGACGTCCTTGCGCGCTGGAGCCGATGCCGACGCCTTGACGTCCTTCAAAAGCTCGCCCGCCGCCGCCGAGGCCGCTTGGAGAGCCTCGCACCGCTCGACCGCCTTCCGATGCTCGGCTTCGTGCAGCGCCCGCTTCTCGCCATG
>DASUNQ010000313.1:0-3361 GCA_036277075.1 Thermoanaerobaculia bacterium
GCCGCCCTTCGCGCCGCGACGCGCTCGGCCGCGGCGAGCAGCCCGCGCCAGGTCGCGGCGTAGTCCCAGCGCGCCAGCACCCCGTCGCTCGCGGCGCGCACGGCGGCGGGCGGGAGGGCGAGGGCCTCGCCCAGCCGGCGGGCGAGCTCCTCGGCGTCGCCCGCCGCGTAGAGGGCGCCGTTGCGGCCGGGAAGCACGAGGTCGTGCGCGGCGCCGACGCGCGAGGAGGCGACGACCGGCAGACCGCAGGCCAGCGCCTCCTGCACCGAGACCCCCCAGCGCTCCTCCCGCGCCGGGTGGACGAAGAGGTCGGCGGCGGCGTAGAGGGCGGGGAGCTCGGGGTAGGGGACGTAGCCGGGGAAGCGGACGCGGCCGGGGGCGAGCTCGGCCGCGGCTCTCTCGAGCTCGCCGCGCTGCGGTCCATCCCCGGCGAGGACGAGCGTCACGCCGTCGCAGGGCGGGTGGGAGAGGGCGCGCACGAGGTCCCACGGCGCCTCGCGGGAGCTGAACTTCGCCAGCGACAGGACGACCCTCGCGCCGAGAGGAACGCCGAGCCGCTCGCGGACGGCCCGCCGCTCGGCCGCCGCGCGCCGCGAGCGCTCGCGGAAGTGCTCGACGTCGACCGCGTAGGGGAAGAGCGCGGTCCGCTCCGGCGGCACGCCGTGCGCGCGGAGGTACTCCAGCGTCCGGCTCCCCACCCCGAAGAACAGGTCATAGGCGCGCGCCAGGAGTCCCGAGAGCAACAGCCGCTTGGCGCGGCGGCGCGCGCCCGATTCGCCCCAGAGGACCGAATCGAGCCGGAGCCCGGTGGCGACTCCGGCCCGCCGGGCGAGCGCCGCGCCGAGCAGGTAGACGCGGCGCGTGTAGCCGTTGGTGACCAGCAGGTCGTACCCGCCGGCGGCGAGGTGCTCGCGCAGCCAGCCGGCGCGGCCGCGCCGCGGCAGCACGGCCTGCGGGTAGCCGCCCAGCAGGTCGATCCCCCAGTCGACGGCCCGCCCCAGCTCGGGATCGAGCGCCGGCGCCGCCGGCTCGGGGTCGGTGAACAGCACGACCAGCTCGCCGCCGCCCTGGCGGGCCGCGTGGCGGTAGAACGGCGCCTCGAACTGCGTCGGCCGCTCGACGAGGAAGGCGATCCTCAAGCACCCGCTCCCGCGGCGCGCCGCCGGGCGCCGCCGCCGAGGGCCTCGGCATAGACGCCCTCCATCGCCGCCGCCACCGCCGGCCAGGCGAAGCGGCGGGCGGCGGCCGCGGCGCCGCGGCGCCCCATCGCCCGCGCCGCCGCAGCGTCCTCGAGCAGCCGGCGGAGGGCGCCGCCGAGAGCTTCGGGCGAGCCGTCCGCGACGATGCCGCTGCCGGTCTCGCGCACCACCTCGGCGAGACCCACCTGCGGCGTCACGATCACCGGGCAGCCGGCGGCCATCGCCTCGAGGACCGCGTTGCCGAAGTTCTCCGAGGCGGAGGGCAGGGCGAGCGCGCGGGCGGCGGCGAGCAGGGCGCGCTTGGACGCGCCGTGGACAGGTCCGGTGAAGATCACGCGTTCGGCGACCCCCTGGGCCGCGGCGAGCCGCGCGAGCGCGGGACGGTACCCCTCCTCGTCGTTGCCGGCGATCGCCAGGACGGCTCCCGGCGCGTGCGGCAGGGCGGCGACCAACCGGTCGAGCCCCTTCTTCCAGCTCACTCGCCCGAGGAAGAGCACGAACGGCGGCCCGGCGAGGAGGTCGCGCACCGCCGCCGGCGGCTCGCCGGCGTCCTCGGCAAGGTCCCCTTCTCCGTGCGGCTCGACCCCGTTGGGGACCACGGCGAGCGGGGGCAGCGGCAGACCGAGCCGCCGCGCCTCGTCGCCCTCGAGCGCGCTGGTGACGTGGAGCGCGGCGGCGCCGGCGAGCGTCGGGCGCTCCACGAGGTGGATCCAGGCCAGCTTGCGCAGGCGCCCCCGCCGCCGGATCAGGTCCGGCACCAGCATGCCGCGCGGCGAGAGGACGTAAGGGACCCCAGCGCGCGCCGCCGCGCGCGCCGCCACGCGGGTCGGCCAGAGGAAGACGGAGTGGAGGTGGAGGAGGTCGACCGCCCCGGCCCGGCGCGCCAACGCGGCCCCCAGGGCCGGCGAGCGGTAGAGCCGCTGCGGCGGAGCGGTGGGGAAGTACCAGACCTCGACGCTGTCGAGCGGCACCGGCCGCCCGAGCGGCACGTCGAGCCGGCCGCCGCCGTGGACGTCGGTGGTGAAGACGGTGACCTCGTGCCCGCGCTCGGCGAGCGCGCGCGCCAGGCCGTGAACGGCGCGGATGGGGCCGCCGTGCCGCCAGGCCGGCAGGTAGGTCGGGACGACGTGGAGGAGCCTCACGCCGCCCTCCGCGCCGGCAGGATCCGAAGCAGGAGGTCGACGAGCCGGCGGTGGTAGCTCTCCCAGGTCGCGGCCTCTGCCGCTCGCCGGCAGGAGGGGCGCAGGGCGCGCACCGCTGCGGCGTGGCGCGCGCACCAGACCATGCGCCGGGCGAGCGCGGCGCCGTCGCCGGCCGGCACCACCCAGCCGCTCTCGCCGCTGCGCACCAAGTCCTTGGCCCCGACCATCGAGCTGACCAGGGCCGGGACGCCGCAGGCCAGCGCCTCGGCCACCGCCATGCCGTAGGAGTCATGGCGCGACGGCAGGACCAGGAGGTCGGCCCGGCGCAGCTCGGCGGCGAGCGCGGCCTGCGGCAGCGGCCCGACGACCGCCACGCGCGAGCGCGCCGCGGCCGGCAGGCGGTCGAGGAGGTGCGCCGCGTCGCCGCGGGGGCCCACGACCCGCAGCCGCGCCGAGGGCTCCTCGGCGGCGACGCGCGCGAACCCCTCGACCAGGAGGTCGAAGCCCTTGCGGCCGAGGCTGGCGCCGGCGAAGAGGAAGGTGAAGCCGTCGCGCGCGGGCTCGGCGGCGCCGTCCGCCGCCGCGGGCGCGAAGAGCTCGAGGTCCGCCCCGAGCGGCAGGGCGTGGACCCGCTCCGGCGGCACGCCCGCCCGGACGTAGCTCTCCCGCGCCAGCTCGGAGACGGTGAGGACGTGGTCCGCCAGGGCGATCTCCCCGTCCTTGACGTCGGCCACCCGCCGGTGCACCGCCGCCGGCGCCGTGCGCTCCTGCACGCGGTCCTGCGCCCAATGATGGAAGGAGGGGGCGTCCAGGAGCGTCGCGACGCCGCGGCGCCGGGCGGCGCGGAAGGTCGCCAGCGCCGAGATCTCGCAGGCGACGACGGCGTCGATCCCGGCCGGCAGGCGCGCCGCGACCTGGCGGTCGAAGCGGCGGCAGGCCGCGAGGTCGGCCCAGGCGGCGGCGGCGGGCGGCAGGAGGGCGTCGGCCAGCCGGCGGCAGGCCGGCGTGCCCGGGAACCAG
>DASUNQ010000314.1:0-4593 GCA_036277075.1 Thermoanaerobaculia bacterium
CGCTGCGACCAGGCGCCGCACGCCGCGGTCGGGCTAGGCGGCGGCCTCGCCGCCGCGGTGCGCGCGCAGGAAGGTCTCGGGCCGGCTGAAGACCTTCGCCATGTTCATCCCCTTGCGCACCGCCCCGAGGCTCACCTTGCCGGTGGCGAGAGCGGCGCCGAGCTGCAGGTAGGTGCGCGCCTTGCCGCGGTAGTGGTAGCGCACCTCCAGGGCGTGCCGCCAGAGGCGCGAGTACTCGGCGTAGAACTCGTCGAGCGGCAGGCGCGTCGGCAGCACCGTGTGGACGATGTCGAACATCTCCCAGTCGTGGGTCGTGACGTCCTGCTTGGCCGTCTCCCAGAGGTCGGTGCCCGGCAGCGGCGTCAGGATCGAGAAGCCGCTGTTGTAGGCGCCGGTCTCGGAGATCCATTCCCGCAAGCGCGTGAAGTCCTCGCGGTCCCAGGCCGGATCGACGATGAAGTTCGGCGTGAAGCCGACGCCGAGCTCCTTGAGGATCTCGATGGCGCGGCGGTTGTTGGCCGCCGTGTTGTGCTTGTTGACCGCCTCGAGCCCCGCGTCGGTGATCGACTCGAGGCCGAGGAAGATCGCCAGGCTGCCGCACCCCTTCCACAGCTCGATCAGGTGCGGGAACTTGCAGATGATGTCGGTGCGGGTCTGGACGGTGAAGTACTTGCGGATGCCCGCCGCCTGGATGGCGCGCGCGATCTGCTCGCTGCGCCGCACGTCCATCCAGAAGATGTCGTCGATGACGAAGATGTTGTCGGCCTCGATCGTCCGCAGCTCGGCGACGACGCGCTCGGGCGACTTCTCGCGGAAGCTGCTGTCGTGGAACTTCCAGACCGAGCAGAAGTTGCACTTGAAGGGGCAGCCTCGGGCCATCTCGATCAGAGCCAGCGGCTTGCGGAAGTTGATGTAGTAGTGCGGCGCGTACTCGGCGATCAGGTGGCGCGCCGGCAGGGGGTAGGAGTCGAGGTCGGCGCGCATCGGCGCGCAGCCGGTCGGGTGGGGCCGGCCGTCGAGGTTGAGCAGCAGCCCGGGGACCTGGCGCAGGTCGCCGCCGCGCGCGACGGCATCGATCAGCGGCGGCATGACCTCCTCGCCGTCGCCGATCGCCACCGCGTCGATGCCGGCGCGGATGAAGAACTCCGGCTCGCGGGAGGCGTCGTGGCCGCCGACCACGACGAAGGCCTCCGGCAGCTCGCGCTTGACGCGCATCGCCAGACGCAGCGTGCGGTGCCGCTCGGTGGTGAAGTTGCACTGCAGGCCGACGACCTGGGGCGCGAAGTCGCGGCAGCGGGTGAGGCCCCGCTCCTCGCCGTCGATGCGCAGGTCGAAGACGGCGCAGCGGTGCCCCGCCTCCTCCAGGCAGGCGGCGACGCAGATCATCCCCAGCGGCTCGACGAAGGTGAGCATCTCGAGACCGAGGATGCCGCCGATCGGGGGCTTCAGGAAGGCGACGTTCATGAGAGACCTCCACGTGCTGCCGGACTGCGCGGGCGAGGACGGGTCATCTTATCGTCCGCGGGCTCGCCGGTAAACTGCGGCGGTGCTGCGGGATGCCGCTCTGCCGCCGGGACTTGCGGCGCCCTCGTTCGAGGCGCGGGAACGGGCGGGCGGGCGCTACGAGGGGGCGGTCTGGACCCCGGAGGCGCTCGGGGGGCTCGTGGCCACGCTGGCCGCCGGCGCGCCGGCCCTGGCGGAGCTCACGGACGAACGGCTCCTGGACGCCTGGGTGGAGTGCGTCGCGGAGCTCCGCGAGCCCGCCGCGCGCGATCCCGCGCTCGCGGCCGCGCTCCCCCGCCTCTGCCGACTTTCGGGTGAAGGGGCCGAGGCCGGGCTGCGGTCGGTGCTCGGCGGCGTCGGCCGCGAGCCCGCCGCGCGGCTCCTGGTGGAAGTGCGGCGACGCAGGGCTCGCCCGGGCGGCGGCCCCGTGCTCGTGGTCCTCGCGGCGAACCTCCCGGGCCTCGCCGTGCAGCCGCTCCTCGGCCTGCTCGCCCTGCGCCGGCCCGTTCTCTTGAAGTCCCCCTCCGCCGAGCCACTCCTCACCCCGTTCTTGGTCGCCGCGCTCGGGCAACGCGAGCCCTCCCTGGCCGGCGCCCTCGCCGCCGTCACCTGGCCTGGCGGCGAGCCCGCCCTCGAGGCGCCGGTTCTCGCCGCCGTCGAGCGGGTGATCGCCTACGGCGAGCGGGAGAGCCTCGACGATCTCACGCGGCGGGCGCCCGGAAAGGTGGTGGGCTACGGTCCGAAGACGAGCCTGGCGGTGATCGCCGCGGAAGCCGTGAGCGCCGAGACGGCGGCGGGGCTGGCGGCCGACGTAGCGCTCTTCGACCAGCGCGGCTGTCTTTCCGTCGCCGCGGCCTACACCGACGGCGACGCCGCCGCGCTGGCTCGCCACTTGACGGCGGCGCTGGCGAACCTAGCCGGCCGCTGGCCGCCGGGACCGCCCACGGCAGCCGAGCTGGCCGCCGTGCAACAGGTCCGCCTCGAAGCGGAGCTGCGGGGCGTGAATTGCTTTCAGGTAAGGAAGGACGTCGCGGCGGGCACCGTGATCGTGGAGGACCGGCCGGCGTTCCTCCCTTCGCCCGGCCTGCGCACCCTACGCGTGCACCGACTCACGGACCTCTCCTCTCTACCTGAGCTTCTCTCCCCCTGGCGCGGGCGCCTCCAGGGGGCGGCGCTCGCCGGAGGCGCCGCGTGGGCGCTTGTCGATGCGCTGGCCCAGCTCGGCGTCTCCCGCTGCGTGTCGCCCGGAGAGCTGCAGGCCGCCGACGCCCTCTGGCACAACGGCGGGGTCCACCCGCTGGACGTCCTGGCGCCTCCTAGGCGCGAAAGCCTTCGCGCCGGGCTCTGGGTGACCTAGCCGCGGGCGACGATCTTCGCCAGCGTCGCCTCGGGGGTCTTCCACCCGTCGCCGCTGATCCGGCCGACCTCGCGGCCGTTGACGTAGACGATGCCCACCGGGACGCCGCGCACGTTGAGGCGCTGCGCCTCCGGGTTCTTGAGGTCGCGCGGCAGCCCGAAGTACTCGATCTGCACCTTCGAGCCCTTGAGCTGCTCCTCGACCTTGAGGAGATAGGGCAGGTACTGCTTGCAGAAGGGGCACCAGGAGCCGAAGAAGACCCGCACCTTGACCGGCTTCGCCGCCTTCTTGAGCGCCGCGATCTGCTGCCCGTTCGGCTTGTAGGTCTGGGCCCCGCGGACGTAGCTCGGCGAGTAGGCGCGCAGGGCCGCGCCGCTCTTGGCGCCGAGCAGCGGCGGCTTGGTCTTGAGCTGGGCCTGCTTGCCGTCGGCGGTGAAGCTCACGTCGTCGCCCACCGCCTGGAACTGCCCCTGGGGCTCGAGCACGGCGTCGGCCAGGAGGTCGATCGAGCCGTCCTTCTGCTTGGCGACCTTCATGATGTGGACCGTCTCGACCGTGCCCTGCCGCGGCAGCAGCAGGACCGGCGAGGTCAGCGCGGAGGAGATGACGAGGATCGCCGGCACCGCTTCGGCCTGATAGATCTCGGCCTTGACGTCCTTGCCGCCGACCGCCAGGACGTAGTCGCCGATCGGCTGGAAGCCGCGCAGGACGGCGTCCGACGGCACCTGCGCGGCACCCGGCCCGGCGCCGGCCAGCGTGGCGGCCAGGGCCATCGTGAGGAGGAGCGCCGCGGAGCGGCGGGGGGTGCTCGGGATCGGCTGCGTCATCGGTTGTCGCCTCTCGTGCGTTCGCGCGTCAACGCGGGGCCCAGCCCCGGATAGGTTTCGGTCACCTCTCCCCGCCGCACCCGGAAGGCGCGCGGCAGGCGGCGGTACAGCGGGCGCAGCAGGACGAGCGGCGCCTCGCGGATCGGGAAGGCCGGCCCCCAGCGCCAGTAGAAGGCGGTGTGCCCCTCGGGCGCGCCCGCCGTCAGCACCACCAGCGACGGAGCTGCGGCGTCGCGGGCGTAGGCGTTCAGCTCCTCGACCGCCGCGCCGAACGCCGGGTCCCCGAGGTCGGCCAGCACCACCAGGTGCTCGCTCTCGCCGAGCTCCGGGGCCACCGTGTCGAGGCAGACCCGCTCGCCCTCGGCGCCGGCGCAGAGGTCGGCGACCTCCACCCCGGGCTTCAGCCGCGTCGCCAGGTCGTCGAGCGGCAGCGCCGGCGACCGCCAGGCGAAGAGCGCCGCGCCCACAGCCGCGAGCACGGCCGCCGTGCCGCGGAGCGGCGGGAACGTCCGCCCGCCGCGCGGCCGCCCGACGAAGGCCAGGGCCAGCGCCGGCACCAGGAGCAGGAGGTCCTGCCAGAACGCCTCGGCCGGCGTGCGCTGCACCAGGTTGCCGAAGCAGCCGCAGGCGGCGGCCTCCGGCGGCGCGATGCCGCGCACGTCCATCCAGTACGCCCTGCCGGTGAGGAACAGGAAGAACGCGACCAGAATTGCCGCCGGCACCAGCACCCAGAGGCGGCGGACGCCGAGGAGGAGCGCCAGGCCGAGCCCCACCTCGAGCGCGATGACGGCCAGGGCGAGCGGCCCCGCCGCGACGAAGCGGTCCAGCCCTTCGAGGCGGATCTGCTCGGCGAAGGCGGCAGGGTCGAGCGCCTTGGCCCAGGCGGCGAAGAGGAGCACCGCGCCG
>DASUNQ010000315.1:0-24069 GCA_036277075.1 Thermoanaerobaculia bacterium
CCAGCGTCGGGGACGACGGCGGTCCGCCGGACGGCGCGGCGGCGACCGCGACGAGCGCCGCGGCTGCCGCCAGGAGGCCCAGGGGAAGAGGGACTCGAGGGCCATGATGCCCCCGGCCATTCGTGGCGGGAATGTTCATGAAGCGCACGCTAGCCGCGCCCCGCGCCCCGCGCCCCGCGCCCCGCGCGCCGGGGCGGGCCTTCTCCCACCCAGCGGCGTGCAGTTCCCCCACCTCGCCGGGTGTCCCGCGGGGTGCGCGGCGGACGGAGGATGGCCGCGAAAGGAGAAGGATCATGAACGACACGCAGCTGCAGCGGGATGTGATCGACGAGCTCAAGTGGCAGCCGAGCGTCCACGCCACGGAGATCGGCGTTGCCGTCAAGGACGGCGTCGTGACGCTCAGCGGCACGGTCGGCACGTATGCCGAGAAGCTGGCGGCGGAGAAGGCCGTCAAACGGGTGCGCGGTGTCAAGGCGGTGGCGGAGGACATCGCGGTGAAGTTCCCGACGGGCTTCGAGCGCAGCGACACCGACATCGCGTCGGCGGCGGTCGTCGCGCTGGGGTGGGACGTCGAGGTGCCGCACGAGAAGCTCAAGGTCAAGGTCGAGGACGGCTGGGTGACTCTGGAAGGGGAGGTGGACTGGGCCTTCCAGCGCGACGCCGCGACTCGCGCGGTGCGCTACCTGATGGGCGTCCGCGGGGTGACCAACCTCGTCACCATCAAGCCGCGGGTCGAGACCGCGACGATCAAGCGCCGGATCGGCGAGGCCTTCAAGCGCAACGCCGAGCTCGACGCCAACCGGATCCAGGTGGACGCCATCGGCGGGCGCGTCGCGCTCTACGGCAACGTCCACTCCTGGCAGGAGCACGACGAGGCGACGCAGGTCGCCTGGTCCGCGCCGGGCGTGGTCATCGTGGAGAACCACATCGCCGTCGCGCCGTGAGCGCGGCGAGCGCGAGGGGCCGCGAAGGCCCGGAGGCATGCCAATGAAAAGAGAGACCGCTCATGCCGCCGTCGCGGCCCTCGCGCTCGCGGCCCTCGCCGCGCTCGGGCTCGCCGCCTGCGCGCGGCCGACGCCGCCGGTGAGCACGACACCGATCGACCGCGCGGCCGAGGCGACCGCCATCCGCGGCGCCCTCCACGACCACGTCGAACGCTCGTCGGGGGTCGGCCCGATCGATCTCCAGGTGGCGCAGATCGGGATCGACTCCGACTACGCCCTGGTTACCTGGATGCACGAGGCGCAGGGCGGCCAGGCCGTGCTGCGCAAGGAGGCCGGGCAATGGCAAGTGCTCAAGTGCGGCAACGGCTGGCTGGGAGTGCGCGGCGTCTTCCGCCAGCGGGTCCCGGACGACGTGGCGAAGCGGTTGCTCGACCAGGTCGATCCGAACTGGCCGTCGTACGAACCGTACTGACGGCCGCGCCCTGGGCCCGCTCCGCCGCCGACGTCGCCGCCGCGCTCGGGGTCCACCCTGGCGAGGGGCTCTCCGCGGCGGAGGCGCGGCGGCGACTCGCGGCCCACGGGCCCAACCGGCTCGCCGGCGGCGCGCCGGCGAAGGCTGGGCACATCCTTCTCCGGCAGTTCCGCAGCCTGGTCACCGCCCTGCTCGCCGCGGCGGCGGCGGCAGCCTTCGTCTTCGGCGAATGGGTCGAAGGGATCGCCGTCGCCGCCGTCATCGCGCTCAACGCCGGCATCGGCTTCGCGACCGAGCTGCGGGCGGTGCGCTCGACCGAGGCGCTCCGCCGGCTCGGGACGCCCGTGGCGCGGGTGCGCCGCGGCGGGCGCCTCCGCGAGGTCCCCGCGGCCGAGCTGGTGCCGGGGGACGTCGTGCTCGTCGAGGCGGGCGACCTCGTCGCGGCCGACCTCCGGCTGCTCGGCGCCTCGCGCCTTCAAACCGACGAATCGCAGCTCACCGGCGAGTCCCTGCCGGTCGCCAAGCGCGTCGAAGCGGTCGGCGCGACGACGCCGCTCGCGGAGCGCGCCTGCCAGCTCTTCCGCGGCAGCGCCGTCGTTCGCGGCTCCGGCGAGGGGGTGGTCGTCGCCACCGGGATAGCGACCGAGCTGGGGCGAATCGCCGAGCTGGCGGCGGTCTGCGGGCACGACACGACGCCGCTCGAACGCCGCCTCGAGCGGCTGGGCCGGGCGCTCGCCTGGGCCGCTCTCGCGGCCGGCGCCATCACCGCCACGGCCGGGGCGCTGGCCGGACGCGATCTCTTCCTGATGGTGGAGACCGGCATCGCTCTGGCGGTGGCGGCGATCCCCGAGGGGCTGCCGATCGTCGCCACCATCGCGCTCGCCCGCGGCGCCTGGCGCATGGCGGGGCGCCACGGTCTGGTCAAGCGCCTCGCCGCGGTCGAGACGCTCGGCGAGGTGACCGTCATCTTGACCGACAAGACCGGCACGCTGACGGCCAACCGCATGACCGTGCGCCGGATCGCGGTCGAGGACGGCGAGCACGAGCCCGGCACAGGCCACCCCGCGGTGCGGGCGGCGCTCGAGGTCGCCGCGCTGTGCAGCAACGCCGCACTCGCCGCGGACGGCGGCGCCGTCGGCGACCCGCTCGAGGTGGCGCTGCTCGAGGCCGCGGCGCGGGAAGGGATCGACCGCGCGCGGCTGGTGGCGGCGCAGCCGGAGGTGCGCGAAGAGCCGTTCGATCCGGTCCACCGGATGATGGCGACCGTCCACCGGCGCGCGGAGGGCGGTTTCCGGGTCGCGGTCAAGGGGGCGCCCGAGGCCGTGCTCGCCGCCTGCTCGCGCGTGCTCGGCGCCGGCGGCGAGGAGCTTGCGCTGGGGGGTGATGCGCACGCCGCCTGGCATCGACGCCAGCAGCGCCTGGCCGGCGACGGCTACCGCATCCTCGGCCTCGCCGAGAAGAGCGCCGGCGTCGCCGACGCCGAGCCCTTCTCGGAGCTGACCTGGATCGGGCTCGCGCTGCTCGAGGACCCACCGCGGGTCGGCATACGTGAGGCGATGGCGGCCTGCCGCGCCGCCGAGATCCACGTGGCAATGGTCACCGGCGACCAGGCGGCGACGGCGCGCACGATCGCCCGCGAGGTCGGTCTCGTCGCCGCCGGCGAGGAGCCGGTGGTCGTCACCGGCGGCGAGCTCGCCGCCCGCCCCTGGAGCGCCGAGCAACGCCGGCGCCTGCTGCGCGCATGCGTTTTCGCGCGCGTCGACCCCGGTCAGAAACTCGACCTCGTCGCCCTCCACCAGGTGCATGGTGCGGTGGTGGCCATGACCGGCGACGGCGTCAACGACGCGCCCGCCCTCGAGCAGGCGGACGTCGGCATCGCCATGGGCCGGCGCGGCCACCAAGTCGCCCGCGAGGCGGCGGACTTGGTCCTTGAGGACGACTCCTTCGCCACGATCGTTGCCGCCATCCGCCAGGGGCGCGTCATTTTCGACAACATCCGCCGCAGCGCCCTCTACCTCCTCTCCTGCAACGCCGGCGAGGTCGTGGTGGTGAGCGCCTCGGCGCTGCTCGATACGCCGCTTCCCGTGCTGCCGCTGCAGCTGCTCTTCCTCAACCTGGTGACCGACGTCTTCCCGGCCCTGGCGCTGGGACTGGGCGAGGGAGATCCACGCGTCATGGGGAGGGCGCCGCGGGACCTCGGCAAGCCGCTGCTCGCGGCGCCGCAGTGGCGGGCGATCGCGGCCTATGCGTTGGCGATGGCGGCCGCGGTCTTCGGTGCGCTCGCCTGGTCGGTGCGCGGGCTCGGTCTCGGTGAGGAGCGGGCGGTGACGGTCGCCTTCCTCACCCTCGCCTTCGCCCAGCTCTGGCACGTGTTCAACATGCGCGCCCCCGGCTCCGCGCTCTTCGCCAACGAGGTGACGCGGAACCCATACGTGTGGGGGTCGCTCGTCCTCTGCGCCGGCTTGCTCCTCGCCACCGTCGCGCTGCCGCCGCTCGCCGCGGTGCTCCACCTGGCCGCTCCTGGCGCCGCTGGCTGGGGCGTCGCGGCGGTCATGAGCCTCCTGCCGCTCGCCCTCGGCCAGGCCTTTAAGGAATTCCGCTAGGGGGGCCTGCCCCACCCGGCGGGGCGGGCGCCGCGGCCACCCGGCGGCGTGCGCTCCCCCGCCCGCCGAGGTGTCGGCGCGCGGCCACGCCCGCCGTAGGGTGCGAGTAGGGAAGCGAAAGGAGAAGACGATGGCCCGCAACGACAAGCCCTTCACCTCGAGCTGCGCAGCGAACCGGCTCGAGACCGTCCTGGTCGGCACTGCCCTCGACGACGACAGCGACGCCGTTGTGCGCGTCGCGCTCGCGGCGGCGCGCGCGGCCGGCGCCCGCCTGCACGTCGTGCACGCCATCGAGATCGAGCCGGTCGAGATGGCGCTCGATCCCATGTGGCTCACCGGCGAGCTGGTCGAAGAGATCACCGCCGAACGGCGCCGCGCGCTGGCGGCGCAGCTCACACGGCTCGCCGCCGGTCAGGAGATCGCGAGCTCGTCCGTAGTCCGCGGCGAGGCCTATCGCGTGCTGCTCGACGCGGCGCAGTCGGCGCGGGCCGGTCTGATCGTCGTCGGCGCGGCGCGCGCGATGGGCACCCTCGGCCGCCTCCTCGGCTCGACCGCCGACCGGCTGCTGCGCAAGTCGTCCCGGCCGCTGCTCGTCGTGCGCGGCCGGCTGGCGCTGCCGCCGGAGCGGGTCCTGGCGCCGGTGGACCTCGCTCCGCTTTCCCTCGACGCGCTGCGCTACGGGCTGCACCTGCTGCGGCAGACCGGGGACGGTGCGCCCGCGCGGCTGACGGCGCTGCACGTCCTCGACCCCGCGGCGCACCCGACGTTGCGTCATCGGCAGATGTCGCCGGCCGAGCTCGACGCAGCGGAGGACGCCGCGCGGGCGGCCCTGACCGCCGTCGCTGCCGACTGTCGCGCCCTCGAGCCCGTTGCCGTCGAGGCGGCGCTGCGCTCTGGCGATCCGAGCAGCCAGATCCTCGCCGCCGCCGAGGAGGCCGGCGCAGACCTGCTCCTCATGGGCACCCACTCCCGCAGCCCGCTCGACCGGCTGCTGCTCGGCAGCGTCGCGGCGCAGGTCGTGCGAGAGGCCCACTGCAGCGTGCTGGCCGTGCCGCCCGAGGCGGCGCTGGGCGCGGCCCTGGCCGAGGCCGTCGTGGCGGGGACCGAGCCGGCGTTCTCGAGCCCCTCCGCTCTCGTGGCCGTGCGGTGAAGCGATGACGACGCACGCCGGCATCTACGCCAAGGGCTTCGCGGCCTGGCCTGCTTTCGGCGCCGTCTGGCTCGTCCTGACGCTGCCGGCACTCGGAGGTGTGACATGAAAGGTATCGAGAAGATCGTCATCGGCACCTCACTGGCGAGCGAGAGCGACGCGGTGGTGGACGCCGGCGTCGCGCTGGCGCTGGCGAGCGGCGCGGGGGTGGAGCTGGTCCACGCCCTGCCCCGCCCGGTTGACCTCTACCCCGGCGCGCCGGCCCTCGGCGAGGACTGGTTCCTCACCCTCGAGCAGGAGCTGCGCGAGCGGCTGGACGCCCAGGCCGCCGCCCGCGGCCTCGACCGCGTCCGCCACGTCCGCCGCGTCGAGCTCGGCCCGCCGCACCAGGTGCTGCTCGCGCGCGCCGCCCCCGCCGGGCTCGTCGTCATCGGCGCCGCGGTCGGCGGCACGCCGCACCGGCGCCTCCTCGGCTCGACCGCCGACCGCCTCCTGCGCAGGGCGAGCTGCCCGGTGCTCATCGTCCGGCCGGGCTGCGCCATGCCACCGGTGCGCGTTCTCCTCGCCACCGACCTCTCCGCCACCGCCGTCGGCGTGCTGCGGCGCGGGCTCGAGGTCGCGCTGCCGGCCGAAGGGGCGCGGGCCGACGTCGAGGTCCTCTTCGTCCACACCGTCAGCAGCGAGACGTCGATCCACTTCACCCGCGAGCAGATGCACCGCTTCGCCGAAGAGGAGCTGTGGCGCGTCGCCCGCACGGCGCTTCCGGATGGCCCCTTGGTGCGCTGCAACGTGCGCCAGGGATACGTCGCCGAGGAGATCATCGCCGAGGCCGAGAGCTGCAAGCCCGACCTGCTCGTCGTCGGCACGCACGGCGCGAGCGGCCTCGAGCGCGCGCTCCTCGGCAGCGTCGCCGCCCAGGTCGTGCGCGACGCCCCGGGCAGCGTGCTCGTCGTTCCGCCCGCGGCGGCGGCCGAGGAGTGCGGGACCGGCGCCGACTGGATCTTCGTCCCCGACGAGTCGAGCTCCATCCCCGAGCACGTCCGGGCTCTGTAGGAAAGGAGAGACACCATGATGCAGATCACCTTTCCCGGAGGCGTGGCCGTCGAGGCCGCCTTCGGAGGACACACCATCCGCACGGACCAGCCGCGAAAGGCGGGCGGCGCCGACTCGGCGCCGTCGCCCTTCGACCTCTTCCTCGCCGCGATCGGCACCTGCGCGGGGTACTACGCGCTCCGCTTCTGCCAGGAGCGGGTCCTTGGGACCGAGGGCCTCGGCCTGACCCTCGAGACCGACCTCGACGCGCGCGGGCACGTGACGACGGTGCGGCTCGAGATCGCCCTGCCGCCGCACTTCCCCGAGAAGTACCGCCCCGCGATCGTGCGCGCGGTCGAGCACTGCAAGGTCAAGGCGCACATCGAGGAGCCGCCGCGCTTCGAGGTCGCGGCGGTGGAAGGCCGGAGCGCGCCGCTCGTCGCGGCGGCGGCCGGGGCGCCGTGACCAGGGCCGCCGCCACGGCGGCGGCCGCTGTTCCGATCCGGTATCGTCCGGCGGCGATGAGCGCACCGTCCGTCCCGCCCGCGGCGGGCCCCCTGTCGCCGCGTCCGCTCGACGCCATCTTCGCGCCGCGCTCGATCGCCGTCGTCGGCGCCTCGCGCCGGCGCGACTCGATCGGCTTCTCGCTGCTGCACAACCTGGTGGTCCACGAGTTCAAGGGGGCGATCTACCCGGTCAACCCCCACGCCCGCGCCATCCACTCGCTCCGCTGCTACGCGGCGGTCGGGGAGATCCCCGACCCGATCGACCTCGCGGTCATCGTCGTGCCGCGGCCTCTCGTGCAGGAGGCGGTCGAGGCCTGCCTCGCGAAGGGGGTGCGCGGCCTCGTCGTCATCACCGCCGGCTACTCCGAGACCGGCGAGGAAGGGGCGGCGCACGAGCGGCGGCTACGCGACACGGTGCGCGCCGCCGGCGCGCGGATGATCGGCCCCAACTGCATGGGCGTCATCAACACCCAGGCGGGCGTCGACATGAACGCCACTTTCGCGCCGGTGCCGGCGCGCCCCGGCTCGCTGGGCTTCGTCAGTCAATCGGGGGCGCTCGGGGTGGCGATCCTCAACGTCGCCGGGCAGCTCGGAATGGGGCTGACGCAGTTCGTGTCGATGGGCAACAAGGCCGACGTCTCGGGGAACGACCTGCTCGAGCACTGGGAGGACGACCCGGCGACGCGCGTCGTCGCCATGTACCTGGAGTCCTTCGGCAACCCGCGCCGCTTCACCGAGATCGCCAAACGCGTCGGGCGGAAGAAGCCGATCCTGGTCGTCAAGTCGGGGCGGACGGCGGAGGGGGCGCGCGCCGCCACCAGCCACACCGGCGCCATCGCCGGCGCCGACGTCACCGTCTCGGCCTTCCTGGATCGCTGCGGCGTGCTGCGCGCCGCGAGCATCGAGGAGCTGTTCGACGTCGCGCTGGCGCTCGACCGCTGCCCGCTGCCGGCGGGGAACCGCGTCGGCATCGTCACCAACGCCGGCGGACCGGCGATCATGGCCACCGACGCCTGCGTCGACCAGGGACTGCGGATGGCGGAGCTTTCGGCCGGGACGCGCGAGCGCCTCGCCGCCTTCCTGCCGCACGCGGCGAGCCTCGGCAACCCGGTCGACATGATCGCCTCGGCGACGGTCGAGCACTACGGCGCGACGCTCGAGGCGGTGCTCGACGACCCCGGCGTGGATCTCGCCATGGTGATCAACGTCACGCCGCTCCTCGCCAACCCGATCGACGTGCTGGAGGAGGTCGGGCGGGTGGCGGCGCCGCGCGAAAAGCCGGTGCTCGCGGTGATGATGGCGACCGAGGAGTTCTACGCCGCGGCGCGCGAGCGCCGGCACCTGCCTCCGGTCTACCACTTCCCAGAGCCGGCGGCGAGGGCGCTGGCGGTGCTCGCCCGCTACTCCGCCTGGCGGCGCCGGCCGGCGGAGGAGGCGCCGCCGGAGTTTCCCGCCGACGACGCGGCGGTGGCGGCGATCCTGGCCGCGGCGGCGCGGCGGGAGCCCGGCGGGTATCTGGGGCCGGGGGAGGCGTTGCGCGTCCTCGAGCTGTACGGTGTGCCGGTGGCGCCCTGGCGGATCGCTGCGACGGCGGACGCTGCGGTCGCCGCCGCGGGGGAGCTGGGCTTCCCGGTGGCGCTCAAGGCCATCGCGCCCGGGCTGGTGCACAAGAGCGACATCGGCGCGGTGCGGCTGGGGCTGGCGGAAGCCGCGGCGGTGGCGGCGGCGGCGCGGGAGATGGCGGCCGGCCTCGCGGCGGCGGGATACCGGCTGGAGGGGTACTTCCTGCAGCCCATGGTCGGCGGCGGCCACGAGGTGATCTTCGGCGTCTCGACCGACCCGCGCTTCGGCCCGCTCCTGATGTTCGGCCTGGGCGGCAAGTACGTCGAGGTCTTCAAGGACGTCCGCTTCGGCGTCCCGCCGCTGTCGCGGCACGAGGCGCGCGAGATCGTGCGCGGCATCCGCGGCTTCGCGCTCCTCGAAGGCGTGCGCGGCGAGCCGGGGGCGGACCTGGAGGTGCTGGAGGAGGTGCTCCTCCGGCTGGCGCAGCTCGTCCAGCGGCATCCCTCGATCCACGAGCTGGACGTCAACCCGTTCCTGGCGGCGCCGCGGCACGAGCGCGCGGTGGCGCTCGATGCCCGGATCCGGGTCGGCGCCGCCTACCGGGGCGGGGTCGTGTAGCTGACGATCGAGAAGAGGTAGAGGAGCACGCCGGCGGCGACGAGGGTGCCGCCGATGACGAGGAAGGCGAGGAAGGACGTGGGGTGGGCCCAGAAGAGGGTCAGCGCCTCGATCGCCAGACCGAGCGACACCAGCAGCGCGGCGATCTTGAAGCGGCGCGCGAGCACTGCTTCGGCGGCGGTCACCGGCGGGCCTCCTTCCACAACGGCTTGCCGGTGAGCTCGTCCACCTCGTGGACCACGTCGTGGCACTCCAGGCAGGAGGTCCGGTTGGTGCGCAGCTCGTCGCGGATCTCCACGTGCAGCTCGCTCTCCTCGAATTTCCGCGCGCCGGCGTGGCAGTGCAGGCACTCGCGGTTGTTGTAGGGCTCGTAAAGCGAGATCTTCTCCGGCGCGCCGGCGAGGTAGTAGACGTAAACGTGCCGCAGGCCGCGCAGCTTCGCCTTGGCGTCACCGAACATCGTGTAGTCGGTGTGGCAGGTGAAGCAGGCCTGCTCGCGCGGCACGCGGTTGTTCTGGAAGTGGCTGGCCGGCACGAAGCTCGCGTCGTCCACCCGCAGGCTCTCGCCGTACGGCTCCATGACGTGGCAGGAGAGGCAGAACTCCGTCGACTTGGAGCGCTCGACGTGGGCCGACACCCCGAGGGCCGTCATCGCCAGCGGCAGCACCAGCAGGGCGAGGAAGGCCAGGACCTTGCCGCCGCGCGCCGCCGTCAGCGCCGGCCGCAGGGCCACCAGCGCGGCCAGCGCGACGGTGACCAGCGTGAGGACCGCGAGGGCTTCCGAGAAGAAGGGCATGCCGGCGAGTTACTTCTTCTCCTGCTGCTGCAGCCACGCGATCAGGGCGCCGATCTCCTCGTCGCTGCCGGTGAACTCCTTCTTGTGCTTCTTGCCGTCGACGTCGGCCTTCTTCCGCAGGTAGTTGTTGAGCAGCGTCGCGTCGCGCTTGCTCGACTTTCCCGTCAGGTCGGGACCCTTCAACGCCGCGGACTTGGTCGTCGCGGTGATGGCCGCCGACGAGACGTCGTGGCAGAGGTTGCACTTCTGGGCGAGGAAGATCGCCTTACCGTCGAGCTTGGCCTGAGCGGCAACCGTCGCGGGCGTCGCGACGGCGAGAAACAGGAGCAGGGCGCAGATGGCGCCGGCGAGGGTGAGGGTGGCTTTCATGTCGCCCCTTTCGAGGTTGCAATCGATCCGTTTGGAGCTATTCTAAGACTACCTGCTCCGGTCTCCGTCCCACCCCGGGGGGTGGGGAAGCAAACCACCCCGTGGGCCGTGGCGCAGGAGTCCGGCGGCGCGAAAGATGGAGCCGTAGGTCGTGGAAGTCCAACCCGCGAAGCGGGAGGAGGACCCGATGAGGCTTCCTTACCTGGTGGTCCCGGTCGTCGCGGGCGCGCTCCTCGCCGCCGCCTCGATCAGCGGCGCCGCCCCCCCGCAGCAGGAACCCGCCGAGCCGCAGCCGGCGCCCGCGCACGCGGCCACGGCGGCCGCCTACGTGGGCGCCGAGACCTGCGCCGCCTGCCACGACAGCGAAGCGACGCACCTCGCCGGGACGCCGCACGGCAAGGCCGCCTTTGGGCGCCTCTCGGACCTGGGGTGCGAGACCTGTCACGGCCCGGGCGCGGCGCACGCCGAGAACCCGGACGACCCGGCGCTCCACCCCCGTGTGGACCGCCTGAGCGTCGCGGCGCAGTCGGCGGTCTGCCGCACCTGCCACGACGGCGGCCAGCAGATGTTCTGGCAGGGCAGCCGCCATCAGATGCGCGGCCTCTCGTGCATCTCCTGCCACAGCGTCCACGCGCCCAAGACCGAGCAGGCGCAGCTCAAGACGGCCACCGTCTCCGAGCAGTGCTTCGCCTGCCACAAGGACGTCCGCGCCGAGACCTGGAAGAACTCCCACCATCCGATCCGCGAGGGGAAGATCTCCTGCTCCGACTGCCACAACCCCCACGGCGCCTCGACACCGAAGCTGATCCGCGCCGTTTCGGTCAACGACCAGTGCTACTCGTGCCACGCCGAGAAGCGCGGGCCGTTCCTCTGGGACCACCCGCCGGTGCGCGAGAGCTGCCTCACCTGTCACACGCCGCACGGCTCGAACCACCTCAAGCTCCAGAAGACATCGGTCCCCTACCTGTGCCAGCAGTGCCACGCCAACACCCGCCACCCCGGGACCCTCTACGACGGCCTGCGCGTGCCGACGCTCGAGGACCCGGCCCGCGGCAGCAACCGCGTCTTCAACCGGGCCTGTCTGGACTGCCACGCCGCGATCCACGGCAGCAACCATCCGTCCGCGCCGTACCTGGCGCATTAGGGAGGACGCCATGGACGCCCGCACCATCCATGCGCCGGCGGCGGCCGCCGTCCTCGCGGGGGCGCTCTGCCTCGCGGTCGCTGCGCCGGCCGCGGGGCAGGACGCCGCGGCGCAGGGGTTCCGCTTCCGCGTGGATCCGCTGGTCTTTACGCTCCTCGAGACCGACGTCGACACCGACTCGGCGAAGTTCGAGGAGTACCGCGACCTCGGCAGCGGCTTCCTCGCCTCCCTCGACGTCGAAGGCGAGAGCGCCGACCACAACCGCACCTTCGACTTCGCGGCTTCCCGGATCGGCCGCGAGGACGCTCGCTACACCCTCGCCTACGGCCTCTCCGGGCGCTACGAGCTGCGGCTCGACTACAACAAGATCCCCCACCGCTTCGGCAACGGCGGCCGCATGCTCTGGAGCCGGACCGGCCCCGGCGTCTATGAGATCGCCGACCCGCTGCAGGGGGCAATCCAGGGCGCGGTGCAGCAGCAGTTCACCGCCAACCGCACCGGCGTCACCTTCGCCTTCCTCGACCAACTGCTCACCCCCTACCTCGCCGCCGCGCAGGAGGTCGATCTGGGGCTGCGGCGCGACCGCACCGCGGCGCGGCTCGACCTCGGCAGGATGGGGCGGCTCGCCTGGGGAGTCGAGTACACGCACGAGAACCGCAGCGGCAACCGCCCCTTCGGCGCCTCGTTCGGCTTCAACAACGTCACCGAGCTGCCGGAGCCGATCGAGTACGACACCACCGGCGCCGAGCTGGCCGGCGAGTGGAAGGGCGAGCGCGGCGGGGCGCGCTTCGGCGTCCGCCACTCGGTCTTCGAGAACGACGTCAGCACCCTCGTCTGGGACAACCCGTTCCGCGCCACCGACTCGACCGATGCCAACGCCTACCAGTCGCCGAGCAGCTCGTCGATCAACGGCGCCGCCCGCGGCTTCGCCGATCTGGCGCCCGACAACCGCTCGAGCGTGGTCTTCGCCGACGGGCGCGCCCGCTTCGCCGGGGACTGGTGGGCGAGCGGCAGCGCCTCGTACAACGTGATGACCCAGGACGAGCCGCTGCTGCCCTACACCCTCAACAGCGCGATCCGCGGCATCGATCCGCACACCCACGCCACCTTCGACGCCACGGACCCGGCCAACCTTCCGGTGCGCAACGCCGACACCGAGGTCCAGGTGCTGGCGCTCAACGGCGACGTCGGCACGCGCTTCGGCGAGGCCGTGTCGCTCGTCTTCCGCTACCGCTACTACGACTACGACAACCGCTCACCGCGCATCGAGTTCCCCGGCTACGTCCGCTTCCACGCGGTGTGGGAGGAGATCCCGCGCGTCACCGTGCCCTACGCCTACGCCCGCCAGGACCTCGGCTTCGACCTCGACTGGGAGGTCTTCCGCGACAGCAGCCTGGGCCTGGCCTACCGGCGCCAGACCTGGGACCGCGAGTTCCGCGAGGTGGAGGGCTCGGACGAAGACGTCGTGACCCTGAGCTTCGACACGCGGCCGACCCGCCGGCTCAACCTGCGGGCGAGCTACGAGATCGCCGACCGCTCGATCGACGGCTATCGGGTCGAGGCGCAGGAGGAGAGCTTCGCCGACCCCGAGGGGACCAACAACCAGCCCGGCCTACGCAAGTACGCGCAGGCGGCGCGGGAGTACGACCAGTGGCGGCTGCTCGCCGACTTCTACCCCACCGACGCCTGGACCTTCACCGCCGGCATCACCGGCCGCGACGAGGAGTACGACGAGAGCGCGCACGGGCTCCTCGCCGACGAGGTGATCCAGTACAACGCCGAGGTCTCCTACGCGCCGGGCGAGAAGCTCAACTTCTACCTCTTCGGCCACCGCGCCGACCGCGACGTCTTCCAACGCGGCCGGCAGTCGGGCAGCGCTCCCTCGACGCGGCCGATCGACGACTGGTCGATCGACTTCGACGAGGTCAACGACACCTGGGGCCTCGGCCTCACCAGCCGCTTCGCCGAAGGCTGGACGGCGGACGTCTCGGGGAACTGGACGGAGTCCGACGGCTTCGCCGACTTCTTCGCCGTCCCCGGCGGCCTGCCGCTCGGCGCGCGCACGGCGCCGATCGACCTGCCCAACTACGAGGACATCGAGCTCTTCGCCCTCCAGGGGCGGCTCGACTACCGCATCGCCGAGAACGCCGAGGCGGGGTTCACCTACCGCCACGAGGACTACACGATCGACAGCTTCATCCTGCAGGACCTGCGGAACTACCTGCCGGGCGCCCTCCTGCTCAACGCCGACAACGGCGACTACCAGGCCGACATGTTCATGCTCGACCTGACCCTGGCGTTCTGACGGTGCCGTGACGTCGACCGCCGCCGCCACCCAGCCGGCCCCGTCCTCGCCCCGCCATCTCGCCCTCGCCACCGTTTCGTTTGCCGTCTCCTTCGCCGCCTGGGGGTTGATCGGCGCGTTCGCGCCGCGCTTCCGCGAGCTCTTCGCGCTCAGCGCCACGCGCACCGCCCTGCTCGTCGCCCTGCCCGTCCTCCTGGGCGCGGTCGGGCGCCTCCCGGCCGGCATGCTGGCGACCGCTTCGGGGGCCGGCTGGTCTTCGCCGTCCTGCTGCCGCTGGCCGCCGTGCCGGTCTGGCTCGTGCCGCACGCGGGCAGCTACAGAGAGCTTCTCGCCGCCGCCTTCTGCCTGGGGGTCGCCGGCACCACGTTCCCGGTCGGCATCCGCTACGTCTCGCGCTGGACGCCGGCAGCGCGCCAGGGGGGCGCGCTCGGCGTCTACGGCCTGGGCAACGTCGGGCAGTCGGCGGTGGTCTTCCTCGGACCGCTGGCGGCGGCGGCGATCGGCTGGCAGAGTGTTTTCCGGCTGCCGCGCGTCGTGCTGGAGCGCCGCGGCGACGAGCTGATCGCGGTGGGGATGGAGCTGCGCCCGGAGGCCTGAGGCGATGGACGACCCCAGGCGCTTCCCCGCCGCCCGCCGCGGCGCCACCGCGATCGACGGCGCCCTGGCGCTCATCGCCATCCTGCTCGTCGTCCAGATGTGGCTGCTCACCGCCACCCTCGAGGCCTACCTCGCCGGCCATCGCGAGGGGGTGCTGCCGGCGGCGGTGGCCTCGGCCGTCCTGCTCCTCGCCTGCGCCGGCCTCTACCTCTTCGTCGACCGCGTCGACCGGGAAGTGCGGCGGGACCGCTAGGGTACGCACCCGAGAGTCACCAACGGAGGAGAACCCCATGTCCGTGGCCAAGATCATCGAGATCAGCAGCGACTCCACCGTCAGCTTCGAGGACGCCATCCGCGAAGGCATCCGCCGGGCGGGCAAGACGGTCAAGAACATCAAGCGCGCCTGGGTCCAGGACCAGCTCGTCAAGATCTCCGGCGACGAGATCACGGTGTTCCGCGTCCACCTCAAGGTCACCTTCGTCGTCGACGAGTAATCGCCTCGCGGCCGCGCGCCCGGCTGCCTGAATGAGCATGGCGACCCGCGCCGGCATCTACGCCAAGGGGTTTGCGGCCTGGCTCGGCTTCGGCGCCGTCGTCGTGGCGCTCGGTGCGGTGCGCGAGGCGTTGCTGCGGCCGCGCCTCGGCGCCCTCCGCGCCGAGCAGCTCGAGACGATCGTCGCCTCCGCCGCCGTCCTCGCGCTCATCGTCTGGTTCGTGCGCGCGACGCGCACCACGCGCCGGCAGGCGTTGGTCCTCGGCGTCGCCTGGGTCGTCCTGACCCTACTCTTCGAATTCGGCGTCTTCCACCTCGCCCTCGGCGTGCCGATGGACGAGCTCCTCGCCGCCTTCGACCTGCCGCACGGGCGGCTCTGGCCGCTGTTCCTGCTGACGCTGTTGGTGGGGCCGTTGCTAGCTCGCCGGCGCCGCTCCCGGTCTGGCTCGATGGAACAGGACCGCCAGGAGCCCCGCGACGACCAGAAAGACTCCTAGGTAACCGACAATGCCGATGTTGCGCAGCTGCATGTCGCCGGCCACGACACCGCTCAGACCGGCGAGCGCGAGGACTCCGCTGGCGGTCATCAGCCCACGGATCCATGCGGCGAGCCGACTGCCGCCGAAGACCGGGGCGGCAAACAACATCGAGAGCGCGAAGAAGACGTCCCAGCCGAGGATGTCGAGAGCGTAGGCGACCGACGGCCACTTGAACGACAGGACCAGCGGCAGCCACGACTGCCCGGCGAAGGCGGCCTGGCGGCTCAACGTCAAGATGACGAAGTGCACGCTGCAGGTCACTCCGGCGAGCAGCCCCATGAAGACGACCGCGGTCAGGCTGAGCGCCTTGGCGTGCGGCGGCGCCCAAGCGTGCACCACCACCATGAGCGCGACCATCGCCGGCGTCAGGGCGAGGATCAGGACCTCGAGGATCGAGAACATCGGGTCGCCGATCGGTTCCGACGGAGACTCGAGGAACAGGAACCCGACCGCCAGCGTGACCGCATAGGCCACCCCGAGGACCACGACACCCACCGCCGAGAAGATTCCGAGCCTGCGAGCCGTCGCGCTGAACTCGATCGCCACGGTATGCCCCCTAAATTGGTCGAGTGAGCCTAACCCGCGCGGCGGGCGCTTACGGCTGAGCGTTCAGTAAGGCTATGACGCTTCAGCGGCAGATGGAAAAAGCCGGCTGGCCTCTGCAGGCGTATTAGCCGCGCCTTGCGATACCATAGAGTTCAGGCGAATAGCTCCTGGAATTTGTCCGGGGCGACCTCATGAAGTCGCCGAGCGAACTCGTTTGCGTAGTACATATCAGGCCTCACAGGCAGAGAACGTACCCTAATTTGGAATTCAGGCTCCGAGGGATGATGAGGGTCAAAGAGAACAAGACCGAGACCGAAGAGCTGGCAAAGTGATTCGAGGCGGGAGAGGTCCTCGGCCGACATGGTCTTGGGCATCACGACATACGCTCGCGTGGCGAACAGGCGATAGGCGATAGCTTGCCCAAAGGCAACCACCGGTTGATACGAATCAATCTTGATCTCGGCTACAACTATCTCCGGTGTGAATTTCACGAGATCGTGTGTGAGGGGACGATAGACTCCCACTACGTCCGGCGTGCCCCACTTGCCTTTGATTCCAGCTCCGCCCAGTGGTACTGCCACCGTAGCCTCTTCGAGATCATTCTGTAGATAGTTGGCGAATACCTCGTAAAACTCGTCCTCTGTGCGGGGCGCTAACGTCAGAGGCTGTGGAACTGGCAAGCTCGAAGTTGTTGCCGTGGGGACATAGAGACCGCGGCTCGGTTTAGAGATCTCTCCGGGATACGCGGGGACAAGATAGTTGGCAACCTGTGCCTCAATCGTCGTCCTGTTCGTGGCGTTCGGGTAACGGACCAAAAGGTGCTCCACAATTTCCTTGAATCGGATACCCTCGGGGTGCGCGAGGATAATCTCCCGAGCGGCCTCTTTGATCTCCCTGGTTCCAAGTATCGCCATCTTCTTCCCCTCACGCCTGTTCTAGCGAAGAGCGCCTCCGGTTCAGCGGCGGAGCGCAGCGCCGCTTGCTGGCACCGATGGTTGGGCGGCAGGCGGGCATCATTGGCTCTTCTCGCGCCGAAGCGGCCGCGCCAATATCTGGATCTTGTGCTGCACACCCCGGCTTTCCTCTTGAGCGATGTGGCATGCTCCCATGCGCAGCCTTAGGACGAAGTGTAGCAACGCCGCTAGTCCCGTCTCTGCCGGCCCTTCAGGTGACCCGTACACACCACCCCATCCAGCAGGAGTTGAATCTCTCGAAGCTCCTCGAGGGCGCGCCGGGCCTGCGCTCTCGCTGCGGCCGTGGAGCGGAAAGCGCGAGAGGAGCAGAAAAGGGATCGCGCGCGGAAGGCGCGCGCCGCGGGGACGGCGCTCGGGGACGGTCGGCGGCCGCTGGAGCAGGAGGGAGAGGTTTTCCGGACCTTCGGCTGTCGGGGCGGTGGCTGCGGGCGGCCGGCTTCGACTTGGGACAGGCCTACGAGGTCGAGGTGCGGGCGGGACGGCTGGTCGTCCGAGCGGTCTAGAAAGGCGGGGGGCGTCGCCGCCCCCCGCGGTGCGCTCAGCGGCCTACTCGTTGGACTCCGCCGTCCGTGCCGACGTCGGCGCCGGGGCCGGGGTCTCGGGCTTCTTCGCCGTACGGCGCCCGCCGCGCGGCTTGAGGCCGAATTCGTGGAGCAGCTTGTTCTTGGTGCCGAACTGGCCGCGCAGAGCCGCGTCGGCCTGGGCGCGCAGGTCGACGCCGCGGGCCTCGGCCCGCCGGCGCTTCTCGTTGGTCTCCCGCAGGCGCGCCGTGTAGATCTCCTGCTGGTTCTCGAGGCCGCGGGTCTCGGCGAGCCAGGCTTCGAGGTCGGTCTGCAGGGGCTCGAGCAGGGGGATCTCGGGCAGGCGCGCCTTCAGGTTGCTGCTCAGGACGTCCACCGCGGCGATGAGCTCGATCAGGTTGCGGTCCGGCATGGGACTCTCCTTCATTCCAGACGACTGGAGAAGCGCCGGGCGGAGGATTCCGCCGGCGAGGGTGAGACGGAGGCGGCGGCGGGGGAAGCTTCGCTTCCCGAAGGGGAAGCTTCCCCACCCGAAAGGGAGGCTTCGCCTTTCAAAGGGGAAGCTTCGCCATCCAAAAGGGAGGCTTCACCCTTGAAGAGGGAAGCTTCGCCATCGGAAAGCGAAGCTTCACCTTTCAAGAGGGAAGCTTCCCTACCCGAAAGGAAGGCTTCGCCTTTCAAAGGGGAAGCTTCGCCATCGGAAAGGGAGGCTTCGCTTTTCAAGAGGGAAGCTTCGCCACCCAAAGGGGAAGCTTCGCTTTTCAAAGGGGAGGCTTCCCCCGAGGCGGGGAAGGAGTCCCAGTTCCGTGTTGACAGCGGACACATAACGGGTAGTCTACCTGAGAAGCGTATTCTGTCAACCCACAAGGTCAGACAGAGCGTGAATAGCTACCCGGATCCGTGGTGTACACTCCGCGGCATGGACCCCCCGCGGGGGCGGTGCCTTCGACTGCACCTTGTAACGTCGCCGGCGCCGGATCGCCTGTACCGGACGGTCACGAAAAGGAGATCCGGCCATGATCAAGGACCGAGGGTCCCGACTTCCCGCGCCGGTCGACCGGGAGCGGGCGCGCGAGCACGCCCTGCTCGCCCTGCGCCGCGACTGGGCGGCGGGGATGCAGAAAGACGAGGCCTGGCGCGGCGGCGAGCTCGACCCCGACCCGATCGTGCTCCACGACCTCAACGGCTGGCCGCTCTTCCACGAGTTCCTGCTGCGGCGCGGCGAGCGCGTCGTAGGCTCGGTCAAGACCGCCGCCAGCCAGGTGCTGGGGGCGCCGGTGCTCACGGTCGAGGAGGGGCCCTTGGGCTGGGATCCCGACCGGGCGTTCCACGAAGCCATGGAGCGGGCCCGGCGGCTCGTGCCCGATGCCGAGATCGTGGGCCGGGAGCTGATCTGCTACAGCTTCCCCAAGATCGGTGTCCGCCTGGACCTGGCGGACCGCGAAGGGGGCGAGGATCGGCGGCGCAGCCTGATCTTCGACGCCGCTGACTTCTCGCTCGTGCGGCGCTTCGGCGCCGACGAGCTGGAGGGGCAGGCCGCCTACTCCTTCTACCAGGAGGTGGCGCTCCCCCGCGCCGAGCGGAACCTGCGCCGCTTCGAAGCGGAAGACCGGGAGCTCGAGGAGGTGCGCCGGCGCGACGGCGATCTCCTCACCGCCGCCCTCGCGGAGGTGGATCTCGCCCGGGTGCGGCGCGCCTTGGCGCCCGAGCTCCGTTTCGAGTTCCTGCCGCTCTACTCGTCGCGGGTCCTCAAGTACGGCCCGCGTTGCAACCCCCACGACTGCTTCATGCTCTACGCGCAGCAGACCAACGTCTACTGCGCCGTCGCCACCGGCCAGATGATCCTCGACTTCTACCGCTGGCCGTACACTCAGGACGAGATCGCCGCCGCCATGGGGACCGGCCCCGGCGGGACGGGCAACGCGGGCCAGGAGGCGGGGTACGAGTCGCTTACCCGCAAGTGCATGGAGGCGACCTACGACACCTCGGCGCAGTGGGCCGAGGCCAAGGCCGAGATCGACGCCAACCGGCCGGTCAAGAGCGGCGTCCCCAACCACGCCCGGGCCTGCGCCGGCTGGAAGCGGCAGAACTTCTCCCTGACCGGCACCGAGCCGAAGCGCTGGCTGCGGATCTACGATCCCTGGCCGTGGAACGAGGACCTTTGTCAGGGCGGGAAGGTGGTGTGGGAGGAGTGGGACTCGATCGAGCACACGAATTTCATCTACGTCCGCCACCGGAGCAGCGCCTGCTCCTAGGGAGGCGGCGATGATCGCGGCGCACCAGGCGATGGAAGAGGCCGCCCGGCAGATCGCCGGCGGCCCGGGGGCGGACGACCCCGAGTTCGCCGCCTGGCGCGGCGCCGCGGCAAGCGAGCCGCTGCTGGTACGCGACCTCGCCGGCCGTCCCTCCTACTGGCTGGTGCCGGTCGTGGCCGGCGGCCGGACGGTCGGGGCGGTGCGCGTCCTGGGCGACGGCCGGGTCGCCGCGGTCGAGGCGCTTCGCGCGGGCTCCGCCGTCTCGGCGCTGGGGGCGGCGGAGGCGGAGCGCCGGGCGGAGCGCGCGGTCGAGAGCGCGGCGGGCGAGTCCGCCGCCGCGCCGGAGCTGGTGCACGACGGCCCGCCGGGGCGCGAGGCCTGGCGCGTCGAGGTCACGCGGTCGGGGCGGCCGTCGCGTTGGATCTTCGTCACCCCGGGCGGCGTCTACGAGCGCCCCGCGGGGACGTCCCACCACGGCGAGGGGCTGGAGTGACGCTCGGGGACAGGAGGTGAGCATGAGCGTGCGCCTGGAAGCGATCCGTTTCAACCACGACCCCGCGTCGGCCACGGCGGACGCGCTCAACATCCGCCGCAACGCGACCGACTTCGTCGACGTCCCCGAGTGGCGTCGCGGCATCAGCGTCAACCCCGAAGACGCGCCGGCGGCCTACGCCCTCGCCGAGACCCAGGGGCAGACCCTCACCATCCAGGCGCAGCTCCGCGCCACCGGCGCCCACGCCGGCAGCACCCTCTGGATCCGCGCCATCGATCCGACTCACGAGCCGGCGCCGGGGCCGGGCGGCTGCTTCAAGCTCCTCACGTGGCTGCTCAAGCTGCTGGTCCGCCTGCTCGCCGGGAACGTGCTGGGCGCGGTCAAGCGCCGCAAGGTCCACTTCCCGCCGGGCGGGCTCACCGGGTTCGAGACCTTCACCCTGAAGCGGGTGCGCCTGCACGCGGCGGGCGTCGGGGCGCGGACGACCACCTGGCGCTGGCAGTACAGCCGCAAGAAGCGCGGCCCGTGGAAGACCTTCGAGACGACGCAGCACCGGATCTACGTCGTGGCGGCGGTGCCCAAGGCGCCCTGGACGCAGGCCCCCTACCTGGCGTCGAACACGCAGCTCCCCTGGACCGAGGTGCTGGACTACGCCTGCCAGTGGGCGCTGCTGGCCAAGGACCCGGACGCGGCCGCCGCCGGGGTGACCCGGCACGTCTACGACCTCGGACCGGGCCTCATCACCTACGACTGCCCGGGCGGCGGCGGCACCCGCTACGCTTCGGGGAGCTTCAACGCCACGCGCTTCCTCGAGCGCCTCAAGGGAGGCACCGGCAACGGCTACTACGTCAACTGCACCGACTGCGCGACGATCGTCTCGACGTTCGCAAACGCCCTGGGCGCCGACCTCTGGCAGTCGCGCATGGAGGAGCCGCCGGGAAGCCCCAACTGGAGCTTCGGCCTCAACCCGATGCTCGGCATCGGCTCGGCCGTCTGGCAGCCCTGCTGCGGCTGGCCGGGCTTCAACTACCACGAGGTGGCCTGGAAGGGCGGGTGCACGGCGGCCGACGCGGTCTACGACGCCTGCCTCCAGGTCGACGGCGACGCCGACCCGACGGCCGCGCCGCACACGCCGCTGCTGCCGATCGACCTGGTCTTCGGCGCGGCGGGCGCCGGCCTCTACCGCGACCGCCTTGCCACGCCGCCGACGCGCGGCGACTGCGAGCCCAACCCCGGCAGCCGCCAGCGGCGCAACGTCGTCTGAGGAGGAGCCTGGACCATGAACGCGAAGCGGAACGCGGAACGCCTGGAACGGTTGAAGGCGCGCTACGACTGGGACCGGTGGCCGGGGGGGCCGACGGGCGGCGAGCTGCGCGGCGTCCGGGTCGGGGCGGACCTGCTGCCGGAGTGGCGGTTGGAGCACGTCGACGAGGTGCGGGCCGAGGGGCGGCCGCCGCTCCAGCACGCCCTCTTCACGCGCGACCGGGACGCCGCCCTCTCGGTGGAGGTCTGGGAGTGCGACTCGACGGTCGCGGCCCGCGTCCTCCTCCTCGAGCTGCTCGACGAGTTCGAGTCTCCGCTCGTGGTGCGGGCGACCGGCGCCGCCGCCGTCGGCGACGTCGCTTTCGTCCATGGCGAGCACATGGCGCTCTTCGCCCACGGCAACCTGGTGGTGCGGGTGGGCAACGCCGGTCGCGAGCTGGTGGCGGTGGACGGGCCGGCGCGGGAGATCGCGGCCCGCCTCGCGCGGCCGGCAGGGAACTGAGACCTGTCCTTCGACCTTCCGAGCCGCTCGCGGGAGCCTTGCCGGGTCCACTACGATGCGGTCCACATGCGAGAGACACAGCGGAAGGAGAAACCCATGTCCACGGTCAAGAACATATGAAGACGTCGATTAGCCGCCCCCTCGTCCTCTCCTTCCTCCTCCTCGCGGCTGCCGCCGCGGCGAGCGCCACCGAGATCACCTTCGCCCCCGCCCCGCCGGTGGCCGGCCAGCCGTTCACGATCACCTTCCACGGCGTCGACATCGGCTGCTTCGACGAGGGGACGCTCGAGGTCGAGCGCATCGCCTTCAACACGATCGATCTGGAGGTGTTCCCCCCCGGCTGCGCCGTGATCCCGATCGGCACGGTCGACTACACGGCCAGCGTCGCCGTGGGACCGCTTGCCGCCGGCACCTACGAGGTGCGGGTGTTCCAGCTGTCGGCCGGGGGTACCTTCGTGCTGCTCGACGCCGAGCTCATCCAGGTCAAGCAGCCGCCGGCCTGCGACGCCACCGAGACCTCCCTCTGCCTGCGCGGCGGCCGCTTCGAGGTGACCGCCGAATGGACGGACTTCCAGGGCAACACGGGCGTCGCGCATACGATGCCCGACGACTTCGACGGCCTGGGCGACTGGGGAGTCTTCTGGTTCTTCGGGCCCGAGAACCCGGAGATGCTGGTCAAGGTCCTGGACGGCTGCGCGGTCAACGACTTCTACTGGATCTTCCTCTCCCCCGCCTCGACCGTCCGCTACGAGGTCACCGTGCGCGACGTCGTCAACGGGCTGGAGAAGACCTACCCCAAGCCGCTCCACGAGGTGCCGGAGCTGTTCGCCGACACCCGCGCCTTCTCCTGCCTCGTGTTCGCGCCCTAGAGGTTCTCGTGCCGGACCAGCTCGCGCGCCGCGGCGGGCGGCACGACGAGGACGCTGCAGCGGGCCTGGCGCACGACAGTGGCCGCGACGCTGCCCATGAGGAAGCGGTCGAAGCCGCTGCGGCCGTGGGTGCCGAGGACGGCCAGGTCGACGCCGCGGCCGAGCGCGGCGAGGATCTCGGTGCGCGGGTCGCCCGAGCGGGCGACGGCGCGGAGCGCGAGCGGCGTCGCCGCGCGCTCCCGCTCGACGAGCTGCTCGAGCTCGGCGGCCGAGCGCCGCTCGGCCTCCTCCTCGGTCAGCCTCGGCTCCGCCTGCCGGTCGGCGACGAACTTGAGGAAGGTGTGGACGTGGAGGACGTCGACGCGGGCCGGCGCGCCTTGCGCGACCTGCGCCAGGATCCCGAGGGCGCGGCGGAAGGCCTCGGTCGAGAGCGGCGAGTGGTCCACCGCCGCCACCACCCGCGCCGGCGGCACGCGCAGCCCGCCGCGCAGCACGAGCACCGGGCAGGGGGCCGTGCGCACCACCCGGTCGGCGGTCGAGCCGAGGCGCTCGCGGAAGGCCTTGCCGGGGACCTTGGCGCCGACGACGATCAGGTCGGCGTCGCCGTCGCGCGCCGCCTGCACGAGGATCCGCGCCGGCGGCCCCTCCAGCACCTCGCAGCGGCGCACCCGAGCCTCGGGCATGCCGGCCGTCTCGACCTGCCGGCGGAGGGCCTCGCGGTGGCGCGCCAGCCCCTCCTCGCGCAGGGCGGCAGGCTCCACCGGCTCCTCACCGAGGAAGCCGGGCAGCGGGGCCAGCGCGTGGATCAGGTCCACCTCGGCGCCGGCGGCGCGCGCCAGCTCGAGGCTCGCGCGCACGACCTCGTCGTTCCCCTCCTCGAGCGAGCTGCCGACCACGATCCGCCGCAGCGGCACGGCCGTGCGCCCGGCGCCCGGATCGCTCATCCGGGGGGCGTCTCCGGCGGCCGGCTCGCCGCCAGCTCCTCGAGCGCCTGGGCGAGGGCGAGCGCCCGCTCGCGCTCGATCTTGCGCTGCCCGCCGAGGGCGTCCATCAGGCGGGTCTGGACCTTCTGCATGGCGAGCGGATCGATCCGCTTCTCGTCCACCGCTTCGGCGGCGGCGGCGAAGGCGGCGCGCACCCGCGCCTTGTCGGCGTCGCCCACGTCCGGGGCGTAGCGCGACTCGATCTGCGCCAGCGCGTGGTCGAGCATCCAGCCGAAGAGCTTCGGCGCCTGCGTGACCATCACCAGGAGGCCGATGCCGAGGGCGATGAGCAGCCCGAGGCAGCCGACGAGCGCAAACTTGGCGCAGCCGGAGCCCGCGGGGTTGCGCGCCGCGCCCGGCTCGAAGGGGGCCGGCGGGAGCTCTGAGGCGCCGTCGTCGCGGGGTCCGTGCGGTTCCATGCGGGCGGCTCTTTGTACCACGACTGCCTATAATCGACGGGTGAGCTCCGCGCCGCCGCCCGCCCACCCGCCCTCCCGCACCGCCGGCCCGCCCGCCGCGCCGGCCCGCCGCC
>DASUNQ010000316.1:0-22454 GCA_036277075.1 Thermoanaerobaculia bacterium
CCCGCCCGCTGCCCGCCGCGCTCGGCGCCGCGGCGGCGGAGCTGGCGCGGCGGGAGGCGGCCACCCCGTTCCTGACCTTCCTCGCCGCCTGGAAGGCGCTCCTCTTCCGCACCACGGCGCAGGAGGACCTGGTGGTGGGCACGCCGGTGGCCGGACGGAGCCCCGAGGAGACGGAAGGGCTGATCGGGCTCTTCGTCAACACCCTCGCGCTGCGGACGCGCGTGGACGGGCGGCTGGGGTTCCGCGCTCTCCTCGGGCGGGTGCAGGAGACGGCGCTCGCCGCGTTCGCCCACCAGGACCTGCCGTTCGAAGAGATCGTCGAGGAGCTGGCGCCGGAGCGCAGCCTCTCCCACGCGCCGCTGGTGCAGGTGATCTTCGGCCTGCAGGACGCCGCCACCCACCCGCCGGAGCTGCCCGGCCTGGCGGTGCGGCACTTCCCGGCCGGCCACGGCACGGCCAAGTTCGACCTCGCGCTGTCGCTGGCCGAGGCGGGCGGCGGGCGGGAGGCCCGCCTCGACGCCCGCGCCGACGTCTACGACGAAGCGGACCTCGAGCGACTGCTGGCCGCCTTCGAGACGCTGCTCGCGGCGGCCCTCGCCGAGCCCGACCGCGCGCTCGAGGAGCTGCCGCTGCTCTCCGCCGCCGAGCGGCGGCAGGTCCTCGTCGAGTGGAACGACACGGCCGTCGTCCTGCCGGCGGAGCCGACGATTCCGGCGCTGTTCGCGCGCCAGGCGCGGGAGCGGGCGGATGCGGTGGCGCTGGTGTGGGACGGCGGGAGCCTCTCCTACGGCGAGCTGGAGGCGCGGTCCAACCGCCTGGCGCGGCGGCTGGCCCGGCTGGGTGTGAGTGCGGAGAGCCTGGTGGGAGTGGCGCTGGAGCGCTCGGCGGAGCTGATCGTGGCGCTGCTCGCGATCGTCAAGACGGGCGGCGCCTACCTGCCGCTCGACCCCGAGTACCCGCGCGACCGGCTGGCCTGGATGCTGGAGGACGCGCGCCGCGGGCAGGGGGGGCTGGTGGTGGTGACGCGCGGCGAGCTGGCGGCGGGCCTGCCGGAATTGCCGTCGCGCTGTCGGGTGGTCGACCTCGACCGGGAAGATCTCGAGAAGGAGAGCGCGGCGCCGCTTGCGGTGCCGTCGAGCGGGGACCACCTGGCGTACGTGCTCTACACCTCGGGCTCGACCGGCCGGCCGAAGGGGGTCGCGGTGCCGCACCGCGCCGTGGCGCGGCTGGTGCGCGGGGCGGACTACGCGGAGCTCGGGCCGGAGGAGGTCTTCCTGCAGCTCGCGCCCGTGCCGTTCGACGCCTCGACGCTGGAGATCTGGGGGCCGCTGCTCAACGGCGGGCGGCTGGCGTTGCTGGCGCCGGGACGGGCCTCGCTCGAAGAGCTGGGCGGGGCGATCGCGCGTCACGGAGTGACGACGCTCTGGCTGACCGCCGGGCTCTTCCACCAGATGGTGGAGGCGCAGCTCGGAGCGTTGCTCGGAGTGCGCCAGCTCCTGGCCGGCGGCGACGTGCTGGCGCCGGCGCAGGTGGCGCGGGTGCTGGCGGCGCGGGAGGCGGCCGGCGGCGGCGGGGTGGTGATCAACGGCTACGGCCCGACCGAAAACACGACGTTCACCTGCTGCCACCGGATGGCGGCGGCGGCGGAGGTGCCGGCGAGCGTGCCGATCGGGCGGCCGATCGCCAACACCCGGGTGTACCTGCTCGACGGGGGGCTGCAGCCGGTGCCGGTGGGGGTGGCGGGGGAGCTGTACGCGGCCGGCGAAGGGCTGGCGCGCGGCTACCTGCACCGTCCGGAGCTGACCGCGGAGCGTTTCGTGCCGGACCCGTTCGGCGACGGCGGGCGGCTCTATCGCACCGGGGACTTGGCGCGCTGGCGGCCGGACGGGGTGGTGGAGTTTCTGGGTCGCCTGGACGGGCAGGTGAAGCTGCGCGGGTTCCGCGTCGAGATCGGCGAGGTGGAAGCGGTTCTCGCCGCGCACCCGGCGGTGGGACAGGCGGCGGTGGCGCTGCGCGGAGGGGCCACCGACGGGGCGGAGGACAAACGTCTGGTGGCCTACGTGGTGCCGACCGAAGGGGAGGTCGGAGGGCCGGAGCTGGTGGCGGCGCTGCGCTCCCACCTCGCGCAGCAGCTCCCCGACTACATGGTGCCTTCGGCCTGGGTGACGCTCGAGCGGCTGCCGCTCAACGCCAACGGCAAGGTGGACCGGGGCGCCCTGCCGGAGCCGGGGCCGGCCCTGGGCGCCGAGACGGCGGACGCCGCGCCGCGGACGCCGCTCGAAGAGCTGCTCGTCCAGGTGTGGGAGGGGCTGCTGGCGGTGCGCGGGGTCGCGCGCAGCGACTCGTTCTTCGACCTCGGGGGGCACTCGCTGCTGGCCACCCGGGTGGTGTCGCGGTTGCGTGAGCTGCTCGGGGTGGAGGTCCCGCTGCGGGCGCTGTTCGAGGAGCCGACGCTGGCGGGGCTGGCGGGGCGGGTGGAGACGCTGCTCGCGGCGGGAGAGAGCCCGTCCGCGCCGCCGCTCGCGCCCCGACCGCACGGCGGCCGCCCGCTCGCCTCCTTCGCCCAGGAGCGGATCTGGTTCCTGGACCAGATGGGAGGCGCCGAGGCCTGGGCCCGCGCCGCCTACAACGTGCCGCTCGCCCTCGACGTCGACGGCCCTCTCGACCGCCCGGCCCTGGCGGCGGCGCTGGCCGTGGTCGTGGCCCGTCACGAGGTCCTGCGCACCAGCTTCGACCTCGCGGAGGGCCGGCTGGCGCAGGTCGTCGCGCCCCGGCTCGAGCCGCCTCTGCCGCTGGTGGACCTCTCGGGGCTGGCCGCGGCGGCAGGCGGCCGGGCCGACTCCGAGGCCCGCCGCCTGGCGGGGGAAGAGGCGCGCCGCCACTTCGACCTCGCGCGTGGGCCGCTGCTGCGCTGCGCCCTCCTCCGCCGCGGGCCCGCCGCGTCCGCGGACCGCCACCGGCTGCTCCTTACCCTGCACCACGTCGTCGCCGACGGCTGGTCGCTGGGCGTGCTGCTCGCCGAGCTGGCGGAACTCTACGCCGCCGCCCTCGACCGGCGCCCCGCGGCGCTCCCGCCGCTGCGGATCCAGTACGCCGACTACGCCGCCTGGCAGCGCGACCGGCTCGCCGGCCCGCAGCTCGCGGCGCAGCTCGGCCACTGGCTGGAGCGCCTGGACGGCCTGCCGGACGGACTGGAGCTGCCCGCGGACCGCCCGCGTCCCGCCGCGCCCGACTATCGCGGCGCGCGGCTGCGGCGCCACCTGCCAGCCGGCCTGCTGGCGGACCTCGGGGCGCTCGGCCGGCGGCAGGGGACGACGCTGTTCATGACGCTCATGGCCGGTTTTCAAGCGCTGCTCGCGCGCTGGAGCGGGAGCGAGGACCTGGCCGTGGGCTCGCCCGTCGCGGGGCGCGACCGGGCGGAGCTGGAGGGGCTGATCGGCCTCTTCGTCAACACCCTGGTGCTGCGCGGCGACCTCTCCGGCGACCCGCGCGGCACCGACCTGCTGGCGCGGGTGCGAGAGGCGGCGCTCGCCGCCTGGGCGCACCAGGACCTGCCGTTCGAGAAGCTGGTCGAGGAGCTGGCGCCGCGCCGGCACCTCGGCCGCGCGCCGCTCTTCCAGGTCTTCATGGTGCTCCAGAACGCGCCGCTCAGCCCGCCGCGGCTGCCGGGCCTCGCGGTGCGCCCCGTCCCGCCCGCCGAGGCGGAAGAGACGGCGGTCAAGTTCGACCTGGCGCTGGCCTTCGCCGCCTCCGAGGACGGCCTGACCCTCGAGGCCGAGTACAGCCGCGACATCTTCGAGGGCGCGAGCGTGGCCCGGCTCGTCAAGCATCTCGAGACGCTGCTCGCGGGCCTCGCGGCGGCGCCCGAGCTGCGAGTCTCGGAGCTGCCGCTGCTCTCCGCCGCCGAGACGCGGCAACTGCTCGTCGAGTGGAACGACACCGGCTCGGCGCTGGCGCTGTCGGCGGCGCCGGCGCTCCTCCACCGGCTCTGCGCGGAGCAGGCCGACCGCACACCGGACGCCCCGGCCGTGCTCTACGCGCCGGCGGGCGGAGAGGCGGTGGAGCTGACCTACCGCGCCCTCCAGCGCCGCGCGCGGCGCCTCGCCCGCCACTTGCGCGCACTCGGCGTGGGGCCGGAGGTGCGTGTCGGGGTCGCCCTCGAGCGCACGCCGGAGCTGCCGGTGGCGCTGCTGGCGGTGCTCGAGGCCGGCGGCGCCTACGTGCCGCTGGACCCCGCCTACCCCGCCGCGCGGCTGGCGGCGATGGTGGAGGACGCCCGCGCCGGGCAGCAGGGGTTCGTCCTCCTCACCCAGGAGCGGCTGGTGCCGCGCATCGAGGCGGCGCTGGGCGCGCTGGACGCTCCGCCGGTCCACCTGCTCTGCCTCGACGCCGAGGTGGACGCGGGGCTCGCCGAGGCCGCCGAGGGGGAGGAGCTGCTCCCGGCCGCGGTCGACCCGGACAACCTCGCCTACCTGATCTACACCTCCGGCTCGACCGGCCGCCCCAAAGGGGTGGCGATCACCCACCGCAGCGCCGCCGCCCTGCTCGCCTGGGCCCGCACGCTCTTCCCCCCGGAGGATCTGGCCGGCGTTTTCGCCTCGACCTCGATCAACTTCGACCTTTCGGTCTTCGAGCTCTTCGTGCCGCTCGCCGGCGGCGGCACGGTGGTTCTGGGAGAGGACGCCCTCGCGCTCGCCGGCAGTCCCCTCGCGGCGCGGGTGACGCTGGTCAACACCGTCCCCTCGGCGATGGCCGAGCTGGTACGCCTGGGGGCGGTGCCGCCGACGGTGCGCACCGTCAACCTCGCCGGCGAGCCGCTGCGCGGCGCCCTGGCGCGCCGTCTCTACGAGCTGCCTCACGTCGCGCGGGTGCTCAACCTCTACGGCCCCTCGGAGGACACCACCTACTCGACGGTGGCCCTGGCGCCGCGGCACGGCGAGCCCACCATCGGCGTGCCGGTCACCGGCACCCGCGCCTACGTGGTGGACCGCTGGGGCCGGCCGGCGCCGGCCGGGGTACCGGGCGAGCTCCTGCTGGGCGGCGAGGGGCTGGCCCGCGGCTATCTCCACCGCCCCGACCTGACCGCCGAGCGCTGGGTGCCCGATCCCTTCTCCGGCGCCGCGGGCGCCCGCCTCTATCGCACCGGCGACCTCGCGCGCTGGCTGTCGGAGGGGGAGCTGGAGTTCCTCGGGCGGATCGACCACCAGGTCAAGGTGCGGGGCTTCCGCATCGAGATGGGCGAGCTGGAGGCGGCGCTCGCCGCGCACCCGGCGGTGCGCGAGGCCGTGGTGCTGGCGCGCGAGACGCCGCACGCGGCCGGCGCCCTGTCCGGGGAGAAGCGCCTCGTGGCCTACGTCGTGCCGGCCGAGGGGGAGGTCGCAGGGCCGGAGCTGGCGGCGGCGTTGCGCTCCCACCTCGCGCAGCAGCTCCCCGACTACATGGTGCCGTCGGCCTGGGTGACGCTCGAGCGGCTGCCGCTCAACGCCAACGGCAAGGTGGACCGGGCCGCCCTGCCGGAGCCGGGGCCGGCCGTGGGCGCCGCGACGGCGGACGCCGCGCCGCGGACGCCGCTCGAGGAGCTGCTGGCGCAGGTGTGGGAGGAGCTGCTGGCGGTTCGTGGGGTCTCGCGCAGCGACTCGTTCTTCGACCTCGGGGGGCACTCGCTGCTGGCTACCCGCGTGGTGTCGCGGCTGCGCGAGCTGCTGGGAGTGGAAGTACCGCTGCGGGCGCTGTTCGAGGAGCCGACGGTGGCAGGGCTGGCGGCGAGGGTCGAGGCGTTGCGTGCCGCCGCGCTCGGCACGGCGGTGCCGCCGCTGGGGCGCCGGCGGCGCGACGGCCGCGCGCCGGCCTCCTTCGCCCAGGAGCGCTTCTGGTTCCTCGAGCAGATGGAAGGGCAAGGCGCCGTCTACAACGTGCCGGCGGCCCTGGCCATGGACGGTCCGCTCGAGGTGCCGGCGCTCGCCGCCGCGCTGGCGGCGCTGGTCGCCCGGCACGAGGCGCTGCGCACCAGCTTCGCCGAGGAGGGCGGGCGGGTGGTGCAGATCGTCGCTCCCGAGCTGCCGATCGCCCTGCCGCTGGTGGACCTGTCGGCGCTGGGCGCGCAGGCGGCGGGCGAGGCGAGGCGCCTGTCCGCGGCTGCCGCGGCGCGGCCCTTCGATCTGGCGCGCGGGCCGGTGCTGCGGGCGCTCCTGCTGCGTCTTCCCGCGGACGGATCGTCGGCCGCTGGCGCGGCGCCCGCCCGCCACCTCTTGCACCTCTGCCTCCACCACGTGGCCTGCGACGGCTGGTCGATGGGCGTGTTGTTCGGCGAGCTGGCCGAGCTCTACGGCGCCGCGGCGGGCTCGCGCCCGGCGGCGCTCGCGCCGCTGCCGATCCAGTACGCCGACTTCGCCGCCTGGCAGCGCGAGTGGCTGGAGGGCCCGGCCCTCGAGGCGCAGCTCGGCTTCTGGCGCGCGACGCTCGCGGAGCTGCCGCCGTTCCTCGAGCTGCCCACCGACCGGCCGCGCCCGGCGGTCCGCGGCTTCCGCGGCGGTCGCCGCACCGCGCTCCTGCCGCCGGCGCTGGCCGCGGGAGCGGCGGCGCTCGGCCGGCGGCACGGCACGACGCTGTTCATGACGCTCCTCGCCGCCTACCAGACGCTGCTGTCGCGCAGCACCGGCAGCGAGCGGCTGGCGGTCGGGTCGCCGGTGGCCGGGCGCACGCAGGCGGCGACCGAGGGCCTGATCGGCTGCTTCGTCAACACCCTGGCCCACGCCGGCGACCTGCGCGGCGATCCCACGGTCGCGACGCTTCTCGCCCGCACCCGCGAGGCGACGCTCGACGCCCTGGCCCACCAGGAGCTGCCGTTCGAGGGGCTGGTCGAGGCGCTCCAGCCGCCGCGCGACCTCGTCCACCCGCCGCTGTTCCAGGTGATGCTGGTGGTGCAGAACACGCCGGCGCCGGCGCCGCCGCCGCGCTGGCCGGGGCTCGAGGTGGCGCAGGCGCCGGCCGGGAACGCGAGCGCGAAGTTTGACCTGACGCTGGCGTTCGCGGCCGACGGGTCCGGCGGCCTGTGGGCGGAGGTCGAGTACGACCGCGACCTCTTCGACCCCGCGACCGCCGAGCGTCTGGAGCGGCGGTTGGCGCTGCTGCTCGGCGGCATGGTCGAGCAGCCGGAGGCGCGGCTCTCCGAGCTGCCGTTCCTGGCGCCCGCCGAGCTGGCGCAGGTGCTGGTCGAGTGGAACGACACCGCGGCGCCCGTTCCGGGCGGCACGGCGGTGAGCGCTTTCGAGGCCTGGGCGCGGCGCCGGCCGGCGGCGACGGCGGTCGAGTCGGCGGAGGGGGCGCTCACCTACGGCGCGCTCGCCGCCTGGGCCGACCGGCTGGCGGCCGACCTGCGCGGCCTTGGAGTCGGACGCGGGGCGCGGGTGGCGGTGGTCATGGAGCACTCCGCGGCGCGGGTGGCGGCCGTGCTCGCGGTGCACAAGGCGGGGGGCGCCTACGTCTCCCTCGATCCCGCCGACCCGCCGGAGCGGCTGGGCTTCCTGCTCGCCGACTGCGGCGCGGCGGCGGCGCTGAGCGCGGCGCCGATCGCCGGCGGGCGGCGCTGCTTCCTGGTGGGCCGGGAAGGCCTCGAGCCGGCCGGCGGAGCCACGCCGCCGCAGAACGCTCGCCCGATGGCCGCCGCCGCCGATCCCGAGGATCTGGCCTACGTCATCTATACCTCGGGCTCGACCGGCGTCCCCAAGGGGGTCGAGGTACCGCACCGCGGGCTCGCGAGCCTCGTCGCCTGGCACCTCGCCGCCTACGGCCTCGGGCCCGGAGACCGCACCACGCAGCTCGCCGGGGTGGGCTTCGACGCCTCCGTGTGGGAGCTCTGGCCGGCGCTCGCTTCCGGCGCGACGCTGGTCGTGGCGCCGGCCGAGCTGCGGGCCGATCCGCCGCGTCTCGTGCCGTGGCTCGCCGCGCAGGAGATCAGCGTCTGCTTCCTGCCGACGCCGGTGGCCGAGCTGGCCCTGGCCGAGGCCTGGCCGCCGGAGGTCCGCCTGCGCGTGCTCCTGACCGGTGGCGACCGCCTGCGGCGGGCCCCCGATCCGGGTCTGCCCTTCCGCCTGGTCAACCACTACGGCCCGACCGAGTACAGCGTCGTCGCCACCTGCGGCGAGGTCGTCACCGGCTCCGCGGGCGCGCCGACGATCGGCGGGCCCATCGCCAACACCCGAGCGTACGTGCTCGACGGCGCCGGCCGACCCGTGCCGGCGGGCATCGCGGGCGAGCTCCATCTCGGCGGCAACGGCCTCGCGCGCGGCTACCTCGCCCGGCCGGACCTCACCGCCGAGCGCTTCCTGCCCGATCCGTTCGGCGGCGTGCCGGGCGGGCGTCTCTACCGCACCGGCGATCTGGCGCGCTGGCGCCCCGACGGGACGATCGAGTTCCTGGGGCGGCTCGACGGACAGGTGAAGCTGCGCGGCTTCCGCATCGAGACCGGCGAGGTGGAGGCGGTGCTGGCGGCGCACCCGGCGGTGGCGCAGGCTGCGGTGCTGCTGCGGACCGCCGCCGGCGGCGAGACGGGCTCGGCCGAGGACAAGCGCCTCGTGGCCTACGTCGTCCCGGGAGCGGAGTGGTCCGCGGGGCCGGAGCTGACGGAGGCGCTGCGCGCCCACCTGGCGCACCGGCTCCCCGACTACATGGTGCCGTCGGCCTGGGTGGCGCTCGCCGAGCTGCCGCTGACGCCGAACGGCAAGCTCGACCGCACCGCGCTGCCGGAGCCGGACCTCGCCGCGGCCGGCGACGCCTACGCGCCGCCGCGTGCCGGGATGGAGGAGCTGCTCGCCGGGTTCTGGACCGAGCTGCTGGGGGCGCCGCGGGTGGGAGCCGGGGACGACTTCTTCGCGCTGGGCGGGCACTCGCTGCTCGCCGCGCGGCTGGTGTCGCGCCTGCGCGAGGCGCTCGGCGTCGAGCTGCCGCTGCGGCGGGTTTTCGAGCGGCCGGTGCTCGCCGACCTGGCGCGCGAGCTGGAGGCCGTGCACGGCCTCGCGGCCGCGGCGGCGGGCGCGGCGGCGCCGCCGCTCCTCCCCCGGCGGGACGCCGCGGACGGCACGGCGCCGCTCTCCTGGGCGCAGGAGCGGCTCTGGTTCCTCGACCAGTTCGAGCCGGGGACCGCCGCCTACAACGTCCCCGCCGTCCTGCGCCTCACCGGATCGCTGCGTCCCGACGCCTTGGCCGCCGCGTTCGCCGAGGTCGAACGGCGCCACGAGGTCCTGCGCACGACCTTCCGCTTGGCCGCCGACGGCGACCGGCCGGTCCAGGCGATCGCGCCGCCGGGCCCGGCGCGGTCGCTGCCGCTGGTAGACCTCTCGGGCCTCGCGCCCGCGGCCGTCGAGGCGGAGGCGGCGCGCCTGGCGGCCGCCGAGGCGCTGCGCCCCTTCGACCTGGCGGCCGGGCCGCTCACCAGCCGCCGGCTGCTGCGCCTCGGCGGCGACCGCCACCTGCTCCTCCTCAACCAGCACCACATCGTCACCGACGGCTGGTCGCTGGGGGTGCTGATCCGGGAGCTGTCGGCGCTCTATCCGGCGCTGCTCGAAGGGCGGCCCGCGCCGCTGCCGCTGCTGCCGGTGCAGTACGCCGACTACGCCGCGTGGCAGCGCGAGTGGCTGGCCGGCGAGGTGATGGCGTCCCAGGTGGCGCACTGGTGCGAGCGTCTCGCCGGCGCGCCGCCGCTGCTCGAGCTGCCCACCGACCGGGCGCGGCCGCCGGTCCAGAGCTTCCGCGGCGACTGGCACTCCCTGGTCCTGCCGGCGGAGCTGACCGGCGCGCTCGCCGCGCTCTCGCGCCGCTCCGGGGCGAGCCTGTTCATGACGCTCCTCGCCGGCTTCAAGCTCCAACTGGCGCGCCTCGCGGGTCGGGAGGACGTCTCGGTGGGCTCCCCCATCGCCGGCCGCGGGCGGGGCGAGACCGAGGGGCTGATCGGCTTCTTCCTCAACTCCCTGGTCCTGCGCACCGATCTTTCCGGCGCCCTGGCCGGAGAGCTCTCCTTCCGCGACCTGCTCGGCCGCGTGCGCGAGACGGCGCTGCAGGCCTACGCCCACCAGGACGTGCCGTTCGAGAGGCTCCTCGAAGAGCTGCAGCCGGCGCGCAGCCTGAGCTACACGCCGCTCTTCCAGGTCTTCCTCAACATGCTGAACCTGCCGAGGTGGGACCGGTGGCTCGGGCCGGAGCTGGCGCTCGAGGTCGCGGGGGCGCCGACGGTGCAGTCGAAGTTCGACCTCACCCTCTACGTCGTCCAGGGACCGGCGGAAGGCGACGGGTTGCGCATCGACTGGGTCTACAACGCCGATCTCTTCGACCGCGCGCGGGTCGTCGAGATGGGCCGCCAGCTCGAGGCGCTGCTGCGCCAGGCCGTCGCGGCGCCCGAGGCGCCGGTGGCCGGCTTCTCGCTCTCGAGCGAAGCCGCGCGGGCGGTGCTGCCCGATCCGGCCGCGCCCCTGGACGCCGCCTGGCGCGGCTCGGTCCCGGAGCGCTTCGCCGAGATGGCGCGCCGCTTCCCGCAGCGGCCGGCGGTCGCGGACGGCCGCCGCGCCTGGAGCTACCGCGAGCTCGACGAGGCGGCGAGCCGCCTCGCCAACCTGCTGCGCGCCGAGGGCGTCGAGCGCGGCGACTTCGTCGTCCTCTGGTCCCATCGCAGCGCGCCGCTGGTGCTGGCGCTCCTCGGCACCCTGCGGGCCGGCGCCGCCTTCGTGTCGCTCGACCCCGACTACCCGGCGCCGCGCCTGCTCCAGATGCTGGCGCTCGCGCGCCCCAAGGCCTTCGTGGCGCTCGCGGCCGCCGGGCCGGTGCCGGCCGAGGTCGAGGAGTGGCTGGCGGCTTCCGGCTGCCGCTGTCGCCTGACCCTGCCGGAAGCGCCGCAGGGCGGCGCTTCGGACCCGCTCCTCGCGCTCCTCGCCGCCGCCTCGCCCGAGGACCCGCGCGTGGCGCTCGGGCCCGACGACCCGGCCTACGCCGCCTTCACCTCCGGCTCGACCGGTGTGCCCAAGGGGATCCTCGGGCGGCACGGCTCGCTCACCCACTTCCTGCCCTGGCAGCGCCGGGAGTTCGGCTTCGACGAGAGCGACCGCTTCAGCATGCTCTCGGGCCTGGCGCACGATCCGCTCCACCGCGACGTCTTCACGCCGCTCCAGCTCGGCGCCGCGATCGCGGTGCCCGATCCGCGCGAGATCGGCACCCCCGGCTACCTGGCGGCATGGATGCGGCGCGAGCGCGTGACGGTCACGCATCTGACCCCGGCGATGGGACAGCTCCTGGCCGGGGTGGAGGGCACGGAAGACGTGCCGGCCGCCGGCGTGCCGTCGCTGCGCTGGGCGTTCCTGGTCGGCGACGTGCTGTCGCGGCGCGACGTCCTCCGTCTCGAAGCGCTCGCCCCGGCGGCCACCTGCGTCAACTACTACGGCTCGACCGAGACCCAGCGGGCGGTCGGCTACCACGTCGCCGCGCGCGGCGCCGGCGCCGGCGGCACCGGCGGCATGGAGGTGCTGCCGCTGGGCCGCGGGATCGAGGACGCGCAGCTCCTGGTGCTGACTCCCGGCGGGCGGCTGGCCGGCGTGGGCGAGCTGGGCGAGCTCGCGATGCGGAGCCCGCACATCGCGCTCGGCTACATCGACGAACCCGAGCTGACCGCCCGGCGCTTTCCCGCCAATCCGCTCTCGGGCGACGCCGAGGACCGCATCTACCGGACCGGCGACCTCGGCCGCTACCTGCCGAACGGCGAGGCCGTCTTCGCCGGCCGCGCCGACCTCCAGGTCAAGGTGCGCGGCTTCCGCGTCGAGCCGGGGGAGATCGAGGCGGTGCTCGGCCGCCACCCCGCGGTGCGCGAGGCGGCGGTCGTGGCGCGCCAGGACGGCGGCCAGGACGCCGAGCGCCGGCTGGTCGCCTACGTCGTGCTGGCGGAGCCCGCCGGCGATGGCGAGGACGCGCCCGAGGCGCTGCGGCTGGACGCGGAGACGACCGCCGCGCTCGCCGGCCACCTGCGGGCGCGCCTGCCGGACTACATGCTGCCCGCGGCCTGGGTGCGCCTCGCCGCCCTGCCGCTCACCCCCAACCGGAAGGTGGACCGCCGGGCGCTGCCGGCGCCGGTCGCCGCGTCGGGGCCGGCCGCCGCGCCGCCGCGGACGCCGCTCGAACGGCTCGTGGTGGCGGCGTGGGAGGAGGTGCTCGAGCGGCGCGGCATCGGCCGCGGCGACCACTTCTTCGAGCTCGGCGGGCACTCGCTGCTGGCCGCCCGCGTCGCCGCCCGCCTGTCGCACGCGCTGGGAACCCCGATCCCCGTGCGCGCCTTCTTCGAGCATCCGACGCCGGAGGCGCTCGCGCGCCGTCTCGAAGAGCTGGGCGCCGGAGCGGCCGCCGCAGGCGAGCCCGCGGCGGACGGCGCGGAGCCGGAGGCGTCGACCGCCCCGCTCTCCTTCGCGCAGGCGCGGCTGTGGTTCCTGGAGCAGCTGGCGCCGGGCCTCACCGCCTACAACCTGCCGCTGGCCATCGGCCTGGCCGGACCGCTCGGCGGAAGGGAGCGGGCGGCCCTCGCGGCCGCCCTCTCGGCGGTGGTGCGGCGGCACGGCGCGCTGCGCACGGTGTTCGACGTCGCCGGCGGCGAGCCGGTGCAGCGCGTGCTGCCGCCGGCGCCGCTGCCGCTGCCGCTGGGCGATCTCGCCGGCCTGCCGCCGGAGCGGCGCGGCGCCGAGGCGGGGCGCCTGCGCGCCACGGAAGCCGCCACCGCCTTCGACCTCGCCCGCGGCCCGCTCTTCCGCGTCCGCCTGCTGCGCCTGGCGGCGGCGGAGCACCAGCTCCTGCTCACCGCCCACCACATCGTCTCCGACGCCTGGTCGAGCTCGATCCTGGTGCGCGAGCTGGTCGCCGGCTACCGGGCGGCGCTGGCGGGGGCGCCGCCCGACCCGCGGGCGGTGCCGCCGCTGCTCGTGCAGTACACCGACCACGCGCGCCGGCAGCGCGCCTGGCTGCAGGGCGCGGTGCTGGAGGAGCAGGTGGCCTATTGGCGGCAGGCCCTGGCCGGCGCCCCCGAGCTGCTGGAGCTGCCCATCGATCGGCCGCGCCCGGCGCTGCAGAGCTTCCGCGGCGCCAAGCTCCGCTTCACGGTGCCGGCCGCGCTCGTCGGCGCGCTGCGCGTCCTCTCCCTGCGCCGCGGCGCGAGTCTCTTCATGACCCTGCTCGCCGGGCTCCAGACGCTCCTCGGCCGCTACAGCGGCTGCGCCGACGTGCCGGTGGGGACGGCGGTGGCCGGGCGCGGCCGGGTGGAGACCGAGAACCTGATCGGCTTCTTCGTCAACACCCTCGTGCTGCGCGGCGACCTCGATGGCGACCCCGCCTTCGCCGAGCTGGTCGCCCGCACGCGCGAGGCCTGTCTCGAAGCCTTCGCCCACCAGGAGGTGCCATTCGAGAAGCTGGTCGAGGAGCTGCAGCCGCGGCGCAACCTCGCCCACTCGCCGCTCTTCCAGGTGATGTTGACGCTCCAGAACGTGCCGCGCCAGGCGCCGGCGCTGCCGGGCTTGGCCCTGTCTCCGCTCGCTTCCGACGTCGGCGCCGCCAAGTTCGATCTGACCTTCCTGCTGTTCGAGTCGGGGGACGACCTGCAGGGGCAGGTCGAGTACAACCGCGACCTCTTCCACGCCACCACCATCGATCGTCTGGTCGCCCACTTCGGCAACCTGCTGGCCGCCGCGGCCGCCGACGCGGCGCGTCGTCTCTCGGAGCTGCCGCTGATCGGCCGCCACGAGCGCCAGCAGCTCCTCGCCGAGTGGAACGACAGCGCCGCCCCCTACCCGCAGCACCTCTGCCTCCACCAGCTCTTCGAGGCGCGGGCGGCGCAGGCGCCGCAGGCCGTGGCGGTGGTCGAGGCAGGGGGGAAGTGGATCTCTTACGGCGAGCTCAACCGGCGGGCCAACCGCCTGGCCCATCACCTGCGCGCCCTCGGCGTGGCTCCGGGGTCGCTGGTGGGGGTGCACCTCGAGCGCTCGCTCGCGATGGTGACGGCGGTGCTCGCGGTGCAGAAGGCCGGGGGCGCCTACGTGCCGCTCGAGGTCTCCTGGCCGGCGCAGCGGGTGCACGGCATCCTCGAGCGGCACCGCCTCGGACACCTCCTCACCGAGAGCGGACGGCAAGCCGCCTTCGCGGAGCTGCCGGCGCTGCCCGCGCTCCGTCACGTGGTCTGCCTGGACGCCTGGGAGGACGGCGCGCCCGGCGGGCTGCCGGTGGGGGATCCGGCGCCCGCGGCCGGCCCCGACGACCTCGCCTACGTCATCTTCACCTCCGGTTCCACCGGCACGCCCAAGGGGGTGGTGGTGCGCCACCGCCCGGCGGTCAACCTGGTGCACTGGGTCAACCAGACCTTCGGCGTGGGACCGGCGGACCGGCTGCTCTTCATCACCGCCCTGTCCTTCGATCTCTCGGTCTACGACATCTTCGGCGTCCTCGCCGCCGGCGCCTCGATCCGCCTGGCGACGAGCGAGGAGGTGCGGGACGCCGAAGGGCTGGTCCGCATCCTGCGGCGCGAGCCGATCACGTTTTGGGACTCGGCGCCGGCAGCGTTACAACAATGCACGACGTACTTTCAGGAACCCGCATCCCGGTTCGACAGAAGCATTGATTCCGATACCCCCCACCTGGCCTCCCCCCGTTTCACGGGGGGAGGAAGTCCGCTCTCCGGCGGAACGCCGGTTCCCTTCGCTGGACTTGGTCCCCCTGCGCTCCGCCTGGTCTTCCTCTCGGGCGACTGGATCCCCGTCTCCTTGCCGGACCGGGTGCGCGCCGCCTTCCCGCGGGCGTGGGTGATCGGGCTCGGGGGCGCGACCGAGGCGACGGTGTGGTCCAACGTCTACCCGATCGGCGAGGTGGACCCGGCCTGGAAGAGCGTCCCCTACGGCCGGCCGATCGAGAACGCCCGCTACCACGTGCTCGACCGGCGGCTCGAGCCCTGCCCGATCGGCGTGGCCGGCGACCTCTACATCGGCGGCGACTGTCTCTCCGACGGCTACGCCGACGAGCCGGAGCTGACCGCCCGCAAGTACCTGCCCGACCCCTTCTCCGGCATGCCGGGCGCCCGCCTCTACCAGACGGGGGACCGCGCCCGCGCTTTCGCCGACGGCAACCTCGAGTTCCTGGGGCGCAGCGACACCCAGGTCAAGGTGCGGGGCTACCGCATCGAGCTGGGGGAGGTCGAGGCGGCGCTCGCCGCTCACCCGGCGGTGCGCGAGGCGGTGGTGCTGACGCGGGAAGACGCCGTCGATCCAGCGCGCGTGGAATCGGTGCGCGACCAGCGTTTGGTGGCCTACCTGATCCCGCGCGACGGCGTGGAGGCAGACGCCGCCGAGCTGCGCCGCCACCTGCGGGCGCGCCTGCCGGAGTACATGGTGCCGGCCGCCTTCGTCTGGCGGCAGAGCTGGCCGCTCTCGGCCACCGGCAAGCTCGACCGCAAGGCGCTGCCGCCGCCGGAGCGGCCGGCAGGGACCGGTTCGCGGCAGGACGCGCGCGCCGCCGTCGGGGCGCGGAACGGGCGGGAGGACCTGGAGGAGACCATCGCCGCCGTCTGGCGCGAGGTGATCGGCACCGAGGCGGTGGGACGGAACGACAACTTCTTCGACCTTGGCGGGCATTCGTTGCTCATGGCACGGGTGCAGGCGCGGCTCGGGGAACGCCTCGAGCGCAGCCTGCCGCTGGTCGAGCTCTTCCAGCACCCGACGGTGGCGGCCCTCGCCGAGCACCTGCTGCCGGACGCCGGGCTCGTTCCCGCCGCCGCCCCCGCGGCGCGCGAGCGGCGGGGCTCGGCCATCGCCGTGATCGGCATGGCCGGGCGCTTCCCCGGCGCCCCCGACCTCGAGACCTTCTGGGACAACCTGCGCGCGGGGGTGGAGTCGATCCGCTTCTTCGGCGACGAGGAGCTGCTGGCGACCGGGCTCGATCCGGCGACCCTCGCCGACCCGCGGGTGGTCAAGGCGCGCGGCGCCATCGAGGACCCGGACCTCTTCGACGCCGCCTTCTTCGACGTGCCGCCGCGCGAGGCCCAGCTCCTGGACCCGCAGCAGCGCTTCTTCCTCGAGACCTGCTGGCAGGCGCTGGAGGACGCCGGCTACAGCGCCGCGGCGCATCGCGGGCGGGTCGGAGTCTGGGCGGGCGTGAGCGAGAGCACCTACCTGCACGAGCTGCTGCGCGACCCGGAGCTGGTCGCGACCGTCGGCGCCCTGCAGCTCCTGATCGCCAACGGCCACGATTACGTCCCCACCCGGGTCTCCTACAAGCTGGACCTGCGCGGCCCCAGCGTCAACGTGCAGACCGCCTGCTCGACCTCGCTGGTCGCGGTGCACACCGCCCGCCTCGCTCTGCTCCATGGCGAGTGCGACCTGGCGCTGGCCGGCGGCGCCTCGGTGCAGGCGCGGGAGGTCCGGCCCTACCGCTATCAGGAGGGAGGCACCTACTCGCCGGACGGGCACATCCGCGCCTTCGACGCGGCGGCCGGCGGCATGATCACCGGCAGCGGCGTGGGCGTCGTGGTGCTGAAGCGCCTCGAGGACGCGCTGGCGGACGGCGACCGCGTGCGGGCGGTGATCCTGGGCAGCGCCAGCAACAACGACGGCGCCGCGAAGGTGGGCTTCACCGCCCCCAGCGTCGAGGGGCAGGCGACGGCCATCCGCGAGGCGCAGGCGGCGGCCGGCGTCCACCCCGACACCATCCGCTACGTCGAGGCCCACGGCACCGGCACTCCGGTGGGGGACCCGATCGAGATCGCAGGCCTGACCCGCGCCTTCCGCGCCGCCACCGGCCGGCGCGGCTTCTGCGCCGTCGGCACGGTCAAACCCAACATCGGCCACCTCGACACCGCCGCCGGGGTGGCCGGCCTGATCAAGACCGTGCTGGCGCTCGAGCACCGGGAGATCCCCCCCTCGATCAATTTCCGCGAGCCCAACCCGGAGATCGACTTCGCGGCGAGCCCCTTCTACGTCGCGGCCCGTCTCGAATCGTGGTCGAGCGACGGCGCTCCGCGCCGGGCGGGAGTGAGCAGCTTCGGGATCGGCGGCACCAACGCCCACCTGGTGCTGGAGGAGGGCCCGGCGCCCGAGCCCTCGGGCCCGGCGCGGCCGGCGCAGCTCCTGCTGCTCTCGGCCAAGACCCCGACCGCCCTCGCGGCGGCCGCCGCCCGCCTCGCCGACCACCTGGAGGCGCGGCCGGAGTGGGGCGCCGCCGACCTCGCCGACGCCGCCTTCACCCTGCGGCTGGGCCGGGCGGAGCTGCGGCACCGCCGGGCGGTCGTCTGCCGCGGCCGGGCGGAGGCGGCGGCCGTCCTGCGCGGGGAGGACCCCGTGCGGTCCTTCACCCGCGCCGCCGCCGCGGGGCCCACCTCGACCCTCTTCCTCTTCCCGGGTCAGGGCGCCCAGCACGTGGGGATGGCGACAGAGCTGTACGCCGAGGAGCCGGTCTTCCGCGCCGCGCTCGACGAGTGCGCGGAGGGGCTCGTGCCCGACCTGGGATACGACCTGCGGGGCCTTCTCTACCCGCCCGCGGGGGCGGACCTCGCGGAGGCCGCCGGACGCCTCCGCCGCACCGAGGCGGCGCAGCCGGCCCTCTTCGCCGTCGAGTACGCCCTGGCGCGGCTCTGGCGCGCCTGGGGGATCGAGCCCCGCGGCATGCTGGGCCATTCGATCGGCGAGCTGGTGGCCGCCTGTCTCGCCGGCGTCTTCCCGCTGCCGGAAGCGCTGCGGCTGGTCGCCCTGCGCGGGCGCCTGATGGGAGAGCTGCCGGCCGGCGTCATGCTGGCGGTGCCGCTGCCGGAGGCGGAGGTCGGGGCGCTGCTCGCCGAGCACGGCGACCTCGCCCTCGCCGCGGTCAACGCGCCGGCCTCCTGTGTCGTCTCCGGCCGGGAGGAGGGGATCGCGCGGCTGGAGCGGGAGCTGGCGGCGGTCGAGACCCGCCGCCTCCACACCTCCCACGCCTTCCACTCCGCGATGATGGACCCCGTCCTCGAGCCGTTCGCGGCGGCGGTGCGCGCCGCCCGCCCCCGCCCGCCCGAGGTCCCCTTTATCTCGAACCTCACCGGCGCGTGGATCACTGCTGAGGAGGCGACCGACCCAGCCTACTGGGCGCGCCAGATGCGGCACACCGTGCGCTTCGCCGACGGCCTCGCCACCCTCCTCGCCACCCCCGGCCGAGCGCTCCTCGAGGTGGGGCCGGGGCGGACCCTCGTCACCCTGGCTCACCAGCACCCCGACAAAGAGGCGGCCGAGGTCATCGCCGGCTCGCTCGGCCGAGCCCGAGACGCCGGCTCGGACCTGGAGTCGGCGCTGAGCGCCCTGGGACGGCTCTGGGCGGCGGGCGTGCCGGTGGACCACGCCGCCTTCTTCGCCCACGAGCGGCGCCGGCGGGTGCCGCTGCCGACCTACCCCTTCGAGCGCAAGCGCTACTGGATCGACGTCCAGCCGGCGGGGAGCGCGACGCGGGCGCGGGCGGAGGACGCGGCCGAGCCGCCGCTCGGAGCCGTGGAGGACGCCGGCGAGGCGGCGGCGCCCGCCGGCCACGTCGCGCCGCGCAACGAGCTCGAGGCGGAGATCGCCGCCGCCTTCCGCGCCCAGCTCGGGGTGGAGCGGCTGAGCGTCAACGACGACTTCTTCGAGATCGGGGGGAGCTCGCTGATGGCGGTGCAGCTCGGCGCCCGGCTGCGCGACCGGCTGGGGGTGGAGCTGTCCTCGAACCTACTGCTCGAGGCCTCGACCGTAGCCGGCCTGGCCGAGCGCATCGCCCGCGAGCGCGGCGCCGAGGGCGAGGTGCGGCCGGCCGCGCCGCCCTCGTGCCTGGTGCCGCTCCAGACCGGCGGCGGCCGGCGCTCGCTCTTTCTGGTCCACCAGGTGGGCGGCAACGTCTTCACGTTCCGCGCCCTGGCGCGCGAGCTGGGGCGCGACCAGCCGGTCTACGGGCTGCGCTCGCTCGGGCTCGAGGCGGCCGAGCGGCCGCTCGCCACGATCCCCGAGATGGCCGAGCACTACCTGGAGCTGGTGCGCGGCGTCCAGCCGCGCGGGCCGTACCTCCTGGGCGGCGCCTCGATGGGCGGCATGGTCGCCTTCGACATGGCGCAGCGCTTGGTCGCCGCCGGCGAGGAGGTGTCCCTGCTGACTCTGATGGACACGCCGCGCATGGACCAGGTCCCGAACCGCCCGCCGACCTACGCCGAGTTCCTGGGCGCGACGGTCCAGGGGAAGGTCCCGTTGACGCGCGAGGACCTGGTCGGGCTCGAGCCGGAGGAGCAGCTCGCGCTCGTCGTCGGGCGCATGAACGAGCCCGATCCCGAGCTCGCGGCCCGCATCCTGCGCGTGCGTATCGCCAACACCATCGCCCTCTTCGACTACACGCCGCAGCCCTATCCGGGCGCGCTCCTCTTCTTCCGCGCCGCCGAGCGGCGGCCTGTGGACGACCCCCACCCCGAGCTGCACTGGCCGCCGCTCGCCGGCGACGGCGTCGAGGTCCTCTTCGTGCCCGGCACCCACGAGTCGATGCACGAGCCGCCCAACGTCCGCGCCATCGCCCAGCGCCTGCGGCGCCGCCTGCGCGAAGCCGCGCGGTAGGCGCGCGCCGGCCGCTCACCCGCCCCAGCGGCGGTGCATCCAGAGCCACATCTCCGGGTGCTGGCGGATCTGCTCCTCGGCGACAGCGAGGTAGCGGCGGGTGAGCGCGGCGACGGCGCCCTCGCCCTCGCCTTCCGGAAAGATCGCGGGCCGGACGACGAAGCGGTAACGGCCGCTCGGGGCGGGGATGACCGCCACCGGGACGACCGGCGCGCCGGTGCGCAGCGAGAGCCGCGCCAGGACCGGGGTCGTCCGCGCCGGGCGGCCGAAGAAGGGGACCTCGATCCCTTCGCGCGGCTGCACCCGCTGGTCGATCAGGATGCCGATCCGCCCGCCGGCGCGCAGCACCTCGAGCATCCGCCGCGCGGCGCCGCGCTTGGGGACGCCGACGCCGTGCCAGCGCTCGCGGAGGGCGCGCAGCTCGCGGTCGAGCCACGGGTTGTCGGGAGGGCGGAAGACGATGTGGAACGGCCCGCGCCAGCGCCCGACGACCGGCGGCACCATCTCCCAGAAGCCGATGTGCGGGGAGAGGATGAAGACGCCGCGGCCGGCCGCCTCCGCGACCTCCAGGTGCTCCCAGCCCTCGAGGGTGACGCGCTCGCGGAGGTCCGCGTCGCCGAAGCGGGTCGAGGAGATGGCGTCGCAGAGGGCGGAGCCGAAGTGCCGGAAGCAGGCGGCGGCGATGCGGCGGCGCGCCGCCTCGGGCAGCTCGGGGAGGGCGAGCGCGAGGTTCTGCCGCGCCACCTCGCGGTGGCGGCGGTCGAGGCGGTGGGCGATGGCTCCGACCGCCCGTCCGGCGCGGCGGGCCGTCGCGTGCGGCAGGGCGCGGAGCGTGCCGCGGAGCGCCAGGTAGAGCCCGTACTCGACGCGGTGGCGGATGGGGCGGTGCTTCACGGAGCGGCGCTTCCGCGCCTCCGGGTCCACGCCAGCGCCGCCAGCCAGAGCAGGAGCGCGAGCGTGAGATCGACGAAGAAGCCGGCGGCGAGGAGGTGGCGCGAGAAGTCGACGACGATCCCGTCGCCGAAGACCGCGACCGCGATCTCGCCGGCGGCCGCGAGACTGGTGAAGGCGAGCGCCAGTCCCACGGCGATGAGCCGCGGGTCCTCCCTGCGGGCGGCGAGCAGCCCGGCACCGGCGGCCGCGGCCAGGAGACCGAAAAGGGGGTAGCCGCCGGGCAGCAGGCGGTTGCGCGCCGCCGTCCAGACGGCGAGACGCGGCTGCCGCGCCGCGCAGCGCTCGTCGCTCGCGAGCCAGAGCAGGCCTTCCACGCCGGCCAGGCCCTCGCCCCCGCGGCGCAGGAGGCGCGCGGCCACCCTCGGCTCCCGCCGCAGCACCGCCGCCGTCGCCCGGAAGCCGGCGAGCTGCGGATGGTCGCGCAGGAACCGCTCCGCGCCCGGAGTGAAGGCGTGCTGCCCGACGAGGGCGCGGCTTTCGGGTGGGAAGCCGAGCAGCGCGAGATGGCCGGCCGGATCGTCGCTGGCCATGAGGGCGCCCGTGAACAGCGCCTGATAGGCGTTGACCCGGTGCAGGCCGGCGGGGCGCTGCACGTTCCGCACCCCGAGCGCGACGAGGACGACGAGGACCGCCGCGAGCGCCAGCCAGGCCACGCCGTCCTCCACGCCGCCGAGCCCGCCTGCCGTCGCCCTCTGCCGCCGGCGCCGGCGCCAGAAGGCGAGGAGGAGCGCCGCGGCGGCGAGCGGGGCGGTGAAGAAGTGGTGCGTCGCGCTGCCCGCCAGGAGAACGCTACCCACGGCCGCGACCGCGACCGCCGCCCAGAAGCGGCGGCCGCCGAGCGCCAGGAGCCCGCAGGTGGTGAGCAGGGCGAAGAGCAGGGTGCCGCCTTCGCGGTAGAAGGTGTTGAAGAAGGTGGTCTGGCGCGGATCCGAAAGGCTCGCCGCGACCGGCAGCGCCACCAGCACCGGCAGCAGCCACGAGCGGCCGCGGAGGCAGCGGGCGGCGAGGGCGTAGAAAAGGAGGACGAGGAGGAGGGCGGCGGCGCGCAGGATCGCGCCGAGGGTCTGGAGGTCGAAGACGGCGTCCCGCGTCAGGGCGCGGTCGAGCCGGAAGGCGAGACCCCACAGGAAGCGCGAGGTGCCGGCGTCGGCACTCGTCACCGCCGGGTCGGGCGCGCTCCGGTAGTCCCAGAAGCGGTGCCAGCAGCGGAAGAAGCGCCGCTGCCACTCCGGATCGGCCGGGTCCGGCCAGTTCACCGCGAAGCCCTGCGGCTTGACGACCCAGCCCTCGACGAAGCGCGTGAAGTCGCCGTTGTCCGGAGCGGCGAACTCGAGGTTGGCGAGGTTGAAGGCGAGGAACCACCCCGCGAGCAGCGCGCCGCCGAGGACCTGGAGGAGCCGGCGGCGCGCCGCGCCGCTCACGCCGCCCGTCCCGGCAGCGCCGCCAGCGCGCCGTCGAGCCACTCCCAGAATGCCGGCTCGGGATCGGCGCGCACCGGCAGCTCGGCGAGCGGCAGCTCGAGCCGGCCGTGCAGCTTGACGCGGTCCTTGCCGCTGGTGAGGACGGCCGCGGCGCCGCTCTCGGCGTAGGCCCGCCGGATGCGCGCCAGGCTCGCCTCCGGGTAGGGGTGGTGGTCGGCGAAGCGGAGCTCGCCGGCGACGTCGTAGCCGGCGCCGCGCGCGGCGCGCGCCAGCTCCTTGGGGCGCGCGAGCCCGGAGACGAGGAGGACCCGCTCGCCGGCCGGCAGGGCGCGGCCGTCGCGCAGGCGTGCCGCGCCGATCTCCGTGGCGCTGGCGAAGCCCGGCCCGCCGAAGCCGAAGGGGGCGAGCGCCTGCGCCAGCGCCGGCCCCGGCGAGAGGCCGCCGTGCCAGCGGGCGCCGGTCAGCACCACGGCGTCCGCCCGGGCCGCCG
>DASUNQ010000317.1:0-5416 GCA_036277075.1 Thermoanaerobaculia bacterium
CTGCGGCAGATGGGGCGCGAGATCGCCGCCGAGGAGCTCGGCGAGATCGCCGCGCCGCCCGACGCCCCGGCGCGGCTCGACGACACCGGCATGCGCTGGCTCGAGGAGGCCGACGCCAAGCGCTCCAGCGCCGGCGCCGCGCCCGGCAGCCGCCTCTTCTCCGGCGAGGAGGAGTTCTTCGACCTGGCCGGCGAGCTCGAAGAGGAGCTGTCGCGCGAGGGGATCTCCCAGGGGGAGCTGCTGGTGCAGCCCCGCGAGCAGTCGCTCGAGGAGATCGTCGAAGGGTTCAAGAAGGGGGTGGCGGAGAACCTCTCGCCGACCGACTACGAGACCCACTTCAACCTCGGCATCGCCTACCGCGAGATGGGGCTCCTCGACGAGGCGATCGGCGAGTTCCAGCTCGCCGCCAAGAGCCCGGCGCACCTGGTCACCTGCTGCTCGATGCTCGGGCTCTGCTTCCTAGACAAGGGCCTTCCCGAGCTGGCGCTCAAGTGGTACCGTCGCGGCCTCGAGACGCCGGGGATCGCGGAGGAGGACAGCGCCGGCCTGCTCTACGACCTCGGCAACGCGCAGATGAGCCTGGGGGAGAGCGCCGCGGCCTACCGCACCTTCGTCGAGCTCTACGGCATCAACACCAACTACCGCGACGTCGTCGCCAAGCTCGAGGAGCTGGGCCCCAGCCGGAGCTCCTGACCGCGGGCGGGCGGCGGATCACTCGCCGGCCTCCACCTCCCCGTACCGCCCCTCCTCGATCCGCTCGCGCTTGCGCTCGTCGAAGGCCTCGCGCAGGCGCGTGTCGAGGTCGGGGAGCCGCTCGTAGAGGCGCTTCGGCGGGCGGCGGGCGCCGCGGGCCAGCGCGTAATGGGTGAGCAGCGGCAGCGCGATCGTCGAGTCGCAGTAGACGACGACCGCGTCGGGAAGCCGCTCGGGGTCGACCTTGCCCCAGGAGACCGCCTCGCCCGGCGTCGCCCCGGAGAGGCCGCCGGTGTCCGGCCGCGCGTCGGTGACCTGCAGGAAGTAGTCGTGCCCCGCTTCGGAGAGCCCCAAGACCTCCTGGATCTGCGGCTCGGTCTGGAGGAGGAAGTTCTTGGGGCTGCCGCCGCCCAGGATCCAGCAGGCGCTCTTGCCGCCGCGCTCCTTGGCGTCCCAGACGATGGCGGCCGACAGGTTGACGTCGGCGTTGACGTCGAAGGCGAGCCGCGACCCCTCGAGCGCCAGCTCGGCGACGTTCAGGCCGATCGAGCTGTCCCCCGGCGAGGAGGTGAAGACCGGCACCGCGTGCCGGTAGGCCGCGGCCATCAGCGAGGTGCCGGTCAGCCCCAGTTTCTCCTCGACGGCCGCGACGTAGCGGCCGACGCGCCAGTGGAGCTCGGGCGTCGACATCGGGCGCTGGAACTCGGGGCCGCGCAGCACCTGGCGGTAGAACTTGTCGGTCTCGAGCAGCACCGAGTAGTCGAAGACGATGTCGTAGATCCGCACCACCCCCTCCTCGCGCAGCTCGACGTCGTCCCAAGCGGGGCTGCCGGCGTGGAGCGCCAAGCCGATGGCGTGGTGGGTGTCGTGGTAGAGGTTGGCGCCGGTCGAGATGATCCAGTCGACGCACCCGGCCTCGACCAGCGGCACGAGGCAGGACTTGCCGAACCCGCCCGGGGTGAGCGCGCCGGAGAGGCTCATCCCCACCGTCACGTCCGGCTGGAGCATCTTCTCGACCAGCAGCTCGCAGGCCTCGCGCAGGCGGGCGGCGTTGTAGGCGGTGAAGGCGTGGGCGACGAGCTCCGGCAGGCTCTCCCGGCCGGTGACCGGGCGCGGGTCGATGCGGCGGCCCCCGAGGTGGCGCTTGCCGTTCGTCATGGAGACGGAGATCTTACGCCACGATACACTCCCGCCGTGGCGCGCACGATCACCCTCATCCCCGGCGACGGCATCGGCCCCGAGGTGAGCGCCGCCACCGTCCGCGTGCTCGACGCGGCAGGGGCCGAGCTCGAGTTCGAGAGCCACCTCGCCGGCGCCGAGGCGCTGGCGCGCTACGGCGATCCGCTGCCCGAGGCGGTGCTGGAGTCGATCCGCCGCAACCGCGTCGCGCTCAAGGGGCCGGTCACGACGCCGGTGGGCTCGGGCTTCAAGTCGATCAACGTCGAGCTGCGGCAGCTGCTCGAGCTCTACGCCAACCTGCGGCCGGTGCGCACGCTGCCGGGGATCCCCAGCCGGTACACCGGCGTCGATTTGGTCGTGGTGCGCGAGAACACCGAGGACCTCTACAGCGGGCTGGAGCACGTCGTGGTGCCCGGGGTGGTGGAGAGCTTGAAGATCATCACCGAGAAGGCCTCGACGCGCATCGCGGAGTTCGCCTTCGACTACGCCCGCCGCAACGGCCGCAAGCGGGTGACCGCCGTCCACAAGGCGAACATCATGAAGCTCTCGGACGGCCTCTTCCTCGACTGCTTCCGGAAGGTGGCCGCGCGGTATCCGGACATGCAGGCCGACGACAAGATCGTCGACAACCTCTGCATGCAGCTCGTCCTGCGGCCGGAGACCTTCGACGTCCTGCTGCTCGAGAACCTCTACGGGGACATCGTCTCGGACCTCGCGGCCGGGCTCGTCGGCGGCCTCGGCGTGGTCGCCGGGGCGAACATCGGCGAGCAGGGAGCGGTCTTCGAAGCGGTGCACGGCAGCGCCCCCGACATCGCCGGCAAGAACATCGCCAACCCGCTGGCGCTCATCCGCTCGGCGATCCTGATGCTGCGCTACCTCGAGATGGGCGAGGTGGCCGACCGCGTCCGTGCCGCGCTGTGCGAGGTGATCGTCGAGCGCAAGATCCTCACCCGCGACCTCGGCGGCGACGCCACCACCAGCGGCTTCACCGAGGCGGTGGTGAAAGAGATCGAGCAGGGGGCCAGCAGGTCTGATGCCGCTCGCAGGGCCAATGCGTCTCGGACGGCTGAGGCCCGTAGCGAGGCGGCACGGAAAGCGTACGTCACTCGAAAGCTCAGGCGGGAGGGGTGATGACGACGGAGATCCTCCGTACCGCTTGTCCGCTCGATTGCCCTGACGCTTGCGGGCTGGAGGTGACGGTGGAAAGCGGCCGCGTCACCAAGCTCGCCGCCAGCGACGCCCACCCGTTCACCGCCGGCTTCATCTGCTCGAAGGTTGCCCACTTCCCGCGCCACCTGTACGGTCCGGAGCGGCTTCTCTACCCCGGCGTTCGCGCCGGCGCGAAAGGAGAAGCGCGCTTCGAGCGGCTCTCCTGGGACGGCGCCCTCGACCTTCTTACCCAGAAATTCACCGAGGTGCGCGACCGCTCCGGCGGCGAGGCGATCCTGCCGCTCTCCTACGGCGGCTCGAACGGCCTGCTGACGCAGGACACGACCGACGCCCGCCTCTTCCGCCGCCTCGGCGCCTCGCGCCTCGACCGCACGGTCTGCGCCGCCCCGACGGGGCGCGCCGCCACCGGTCTCTACGGCAAGTTCCCCGGGGTGGCGCTCGGCGATTTCTCGCACGCGCGGCTGATCGTCCTCTGGGGGGTCAACCCCTCGGCGTCGGGCATCCACCTGGTGCCGGTGGTGCGCGACGCGCAGGCGGCGGGGGCGGCGCTCGTCGTCGTCGATCCGCGCCGCACGCCGCTCGCCGCCAAGGCCGACCTCCACCTCGCGCCGCGGCCCGGGACCGACCTGCCGCTCGCGCTCGCCGTCATCCGCTGGCTCTTCACCGAGGGGCGGGCGGACCTCGCCTTCCTCGCAGCGCACGCCACCGGCGGCGAGGAGCTGCGCCGGCGGGCGGAGCCCTGGACGATCGCGCGGGCGGCCGAAGTCTGCGGCGTGCCGGCGGCGGCGATCGAGCGCTTCGCGCGGCTCTACGCCGACGCCTCGCCGGCGCTCGTCCGCTGCGGCTGGGGCCTTGAGCGGAACCGCAACGGAGGGTCGGCTGTGGCCGCCGTCCTGGCGCTGCCGGCCGTCGCCGGCAAGTTCGGCGTGCGCGGCGGCGGCTACACGATGAGCAACTCCGGCGCCTACCGGCTGGAGAAGGAGAAGGAGCGCGCCATCGCCGAGCCCGAGCCGCCGACCCGCCGCGTCAACATGAACCACGTCGGGCGGGTGCTGACCAACGGAACCGAGCCGCCGGTGGATCTCCTCTTCGTCTACAACTGCAACCCGCTGGCGACGCTGCCCAACCAGGAGCTGGTGCGGCGCGGGCTCGAGCGCGAGGACCTCTTCACCGTCGTCTTCGACCAGGTGATGACCGACACCGCGCGCTACGCCGACCTGGTGCTGCCGGCCACGACCTTCCTCGAGCACGCCGAGCTGTCGCGCGGCTACGGCACCTACGTCGTCCACCGCAGCGCGGCGGCGATCGCGCCGGTGGGGGAGGCGCGCGGCAACGTCGAGGTCTTCGCCGAGCTCTGCCGCCGGCTCGGGCTGGCGCGGCCCGGGGAGGCCGAGAGCGAGGACGAGCTGACGGACGCGCTGCTCCCCGAGCGCTTGCGCGCCGAGCTGCCGGGACCGGGCGTGGCGCTGCCGGATTGCGGCGCCTCGCCGGTGCAGTTCGTCGACGTCTTCCCCTACACGCCGGACCGCAAGGTCCACCTCGTGCCGGAGGCGCTCGATCGCGAGGCGCCGGAGGGACTCTACGCCTTCCGCCCCGACCCGGCGACCGAGCGCTTCCCGCTCGCCCTCATCTCCCCGGCCACCGGCCACACCGTGAGCTCGACCTTCGGCCAGCTCCGGCGGCGGCAGGTGCCGCTCGAGATCCACCCCGACGACGCGGCGGCGCGCGGGATCGCCGACGGCGACGCGGTCCGGGTCTGGAACGGCTACGGCGAGGTGCGCTGCGCCGCCCGGCTGACGCGCGACCTCAAGCCGGGCGTGGTCCTCCTCCCGAAGGGCCTCTGGAGCCACAACACGGCGAGCGGCACGACCGCCAACGCGCTCGCCCCCGACACCCTCGCCGACCTGGGCGGCGGCGCCTGTTTCAACGACGCCCGGGTGGAGGTGGCGCGGGCCTGAGAATATTTGGCTTTCTACGTCTACATTCTCGCCAGCCGATCGGGAACGCTGTACGTTGGGGTCACGAACGATCTGCTGCGACGGCTGGAGCAGCACGGGAGCGGCGCCGGCTCAAGATTTGCGGCGCGCCATGAGGTCGAGCGACTGGTTCATTGTGAGCTCTTCGAGCGGGTGCGAGACGCGATCGTGCGCGAGAAGCAGCTGAAGGGCTGGCGGCGCTCCAAGAAGGTGGCGCTCATCGAAGCGCACAACCCGGAATGGGAAGACCTCCGGCCCAAGCTCTGACAACGTCCGACTACGTCATCCTGAGCGCAGCGAAGGATCGGGCGGGGGGGGCTTGCCCGATCGCTCCCCCGCCCGATTCCTCGCTTCGCTCGGAATGACGGAGCCACCGATCGCCATGTCCCGCACGCTGT
>DASUNQ010000318.1:0-4290 GCA_036277075.1 Thermoanaerobaculia bacterium
CTACTTCGACACCTCCCACTGCTACCGCGGCGGGCGCAGCGAGGAGGTGCTCGGCGAGGGTCTGCGCGGGCGGCGCGACCAGGTCGTCCTGGCGACCAAGTGGTGCCCGCACCACGTCGGCAAGCCGCCGCGCAAGCGGCACTTCCTGGAGATGCTCGACGGCAGCCTGCGGCGCCTGCGCACCGACCGGGTGGACGTGCTGCTCAACCACGAGGTGGGGGAGCGCTCGGACGGCCTGGGGGTCGAGCGCCTGCGCAACCCGGAGATGCTCGCCGCCTTCGCGGCGGCGAAGCAGGCGGGCAAGGCGCGCTTCCTCGGCGCCAGCGGCCACGACCCGGACCTGATGGCGGTGATGGGCCATGCCGTCGCCGACGGCCGCTTCGACGTCCTCCTCGGCCGCTACAGCTTCCTCGACTACCCGGAGCAGAACGGGCTGATCGCCCGCGCCCACCAGCGCGGCGTCGGTTTCGTGGCGATGAAGACCCTCGCCGGCGCCAAGGGCGCCGACCTCGAGCGCTTCCGCGACCGGCAGACGAGCTTCCGGCAGGCGGCGCTCAAGTGGGTGCTGTCGAACGCGCGGCTGTCGAACCTGATCATCTCGATCGCCAGCCGCCGGCAGGTGGACGAGTACGTCGCCGCCTCGGGCGCCCCGCTCGCCGCCGCCGACCACGCGGTCCTCGAGGAGTACGCCGCGACCTTCTCGCAGGAGGTCTGCCGCTTCAGCGGCGCCTGCCACGACGCCTGCCCCGAGGACGTGCGGATCGCCGACATCCTGCGCTTCTCGATGTACTTCCACGAGTACCGGCAGGAGGGGCGGGCGGTGGAGTCGTACGCGCGCCTCGTCGCCTCCGAGCGCGCCGCCCACTGCGCGCACTGCGCCGGCTTCTGTGAGCAGGCGTGCAGCTACGACCTGCCGATCAAGACGCTGCTGCTGCGCGCGCACGGAGCGCTGGACGGAGGAGGGGAGCGGAGCTGAACGACCTGCTCGTCGCCCTGCTCGACCAGGCCTTCGACCGCCCGTCCTGGCACGGCACGAACCTGCGCGGCGCTCTGCGCCGGCTCGACCCGGAGCGCGCGGCGTGGCGGCCGGGGCCGCGGCGGCACAACGCCTGGGAGCTGATCGTCCACTGCGCCTACTGGAAGTACACCGTATGGCGGCGCTTCGACGGCGCCGCCCGCGGCTCCTTCTCGCTTCCCGGCTCGGACTGGTTCGAGCGGCCGATCGCAACCACCGCCGAGGCGCTGCGCGGCGACGTCGCGCTGCTCGAGGAGTGGCACGCGAAGCTCCGCGCGACCGTCGCGGCGGCGGAGCCGGCGGTCTTCGCGAGGGCCACCGGGAAGGGGCGGTTCACCGTCCGGGAGCTGGTCACCGGGGCCGCCGCCCACGACCTCTATCACGCGGGGCAGATCCAGCTCTTGAAGCGCCTGCATGGCGAGCGGCGCTGAGGACCGGCCGTGAGGCGCGCGCGGCTCCTCCGCGGCGCGCTCCTCGCCGGCTCGGCCGCGGCGGCGCTGGTGGTGGCCGAGGCCGGGCTCCGCCTCCAGGCCCGCGCCGGCGCCGACCTCGACACGCAGGCCCGCCGCTCGCGGCCGAGCCGCTGGCCGGAGATCGTCTACGAGCTCAAGCCGGACCTGCGCGGCGTCTTCCGCGGCCGGCCGCTCACCACCAACTCACACGGCTTCCGCGGTCCGGAGGTGGCGCGGGAGAAGCCGCCCGGGGTCTTCCGCATCGCCGGCCTCGGCGACTCGCAGATGTTCGGCTGGGGCGTGAGCGACGAGGAGACCTACCTCCGCCGGCTGGAGCGGGCGCTCGACGCGCGGGCGCGGCGGGCGAAGCAGGGGCCGCGCGGCGTCGAGGTGCTGAACTTCGCGGTCCCCGGCTACAACACGGTGATGCAGGTCGCCACCTTCGAGCACCGGGCGCTCGCCTTCTCTCCCGATCTCGTGATCGTCCACTACGCCCGCAACGACCTGGCCGCGCCGCACTTCGCGCTGGAGGGCCTCGGCGGGCCGCGCTCGTACCTGCTCACCGCGTTGCGCGCGGCGGTGGCGGGCTGGCGGGACCGCGGGGACGCCGTGCCCGCCCGGGCGAGCCGTCGCGCGCGCCGCGAGGCCGCGAGCCGTCCCTACGCCCACCTCGGCGGCCGCGCCGCCTACGCCCGGGCGATGGCGCGCCTGGCCGAGCTCTGCCGGCGGCGCGGCATCCCGGTCCTGGTGCTCACCCTCGAGCGCGGCGAGGAACCGGAGATGCGCGCCGCGGTGCGACGGCACGGCATGCGCCTGGTCCCGGTGGTGCCGCGGTTCTACGACTACCTGGGCGAGCGCGGGCTCGCCCGCTCGCGCGGCGCCTGGGCCCGGACCTTCCGCCTCGGCCGCGACGGGCACCCCAACCCGCTCGCCCACCGGCTGATCGCCGAGGCGCTGCTCGCCGAGATCGAGGGGATGCAGGAGAGGGTCAGGCCGCCGGCCCGCTCTCCTCGTCCCGGCGCTTGAGCTCGACTCTCGCCAGCTTCTCGGGGTTGCGGCGCAGCAGCGCGGCGAGCCGTTGCCCGAGCTGCTTCTGGAGCGCCTTGGGGTCGCCGTCCGGGAGCTTCGCGGCGTCCACCCAGCCGCCGGCCATCATGCCGTGTCCGCCCCCCTTGCCGCGGCGTCCGAGGAGGGCGCGCATCACCCGGCCGGCGTCGGCGCGGCCGTTCGTGGTGCGGATCGAGAGGTAGATGCGGCCGCCGTAGAGGCCGGTGGCGAGCGACCAGGTCTTGCCTTCGAGGCGGAGGAGGAGATCGGCGACCTCCGGCACGATGTCCGGGTGGTCGACCGGCCCGAGGTGGCTCACCACCAGGTTCGAGACGGTCTCCAGGTTCTCCAGCGCGTCGTGGAGGTTGCGCAGGTAGGCCAGCGGCAGGCGGGCGTTCTGGATGCGCCCCAGGGCGCGCTGGTTGATCTCGGTGAGGAAGGCGTCGTAGGTCGCCTTGTCGGCCGGCGCGAACTCGCGGCTGAAGTCCTGGGTCTCCGAGCGGATGGCGTAGACCAGGGCGGTGGCGAGGGCGCGGCTCGGGCGCAGGCCGGCGGCGAGGAGGTGCTCGCTGAGGATCGTCGCCGTCGCGCCGTGCTTCGGGCGGATGTCGTAGAAGCGGGCCCGGAGGCTCGCCTTGCGCAGCGGGTGGTGGTCGAAGACGACGTCGGGGACGAGGGGGTCGGGGAGCTGGTTGTTGCCGGTGCGCGGCTGGGTGTCGACCAGGGCGAAGCGGCGGAAGCGGCCGAAGTCGACGCCTCGGACGTGGACCAGCTCGAGCCCCAGCGCCTTGACCATCTCGCGGTTCTCGGCGCGCCCGACGATGCCGCCGTAGGCCACCGTCACCCGCTGCTTGAAGACTTCGACGAGCAGCCGCTCGAGCAGGGCGGCCGAGGCCAGCGCGTCGGGGTCCGGGTTGTCGTGGGTGAGCACGAGCCAGCGGCCCGCCGGCGGCGCCTCCACCACCCCCCGCAGCTCCGCGAAGCGGTCGCGGCCGGCGTCCGTGGCCATGCGCCGGCATTCTAGGCGCGAAAGCTTTCGCGCCGGCTCCGATCAATCGCTAGGAGCGCAGTCCGTCGCGCGCCCAGCGCGACGGGGGGCTCCTAGCCGCGCGGCCTCCCCGACCCCTTCTGCTAGCATTCCGCCCCCCATGATCCAGGAGCTCTTCCGCATCGGCTCGTTCTCGATCAGCCCCTTCGGCGTGATGCTGGTGCTGGCCTTCCTCGCCGGCTACTTCCAGCTTCGCTGGGGGCTCCAGCGGCTCGGGGCGGGGGACGACGACGACGCCAGCGCGCTGCTGCTCGCCGCCGGGCTCGGCGGCATCGTCGGCGCCAAGCTCTACTACGCGGTCCTCTACGACGACTGGCGCCTCCTCTTCGACCGCTCGGGGCTGGTCTGGTACGGCGGCTTCGCGCTCGGGGCGGTGTCGGTCCTGCTGGTCATGCGGCTGCGGCGGCTGCCGCCGTGGCCGACCGCCGACGCGCTCGCCCCGGCAATGGCGCTGGGCTATGCTGTCGGCCGGCTCGGCTGCTTCCTCGTCGGCGACGACTACGGCCGGCCGACCGACCTGCCGGTGGGCGTCGTCTTCCCGGAGGGAGTGCCGCTGCCGACCGCCGCGAACCTGCGCGCGATGGGCGCCGAGGTGCCGCCGGGCGTGGCGCCCGACGCGCTGCTCCCGGTCCACCCGACGCAGCTCTACGAGATGGCGCTGGCGCTGGTCATCTGGGGCGTCGGGATCTGGCTCCTGCGCCGCCGCCCGCGGCCGGGGACGACGACGC
>DASUNQ010000319.1:0-20361 GCA_036277075.1 Thermoanaerobaculia bacterium
CCTCGCCCCAGCGCTCCGGCGGGTAGCGCTTGCCGGCCCCGGCGGCGCCGGGATGGAGGAGGACGAAGGGCGCGGGCGGCGGCTCGAGGCGGGCGCCGGCGAGGAGCCTGGCGCCGCCGAAGTCCGGCGGCTCGGTCGGCAGCCCGAGGGCGTCGAGGAGCGCGAGACCGCGGTCGACGGCGTGCAGGCCGCGCGGCGCGACCGGCTCGTTGATCCAGAGGGCGCTCGACGGCTCGCGGCGGCCGGCGCGGGCGGCGCCGATGCGGCGCCGCGCCCCGGAGAGGGCGGCCAGGGCGCCCGCCTTGTGGTTTCCCATGAGGTCGAGCGCGAGCTCCGGCGCGAAGTGGCGGAGGGCGGAGAGCGAACCGCCGAGCTCGCGCCGGGTGGCCGCGGCGAGGGGGCGGCGGCGCCACTCCCGGAGCCGGACGACGAGCAGCTCGTCGAGGTCCGGATGCCCGGCCAGGAGCGGCGCCATCGCCGCTTCGACCACCCACCCGATCCGCGCTCCGGGCAGGTGCCGGCGCAGGGCGGTCAGGACGGGGAGCGCGTGGACGACGTCGCCCAGCGCGGAGGTGCGGACGATCAGGATGCGCTGCGGGTCGATTTGGCGCGGCGGCGCGGTCATCCGCAGGGAGCCTATCTTGCCCGCCCACCCCAACCCTCGTCGTGTTGACTGACACAGGACAGATCCGTAGCGTTTCTGGGTGGCGACGAACCTGACGATCGACGACGAGCTGCTGGTGATCGTTCGCGACCAGCAGGCGCGTGACCGCGAGGCGGTGCGCGCGCTGAACGAGAGCGCTTTCGGGAGCAGCACCGAGGCCGACCTCGTGGAGGCGCTCCATCGGGAGCGGGCGGCGGTCGTCGCTCTCGTCGCCGAGATGGCGGGGGAGGTCGTCGGGCACATCCTCTTCTCGCCCGTGGAAGTCGAGATCTCGAACGGCAAGCGGCTGTCCGGCCTCGCGCCGATGGCCGTGGCCCCGCCGCTGCAACGGCGCGGCATCGGCAGCCTGCTCGTGCGCGAAGGCTTGCAACATTGCCGGGACCTCGGCTATGACGGGGTGGTCCTGGTCGGGCACGCCGAGTACTACCCGCGCTTCGGCTTCGTCCCCGCGCACACTCTCGGCCTTCGCTGCGAGTACGACGTGCCGCCCGAGGTCTTCATGGCGCTCGAGCTCGCGGACGGGTCGCTCGGCGGCGTCTCCGGCCTGGTCCGCTACCACGGTGCGTTCGCGCAGGTGTGACCGGCTCGCCGCCGCTGAACTCGGGTCATTAGGCGTCGCAAAATGCCCACATTCGTAGCTCTGCTGCGCGGCGTCAATGTTGGCAAGGCCAAGCGTGTTCCCATGGCCGAGCTGCGCGCCCTGCTCTCCGGCCTGGGCTACACAGGCGTGGCTACCTTGCTGAACAGCGGCAACGCCGTCTTCCACGCCCCAAGAGGCACGCCGGCGAAGCATGCGGCAGACATTGCCGCTGCAATCTCCACCCGACTCAAGGTCGAGGTGCCGGTCATCGTCAAGTCGGCAAGCGAGCTAGCAGCCATCATCTCCGAGAACCCGATCCAAGCAGGAGCGGAAGAGCATCCACGCTTTCTGGTCGCCTTCGTTCAAGACGCCAAAGCGCTGTCGAGTCTTGCGGTCATCGAGTCGCTGGTTGTAGCTCCGGAGCAGTTTTCGATCGGCAGGAACGCCGCGTACCTCCTCTGCGCAACGGGCATGCTGGAAAGCAAGGCCTGGGAAGCCCTCCTCGGCAAGGTGGGCAAGTCGGCCACCACGAGAAACTGGGCAACTGTCCTCAAGCTGCAGGCTCTGGTCGATGGAGCCGACGCCTAACCCGAGGCTGCAGCGAACCCGGTCGGCTTCGCCGCCCTCGCCCGCCGGCTCGCTCCGCGGCGTCTCGGGCCTGGTCCGCTACACAGCGCGTTCGCCTGCTAGAGTGAAGCATGGCCGAGGCCGCCCCTCGATCGGCGCTCCTCGCCTCGTTGGAGCGCGATGCCGTGCACGTCGAGGACCTGCGCAAGGCGCTGTCAGACCTGCTGCGGCGCTGCCGGCGCGAGGGCGTGGAGTTCGCTGTCGTCGGCGCCCTCGCCATGCGCCAGCACGGCTACGCGCGGTTCACCGAAGACATCGACATCGTGACGACGCCGGAGGGCCTGGCGACGATTCACGAGCGTCTCGTCGGCCGCGGGCTCTCACCGCGCGCGCCGGGGCTGCGCAAGAAGCTCCGCGACACGGCGCGCAACGTGCCGATCGACGTCCTCGTCTCGGGCGAGCACGCCGGCGCTCCCGGAAGCCCGATTGCCTATCCGTCTCCGCTCTCCGCCGCCTTCGTGCCGTCGCCCGACGGCGTGCGCTACGCGACCCTCGACGCCCTCCTCGCCTTCAAGATCGCCTCCGGGATCTGGGGCAACCGCCCGCGGGACCTCGCCGACGCCCAGGAGCTGATCAAGGTCAACGGCTTGGCCGAGACCGACGCGGAGCGCCTGCCCGAAGAGCTGCGCCCGCGCTTCCTAGAGCTCCTCGCCGCCTCCAGGCTGGAGCGCGATATCGAGTGAGGCGTCGCGCCGAGCTGGTCAACCCCTCGGAAGATGAGCAGGGTCTATCTCGTTAACGTCGGTGCCAACACCCGCCACAGCGGGCGCGCCCGCTCTCCGCTCTTTCCAGACGGCTCGTTCAAGTACGTCCCGTTCCCACAGCCAGGAGAACTCTCACGTCCTTGCAACGCCGAGGCGGCGAAGTACTTTCGCGATGAGATCTACGCTCAGGAGACGCACGACGATCCCGACTGGCAGAACCTCACGTATGGCGACAACTGCAGGAACGGGCGAGCGGCCGCGCTTCGGCGCGCGGAGGTCGGCAACGTCCTGCTCTTCTGGGCCCTCCTCTGGGAGCATTGCGGCTGCGGCGCCGGCTGGGAGGGTTTCACCAGAGAGCACGGCTGGTACTTCATCGGCGCCCTACGCATCGAGAAGATCGTCGAGCCGGGCCAGTGTCCGCAGGACGACCGTGCCGCTCGATGTGTCCATTTCGAGCCAGGCCAGCCGCTGGGGAAAGACCATCGGGTGTTCGTCGGCAGCGAGCGCCACTCCGCGCTCTTCGAAAAGGCGGTCGATCTCGAGGTCCGCCGAAAAGATGGGCTGATCTACGAGATCGCCCGGACCGCCGGTGGCCGGCGACTCAACCTCACCGGGAAGGGGAGCTGGCGCAGCTCTCTGCGGGGTTGCCGCGCGCACTGGAACCTGGATGCTCCGGAGCAGCGCTCGCGCGCCGAGACCGGGGCCCAGGCGATCCGGGACGTCGCGGGGTACGACCTGTTCGCCCCCGACGCTTGACCACCCCTCACGGCAATGCCTTGACCTTGGCGATCAGGTCGCTCGTGGCGTGGTCCTTGGGGTCTCCCACCAGAACGGTGCGGCCGCCGTAGGCGGCGACGACCTCGCGCTCCGGGACCCGCTCGGGGGAGCCGTAGTCGGTGCCCTTGCAGTGGACGTCGGGCCGCAGCTCCTCGAGGAGGGCGGCGGGGGAGTCCTCCTCGAACACCACGACGAAGTCGACCGGCGCCAAGGCGGCGAGGAGCTCGGCGCGCTCGGCGGCGGGGACGATCGGGCGGCCCGGTCCCTTGAGGCGGGCCACCGAGGCGTCGCCGTTGACACCCACCACCAGCAGGTCGGCCTCGCGGCGCGCCGCCTCGAGGTAGCGGAGGTGGCCGACGTGGAGGAGGTCGAAGTGGCCGTTGGCGAAGGCGACGGTCTTGCCGCGGGCGCGCTCGGCGGCGAGCCGCGGGCGCAGCGCCGCGGCCGTCGTCACCTCGCCCACTGCAACTCGGCGAGCGGCCGCGGGTCGCCGGCGACGGCGTGGCGCAGCTCGTCCGCGGAGAGGGTGGCGGTGCCCATCTTCATCACCACGACGCCGCCGGCGTAGTCGGCGAGGAGCGCCGCCTCGAGCGGCGCGGCGCCGGCCGCGAGCGCCAGGGCGAAGGTGCCGATCACCGTGTCGCCGGCGCCGGTGACGTCGGCCACCTGGTCGGTGCCGTGGACCGGCAGGTGGGCGGCGGAACCCTCGGCGAAGAGGCTCATGCCGCGGCTGCCCCGGGTCACGAGGAGGAAGCGCGCGCCGAGACGCCCGCGCAGGGTCTCGCCGGCGGCCGCGGCCTCGGGGAGGTCTTCGGGCAGCCGGCGGCCGAGCAGGGCTTCGGCCTCCTCCTCGTTCGGGGTGGCGCCGTCGAGCCCCTGGAAGTCGCCCAGCCGGTAGCGGCTGTCGCAGAGGATCGTGGCGCCGTCGCCGAGGGCGCGGCGGAGGCAGGGGAGGAGTGCGGGCTCGACCGCGCCGTAACCGTAGTCGGAGAGGACCGCCACCGGCGCGGCGCCGGAGAGCTCGGCCGCCCAGGCGCCGAGGCGCGCGGCGAAGCCTTCGCGCTCGCCGGCGCCGAGCGCGAGGTGGTCCTCGACGTCGTAGCGGACGATCTGCTGCTTGATGGCGTGGCGGCCGCCGCCGAGGATGCGGACCTTGGTCGGCGTGCGGTAGCCGGGTCGGACGAGGATGCCGTCGGTCTCCACCCCGAGCGCGCCGAGCGCCGCGACCAGCTCGCGCCCCGAGGCGTCGTCGCCGACGACGCCGAGCGGCAGCGGCCGCCCGCCGAGGGCCGCGACGTTGGCCACCGCGTTCGCTCCCCCGCCCGGGGCCAGCCGCTCCCCCTCGTAGGAAAGAATGAGCACCGGCGCCTCGCGGCTGATCCGCTTCGGCGTGCCGGTGATGAACCGGTCGGCGACGAGGTCCACCACCATCGCCACCGGCCGGCCGGCCATGCCGTCGACGAGCGCTATCAGCCGGTCGGAAGAGGGGAGCGAGTTGGCCATGAGGGCGGGCGCAAGCGTAGCAGGCACTGCGGGTTAGAGTCGAACCATGTCCGCCCCCGTCGAACGGCTGCGCGAGCGCATCCGATCCTCGGGACCTCTTCCCTTCGCCGCGTTCATGGAGGAAGCGCTGTATGGGAAGGGAGGGTACTACCGGCGCAACGAGCTGCCGATCGGCGAGGAAGGGGACTACGTTACCGGCTCGTCGCTCTCGCCGCTGTTCGGGCGGGCGACGGGGCGGCTGCTGCGGCGGCTGGATGCCGAGCTCGGGCGGCCGGCGGAGCTGTTCGAGGCGGGGTACGGCGGGGGGGCGCACCTCGCGGCGGTGGTCGAATTTCTGGGTGGGGAGAGGAACGGGCGGCGACTGCGCGCCTGGGACCGGGTGGCGCGGCCAGTGCCATCCGCGGTGGAGCGCGTCGCCGCGCTCGAGCAGGTGGAAGAAGGCGAGATCGACGGCCTCATCTTTTCTTACGAGCTCTTCGACGCCTTGCCCGTCCATCGCCTCGTCGGCCGTGCGGACGGCTCCGCCGGCGAGCTGTGGGTGAATCTCGACGGGGAAGACCGCTTCACCTGGCGCGAGGGCGAGCTTTCCGATCCCTCTCTCGCCGGTCTTCTGGGCGATGCCTCGCTCGCCCCCGGCCAGGTCGCCGACCTCTCGCCGCACTGGGCGCCGCTCTACGCCGCTCTCGCCCGCCGCCTCGGCCGCGGGCTCCTCGTCACCTGCGACTACGGCTTCGAGCGCGCGCGGCTCCTCGACCCGCGCGTGCGCCGCCATGGCACGCTCGCCTGCTACCGGCGGCAGACGGTCCGCCGCGACGCCTTCGCCGACGTCGGCGCCCAGGACCTGACGGCGCACGTCGATTTCACCGCCCTGATCCAGGCCGGCGAGGCGGCGGGGCTCGCCACCTTCGCCCTCACCCGCCAGGCGCTCTGGCTCACCGCCTGCGGCGTCTTCGACGACCTCGCGGACGCCCCCGCCGCGGCCCGCCGCGAGGCGATGGCCCTCCTCGACGGCGAGGGGATGGGAGAGGAGATCCGGGTGCTGATCCAGGCGCGCGGCATCGCGCCGGAGCGCGTGCTGGACGGCCGTTTCTTTCCTTGACCGCCGCCCGCTAGAATACGCCCCGCTTTGGAGAGCTACCTGCCCATCCTGGTGTTCACGGTGATCGCCGGGCTCTTCCTCGCCGTCACCCTCCTCGCCGCACGCCTCCTCCGCCACGCCGCCAGCCCGACCACCAACCTCGACCCCTACGAGTGCGGCAACGAGCCGGAGACCTTCGCGCACGACCACCGTTTCTCGATCCGCTACTACCTGATCGCCGTCCTCTTCGTCATCTTCGACGTCGAGACGGTGTTCCTCTACCCCTGGGCGGTCATGTTCGACCAGCTCGCGCTCTTCGGCTTCATCGAGATGGTGGTGTTCATCGCCATCCTGGTCGTCGGCTACGTCTACGTCTGGAACCGCGGAGCGCTCGATTGGGCCTGACCGACTCGCCGAACGTCCTCACCACGACCTACGACAAGGTCTTCAACTGGGCGCGGCGCTCGGCGATCTGGCCGATGCAGTTCGGCCTCGCCTGCTGCGCCATCGAGATGATGGCGGTGCTCGACCCGCGGCACGACATGTCGCGCTTCGGCGCCGAGGTCTTCCGCGCCACGCCGCGGCAGAGCGACCTGATGATCGTCGCCGGCACGGTGACCGAGAAGATGGCGCCGATCGTCCGCCGCCTCTGGGACCAGATGCCGGAGCCGAAGTGGGCGATGGCGATGGGCGCCTGCGCCACCTGCGGCGGCCCGTACCGCACCTACGCGGTGACCCAGGGCGTCGACCGCGTCATCCCGGTCGACGTCTACGTGCCCGGCTGCCCGCCGCGCCCCGAGGCGCTGATGTGGGGCCTCCTCCACCTGCAGCGCAAGATCGACCGCATGAGCGTGGCCAAGCGGGCGACGGCATGAGCGAGCCGGAGCAGCCCCCCGGCGAAGCGCCCAAGAAAGCGCCGCTGACTCCGGAGGAGAAGGCGGCTCTCGTCGCCAAGGCGAAAGCGGCGAAGGAGGCGAAGGAGGCCGCGGCCACCGCGGGCGGCGCCGCTCCGGCGGGGGGCGCCGCTCCGGCCGCCAAGAAGCCGGCGCACGAAGAGGACCCCAACAAGCCGGCCTGGGAGAAAGACCCGGTCGCCCCGCAGTGGGAGGACGCCGCGGACGACCCGCTGGCCGCGGCGCTGCGCGCGGAGCTCGGCGAGGCGCTCCGCTCGGCGCGCCGCTTCGCCGGCGACCTCACCCTCGCCGTGGACCGGGGGGCGATCGCCCGCGCCGCCGCCGCGCTCAAGCTGCGGTACGGCTTCACCTACCTGGTGGACGTCTGCGGCGCCGACTTCCCGCAGCGGCAGCCGCGCTTCGAGGTCGTCTACCACCTCTACGCCTCGGCCGCGAACCGCCGGGTGCGGCTCAAGGTCGCGGTCGGCGAGGGCGAGGAGGTGCCGACGCTGGCCAACGTCTTCCGCGCCGCCAACTGGCCGGAGCGCGAGGTCTACGACATGTACGGCGTGCGCTTCTCCGGCCACCCCGACATGACCCGCATCCTCCTCTGGGAGGGGTTCAACGGCTACCCGCTGCGCAAGGACTTCCCGGTCGAGGGGATCGACACCGGCTCGGCGATCTACCCGGAGTACTACGAGGAGAAGGCGGGGCCGGTGGCGGGCAGCGGCACGGGGTGGCAGCCCGGCAAGGCGCCGGAGGCGCCGCCGCCCAAGACCCCGCCGCCGGAGCCGGCGTGACCGAGCCCCTGCGCGATCTCAGCCCCGACGCCCTCTTCGCCGCCGGCGAGGAGATGGAGCTCAACTTCGGGCCGCAGCACCCGTCCACCCACGGCGTCCTGCGCTTGAAGCTCCGGGTCGACGGCGAGCGGATCATCGACTGCTACCCGATCATCGGCTACCTCCACCGCGGCACCGAGAAGCTCTTCGAGCTCCACCCGTTCTTCCAGAACGTGCCGCACACCGACCGCATGGACTACGTCGCCGCGGCCACCAACAACCTGGCCTACGTCGGCGCGGTGGAGAAGCTGGTGGGCCTCGTGGTGCCGCCGCGCGCGCGCTACATCCGCACCCTCCTGGCCGAGCTGCAGCGCATCTCCTCGCACCTGCTCTGGCTCGCCACCCACGCCATCGACATCGGCGCCATGACGCCGTTCTTCTACTGCTTCCGCGAGCGCGAGCAGATCCTCGACCTCTTCGAGCAGTACTGCGGCGCGCGGCTGACGCTCAACTGCATGCGCCCGGGCGGGCTGCCGTTCGACCTGCCGGTGGGCTGGACCGACCGCTGCCGCGCCTTCGTCGAGGTCTTCCCGTCGAAGGTCGACGAGTACGAGGGGCTGCTCACCAACAACCGCATCTGGAAGCGGCGCACGGTGGGGATCGGCGTTCTCGACGCCGCGACCGCGATCGACTACGGCATCAGCGGCCCGATGCTGCGCGGCAGCGGCGTCGCCTGGGACCTGCGCAAGGCGATGCCGTACGAGGCCTACGGCGAGGTCGAGTTCGACGTGCCGGTGGGGAAGAACGGCGACACCTACGACCGCTACCTGGTGCGCATCGAGGAGATGCGGCAGGCGAACCGGATCCTCGCGCAGTGCCTCGACCAGCTCCCCGCCGGGCCGATCATGGCCAAGCGGCCGCGCGTGCTCAAGGCCCCCAAGGAGTCCGAGGTCTACCACGGCATCGAGGGGCCGAAGGGGGAGATCGGCTTCTACATCGTCGGCGACGGCACGCCCAACCCCTACCGCTGCCACGTGCGGCCGCCGTCGTTCATCAACCTGCAAGTGCTGCCGGAGCTGACGAAGGGGCACCTGTTGGCCGACCTGGTGGCGCTCATCGGCACGACCGACATCGTGCTCGGCGAGGTCGACCGCTGATGCCCTCCTGGCTGGAGTCCGCGCGCGAAGCGGTGGGGCCGACGCTCTTCGACTACGCCGTCTCGCCGGCGGTCAAAATCCTGGTCCTGATGTTCCTCGGCATCCTGCCGCTGATCACCTACCTGGTCCTCGCCGAGCGCAAGATCCTGGGCTTCATCCAGGCGCGAGTGGGGCCGAACCGGGTGGGGCCGTGGGGGCTGCTGCAGCCGATCGCCGACGTGCTGAAGCTCCTGGTCAAGGAGGACACGATGCCGCACCAGGCGGTGAAGTGGGCGTTCGTCCTCGCCCCCTGCCTGGTGGTGGCGCCGGCCCTGATCATCTTCGCCGTCATCCCGATGGGGCCGCGGCCCGCGGGCGAGGGGCTGGCCTGGTACATCACCGATGTCAACACCGGCGCGCTCCTGGTCGTCGCGCTGGCGACGATCGGCGTCTACGGCCTGATCCTCGGCGGCTGGTCGTCGAACAACAAGTTCTCGTTGATGGGCGGGCTGCGCTCGGCGGCGCAGATGATCTCCTACGAAGTGCCGCAGGGGCTGGCGCTGGTCGGCCCGCTGATGCTGGCCGGGAGCCTGTCGCTGATCGATATCGTCGAGAGCCAGCGGGCGCTGGGGCTGTGGTTCTTCGTGCCCCAGATCGTGGCTTTCTTCATCTACGTCGTGGCCGGGGTGGCGGAGTCGAACCGCAACCCCTTCGACCTGCCGGAGGCGGAGTCGGAGCTGGTGGCCGGCTTCCACACCGAGTACAGCGGCATGCGCTTCGCGCTCTTCTTCCTCGGCGAGTACGCCAACATGATCGTCGTCTCGGCGGTCGCCACGACGCTCTTCCTCGGCGGCTGGCTGCGGCCGTTCCCCAACGTCGAGTGGCTGGCCTTCCTGGACTGGGTGCCGCCCGTCCTCTGGTTCTCGCTCAAGGTCTTCGCCTTCCTCTTCGTCTACATCTGGTTCCGCGGCACCTTCCCGCGCTACCGCTTCGACCAGCTCATGGACCTGGGCTGGAAGTGGATGATCCCCCTGGCCCTCGCCAACATCCTGGTCACCGGGCTGGTCAAGCTCGCTCTCTAGAGGTCGTACGCCATGAACCCCGTCAACCGCTTCCTCGACAAGATCATGCTCCTCGACCTCTTCGCGGGGCTCGGCATCACCTTCAAGAACATGCTGCGCAAGAAGGTGACCGTGCAGTACCCCGAGGAGCGGTGGGAGCCGGCGCACCGCTTCCGCGGCATGTTCCGGCTCGACGAGGACCGCTGCATCAAGTGCACCATCTGCGCGAAGGACTGTCCGATCGACATCATCTACATCGACTGGCACAACGAGGTGAGCCCCGAGACCGGCAAGAAGGAGAAGGTCCTCACCCGCTTCGACATCGACGTCCAGCGCTGCATGTTCTGCGGCCTCTGCGAGGAGGGGTGCCCGACCGACCCCAAGTCGATCTGGCTGACGACCAAGACCTACGAGCTGGCCTCCTACGACCGCTGGTCGAACCTCTACGTCGACATGGAGGAGCTGCAGCAGTGGCGGGTGCGCCCGGCCTACACCGACGAGGAGATCGCCTGAGTTGAGCGGGGCCGACCTCCTCTTCTACCTCTTCGCCGCCCTGGCGCTGGGGGCGGCGGTGCTGGTGGTCTCGCTGCGCAACCCGATGTACGGCGCCATCTCGCTGCTCGCCACCTTCCTGTCGATCGCCGCGCTCTTCCTGCTGCGCCACGCCGAGTTCGTGGCCGCGGTCCAGATCTTCGTCTACGGCGGTGGCATCATGGTGCTGTTCCTCTTCGTCATCATGCTGGTCAACCTCCACCGCATGCGCGAGACGACGAAGTACGACCGCCAGACGCCGCTGGCGGCGGTGCTGGGGGTGCTTCTCGTGGCGCTCTTCGTCACCGTCTTCGCGGCCGCCAGCTTCGGGCCGCCGTTGGCCCGCCCGGAGGTCTTCACCGCCGGCGCGCGGGGGATCAGCGGCAACACGCAGGCCGTGGCCTGGGTGCTCTACCGCGACTACCTGCTGCCGTTCGAGATCGCGTCGCTGTTCCTGCTCATCGCGATGATCGGCGCGGTGGTGCTGGGGAGGCGGACCTGATGCTCGCGGTGACGACCAACCACTACCTGGTCCTCTCCTTTCTGCTCTTTACCATCGGTCTCTTCGGCATCATGGCGCGGCGCAACCTGATCACCGTCCTGATGTCGCTCGAGCTGGTGCTCAACTCGGTCAACCTGAACCTCGTCGCCTTCTCCTACCAGCTCTCCGACCTGACCGGCCAGGTCTTCGCCGTCTTCACGATCACCGTGGCGGCGGGGGAGGCGGCGGTGGGGCTGGGCATCCTGATCGCCCTCTTCCGCCTGCGCGAGACGACGCAGCTCGACCAGGCGGCGGAGCTCAAGGGGTAGCCCCAGGCGCCGATGCGCGAGCTGCTCTGGCTGATCCCGGTGCTGCCGTTCGCCGGCGCACTGCTCAACGGCGTGCTGCTGCGCGGGCGCTTGGGCAAGCGGGCGGTGGCCTGGATCGCCTGCGGCGCCGTGGCGCTGGCGGCGCTCCTCGGCCTCGCGATCATCGCCGAGCAGCTCGCGGGCGGCCACCACGAACCCTTCGAGCAGGAGCTCTACACCTGGATCCCCGCCGGGCCGCTGGCGGCCGAGGTCGGCGGCCTGCGGGACCTCGAGATCGGCATGGGGTTCCTCCTCGATCCGCTCTCGGCGGTGATGCTCTTCGTCGTCACCTTCGTCGGCTTCTGGATCCACCTCTATTCGGTCGGCTACATGGCGCACGAGGAGGGGTTCCAGCGCTACTTCACCTACCTCAACCTGTTCATGGGGGCGATGCTGCTGCTCGTCCTCGGCAACAACTACCTGGTGACCTTCGTCGGTTGGGAGGGGGTCGGGCTCTGCTCCTACCTGCTGATCGGCTTCTATTACCGGGAGGAGTTCCCGCCCTACGCCGGGCGCAAGGCCTTCATCGTCAACCGGGTCGGGGACTTCGGCTTTTTGCTCGGTCTCTTCGCTCTCGCCTCGACCTTCGGCACGCTGCGCTACACGGAGCTCTTCGCGCGGCTCGCGGCGAGCCCGGAGCTGGGGCGCGCGGCGTACGTCGGCGGCCTCTCCTTCGCGAGTTTCGTCGCCCTCTGCCTCTTCGTCGGCGCGATGGGCAAGAGCGCGCAGATCCCGCTCTACGTCTGGCTGCCCGACGCGATGGCCGGGCCGACGCCGGTCTCGGCGCTGATCCACGCCGCGACGATGGTCACCGCCGGCGTCTACATGGTGGTGCGCTCGAACGTCCTCTACCAGCTCGCGGAAGGGATCTCGTTCACCGTCGCCGCGATCGGCGCGGCGACGGCGATCGTCGCGGCCACGATCGGCCTGGCGCAGACCGACATCAAGAAGGTCCTCGCCTACTCGACGGTCTCGCAGCTCGGCTACATGTTCCTGGCGGCGGGGGTCGGCGCCTACACGGCGGCGATCTTCCACCTGCTGACCCACGCCTTCTTCAAGGCCCTCCTCTTCCTCGGCTCGGGCTCGGTCATCCACGCCATGGGCGGCGAGCAGGACATGCGGCGGATGGGCGGGCTCAAGAAGCACCTGCCGGTGACCTACTGGACGTTCGTCGTCGGCGCGCTGGCGATCGCCGGGGTGCCGGGGTTCGCCGGCTTCTTCTCGAAGGACGAGATCCTGCACGCCGCGGCCGCCGAGGGGCAGTGGCTGCTCTGGGTCGTGGGGCTGCTGACCGCCCTGCTCACCGCCTTCTACATGTTCCGCGCCGTGCACCTGACCTTCCACGGAGAGTTCCGGGGCAGCGAGGAGCAGGCGCACCACCTCCACGAGTCGCCGCCCGTCATGACCGTGCCGCTCGTCGTGCTGGCGGTCGGGGCGGTCGTTTCGGGGTTCATCGGCCTGCCCGCCCTCTTCACCGGCGGACGCGACTGGAACCTCTTCCACCGTTTTCTCCACCCGGTCGTGGCCGAGCTCCCGGGGGGCGTCGGCGAGGGGCACGAGATGGGCGCGGCGCTGGAGTGGGGCCTGGTGGGAGTCGCGGTCCTGACGGCGGCTCTCGGCATTGGGCTGGCGTGGTCCTTCTACGGCCGCGGCCGCGGGCTCGAGCGCGGGCGCGCCTGGGCGGCGCGCTTCCCGTTCGTCCACCGCCTGCTGGTCAACAAGTACTACGTCGACGAGCTCTACGACGCGACGATCGTGCGCGGCACCTGGGCCGCGGCGCACGGCCTCCACCGCTTCGACGCCGGGGTGATCGACGGCGTCGGCGTGCACGGCGCGCGCAACGCGACGGTGACCGGGTCGCTGCTCTCCGGCTTCTTCGACAAGTACGTCGTGGACGGGCTGGTGAACCTGGTCGGTACGGTGCTGGCCCTCTTCTCGCGCGGCTTCCGGCGCCTGCAGACCGGCTACGTCGGCAACTACGCACTGGTGCTGGCGGCCGGCCTCTTCGCGCTGGTCTGCGCCTGGGCGCTGCTCCGCTTCTGATGCTGCGGGCCTTCCCGAGGGGGAGTCATGTTCGATTGGGTTGAGAGCGTCCCGATCCTCTCCATCGTCTGCTACCTGCCGCTGCTCGGGGCGCTGGCGGTCGTCTTCGGCCTGCGCGGCGACCGGCCGGAGACGATCCGCAAGTTCGCCACCGGGGTCGCCTTCGTGGACTTCCTCCTCTCGGTCCCGCTCTGGTTCGCCTTCGACCGCCAGGGGCCGCTCTTCCAGTTCCGCGAGAGCGCCTCCTGGATCGAGACCATCGGCGTGCGCTACGAGTTCGGCGTCGACGGCATCGCGCTCCTGCTGGTGCTGCTGACCACCCTGCTCGGCTTCCTCGCCTTCCTCTCCTCGTGGAGCGCGATCCGCACCCGCGAGAAGGAGTACTACGTCTTCCTGCTGCTGCTGCAGACCGGCATGCTCGGCGTCTTCATGGCGCTCGACTTCTTCCTCTTCTACGTCTTCTGGGAGGTGATGCTGCTGCCGATGTACTTCCTCATCGGCATCTGGGGGGGGCCGCGCAGGCTCTACGCCGCGATCAAGTTCTTTCTCTACACCCTGGTCGGCTCGGTATTGATGCTACTCGGCATCCTGGCCCTCTACTTCTTCAACGGGCCGGGGATCCTCGGCTGGGGCGGGCTGGGCAACGAGCCGACCTTCTCGATCCTGCAGTTCCACGAGATCGCGTCGCGCATCCCCCCCGACCTCCAGCTCTGGATCTTCTGGGCCTTCTTCGTCGGCTTCGCCATCAAGGTGCCGATGTTCCCCTTCCACACCTGGCTGCCGGACGCCCACGTCGAGGCGCCGACGGCGGGCTCGGTGATCCTCGCCGGCGTGCTGCTGAAGATGGGCACCTACGGCTTCGTGCGCTTCTCGCTCCCCATCCTGCCGGACGCGACGATGGAGCTCCTCCCCTGGATGGCGCTGATCTCGATCATCGGCATCCTCTACGGCGCGCTGGTGGCGATGGCGCAGAAGGACATCAAGAAGCTGGTCGCCTACTCCTCGGTGTCCCACCTCGGCTTCGTGATGCTCGGTCTCTTCGCCCTCAACGGCCCCGGCGTCGCCGGCAGCGTCCTGCAGATGATCAACCACGGAATCTCGACCGGCGCCCTGTTCCTCCTGGTCGGCGTGATCTACGAGCGGCGCCACACCCGGCTGATCGCCGAGTACGGCGGCATCTCGGCGGTGATGCCGCGCTACGCCACGATCTTCCTCATCATCACCATGTCGTCGATCGGGCTGCCGGCGCTCAACGGCTTCGTCGGCGAGTTCACGATCCTGGTCGGCGCCTTCGACCGCAACTGGCTGTGGGCGCTGGCGGGGGCGATCGGCATCGTGCTCGGCGCCGCCTACATGCTGTGGATGTACCAGCGGGTCTTCTTCGGCCCGCTCGCCAACGCCGAGAACCGCAACCTCCCGGACCTCGACCGGCGCGAGCTCGCCTACCTCCTGCCTCTCGTCCTGCTCTGCTTCTGGATCGGGCTCTACCCCAAGCCCTTCTTCGACGTCCTGGAGAAGCCGGTCGAGCAGGTGGTGCGGGCGGTGGACCCGGAGTACCGCGCCGAGGCGGCGAGGAACTGACGGGTGCCCTTCGACCCCCAGGAGCTCCTGCTCCTCGCGCCCGAGATCCTGCTCTCGCTGGCGGGGCTCCTGATGCTCCTCGTCGGCACGGTCGGGCGCGGCTTCGGCCACCGCGAGTCGGCCTTCGTGGCGATCGCCTCGCTCCTGCTGACCGGCGGCGTCCTCGTCCGCCTCCAGCTCCAGGTGCCCGGCCCGCGGCTGATCCTCGCCGGCATGTTCGTGATCGACGGCTACGCCTTCGCCTGGAAGGTGATCGTGCTCCTCGCCACCGCGGTCACGGTGCTGCTCTCCATGCGCTTCCTCGAGGAGGGGCGCTACCGGCCGGCGGAGTACTACTCCCTCCTGCTGCTGGCCACCGCCGGCATGCTGTTCATGGCCAGCGGCGCGACGCTGCTGACCATCTGGATCGGGCTCGAGACGATGGCGCTGGCGAGCTACGTCCTGGCCGGCTACTTCAAGCGCGAGGTGCGCTCGACCGAGGCGGCGCTCAAGTACTTCATCCTCGGCGCGATGTCTTCGGGCGTGCTGCTCTACGGCATCTCGCTGCTCTACGGGGCGGCGGGGACGGTGCACCTCGGCGCGCTGGCGCGGGGGCTGGCCGCGGCGAACGAGGCCGGCAGCCTGCTGGTGCCGCTCGGCTGGCTGCTGCTCGCGGCCGGGCTCTTCTTCAAGGTCGCGGCGGTGCCCTTCCACATCTGGACGCCCGACGTCTACGTCGGCGCGCCCACGCCGGTGACCGCCTGGCTCGCGGCGGCCTCGAAGGGGGCCTCGTTCGCGATTCTGGTGCGGATCTTCTACCAGGGGCTGGGCACGCTGCGCCTGGAGTGGCAGTGGATCGTGGCGCTGGTCGCCGTGGCCTCGATGGTGTGGGGGAACCTGGCGGCGCTGACCCAGCAGAACGTCAAGCGCATGCTCGCCTACAGCTCGATCGCGCACGCGGGGTACGTGCTGATCGGCGTCCTGGCGGTGTCGGAGATCGGCCTCTGGTCGGTCGTCTTCTACCTCCTCACCTACAGCTTCGTCACCCTCGGCGCCTTCGGCACGGTGATCCTGCTCGAGCGGCGGGAGTACGCCGGCGAGACGCTGGCGGACTACGCGGGGCTGGCCCGGCGCGCGCCGTTCCTGGCGGCGATGATGCTGCTCTTCCTCGTCGCGCTGACCGGCATCCCGCCGACCGGCGGCTTCGTCGGCAAGGTCTACCTCTTCGCGGCCGCGGTGCAGGCGGGCTGGGCGTGGGTGGCGGTGGTCGGTGTGGTGACCAGCGCCATCTCGCTCTACTACTACTTCGGGGTCGTGGTCTCGATGTACTTGAAGGAGCCGACCGACACGGCGCCGGCGCCGCTGCCCGCGCGCAGCATCCGCTTCGCCGTCGCCCTCTGCGCCCTGGTGACCTTGGCCATGGGGGTGTACCCGGGCCCGTTCATCGACTTCGCCAAGACGGCCCTCTTGCCGCTGCCGTAGATTGGCACCGCCGGGCGCCCTTTCGGCGCGCTGCCTCCGTCCCCGGCGGAGGACGGCGTGGCGGTCCTCGGGGCGCCCTCGGGTCGGAGCGGCGCCGCATCCGCTGGCACCGCATGTGCGTATCCCATAGGAAGAGCCGACCCGCGGTCGGAAGGGAGTCAGCATGGCCAAAGAGGCAGCGGACCATCAGCAGGGGTGGGATTTCGAGGCGGCGGCCATGCCGTTCGTGGACGCGCTCTACAACACCGCCTACCGGATGACCCGCAGTCCGGAGGACGCCGAGGACCTCGTCCAGGAGACCTACCTCAAGGCCTACCGCTACTACGACAAGTTCGAGGAGGGGACGAACTTCAAGGCGTGGCTCTTCAAGATTATGAAGAACACGTTCATCAACAACTACCGCAAGCGCCAGCAGTCGCCCGCCTTCTCGGACTTCGCCGACATCGAGGAGTCCTTCGAGAGCCAGCTCAACGAGGCGAGCCCGCGGCAGAACAAGAACCCGGAGGAGGAGCTGCTCGAGAACGTCCTCGACCAGGACGTCCAGCTCGCTCTCGACCGGCTGCCCCCCGACTACCGCATGGTGGTCATCCTGGCCGACCTCGAAGGCTTCTCCTACAAGGAGATCGCCGACATCCTCGAGGTGCCGGTGGGCACCGTCATGAGCCGCCTCTACCGCGGCCGGCGGCTGCTCGAGGCCGCCATGCTCGAGTTCGCCCGCGACCACGGCTACCTCCGCGAAGGGGTCGAGCCCGTCAAGATGCGCAGCCGCAAGGCCGCCGTCGTCTCCGACTGAGGACGGGACGCGGAAATATCGCGTCCGGCGGGCGAGTTGATCGGGTTGAACGAGGTCCGATCGAGGCCAGCCGCGGAGCTGCGGAGGAGATGATGGACTGCAAGAAGGTCGGCGACTCAATCTATCTCTTCTTCGACAACGAGCTCGACCAGGCGCTCCTCACCCCCTTCCGACACCACGTCGACGGCTGCGGCGATTGCGCCAAGCGCGTCGACTACACCCGCCGGCTCCTCCTGCTGGTGCGCGCCAGCGTGCGCTGCAGCGCGCCGGACCGCCTGCGGCTGCGCATCCTGACCAACATGCCCCACCGGGGCGGCATCGAGCGCTCCGTCTGAGCGGAGGGCACCCGTCATGACTCCCGTGGAGATCTCTCGCGGCGTGCGCCGCCCTGTCCTCGCCGCCGCGGCCTGCACGCTGGCGCTCGCGGCGCTCCTCGCCGCGCCCGCGCCCGCCGCCGCGCAGGCGGTGCGGCTGACCGGGCTGGGCGGCGAGCGGCTCACCGACGCCGACCTCGCGCAGGGGACGACGATCTTCATCGTCTGGGCGTCCTGGTCGCCGAAGTCCCGCGACATCGTGGAGCGCGTGAACCCGATCGCCAGCCGCTGGGGGGGGCGCGCCCGCGTCGTCACCGTCAACTTCCAGGAGGACCGCGCCGCGGTCGAGGCCTTCCTCGCCGGCAAGCGGCTCGCGGTGCCCACCTACCTCGACCGCGACGGCGCCTTCTCGAAGCAGTACACGGTCGCCACCCTGCCGGGCCTGCTGATCCTCAAGAACGGCCAGGTGGCCTTCCGCGGCGCGCTGCCCGACGACCCGGACGGCGTGATCTCCGGCACCCTCCCGTAGGCGCGAAGGCTTTCGCGCCGGGCTACTCCTACCCTCCCGCGCACCCGTCCTGCGCACCGCCAATCGGGCGACAACCGCCAAGGGTTGTGGGGCTTAGCCCCGCTGTGCTAGCTTCCCTCGGTCGCAAAACAGGTTGGCACCGACCAGGAGGTCGCCCCGGATGCTGCAACGCAGGGTAAAGCTCGGCCCGCGCGTCCTGCGCCTGATCTGCCCCGCAGGATTGACGCTCCTGGCGCTGGGCCTGATGACCACGACGCAAAGCCTCGAGGCCTACAGCAGCACCCCCCTCCCCCTCCTGCCGACCCCCCGCTTCCACGAGCTCCTCGCCGCCAGCGTGATCCGGCCCGACGCCGCCACCCCGCGGCTCGACCAGGCGCGCGTGCCGGTGGAGTTCCAGCTGGTGCGCGGGGAGACGGTTTCGGAGGTGCTCGAGAGGCTGGGGCTCGAGGCCGCCGAGGCCCACGACGCCACCAACGCCCTGGCCGAGCACGTGAACCTCCGCGCGCTGCGCGCCGGCAACCGCTACTCGGCCTTCTTCAACCCCGACTCGACCCTGGCCTCCTTCGAGCTGACGCTCGAGGGCAGCGGCCGGGTGGCGATGAGCCGCGAGGCGGACGGTTGGAGCACCGCCTGGCAGCCGTTCACGCGCACCAGCGCGCTGCGAGCCCTCGGCGGCCGCCTCGACGGCTCGCTGGACGTCTCGATCCGCGCCGCCGGCGGGCCGCACCAGCTGGCCTACAAGATGGCGGACATCCTGCAGTGGGACCTCGACTTCACCCGCGACCTCCACGCCGGCGACCGCTTCGAGGTGCTCTACGAGGAGGTGCGCGTCGAAGGGGTCGTGGACTCGATCGGCACCGTCTACGCCGTCGCGCTCGAGAGCCGCGGCCGCCGCCACGAGGCCTACCGCTGGAACGATAGCGGCGTCTACTACGACGGCGAGGGCAGACCGCTCGAGAAGATGTTCCTGCGCTCGCCGATGCGCTACTCGAACATCACCTCCCGCTTCTCCCACCGCCGCTTCCACCCCGTCCTCAAGAAGTACCGGCCGCACTACGGCGTCGACTACGGCGCGCCGGTAGGCACGCCTGCGCGGGTCACCGCCAACGGCGTCGTCGCCTCGGCGGGCTGGGACCGCGGCGGCGGCAAGGTGGTCAAGGTGCGGCACGCGCAGGGCTACCTGACGGCGTACCTGCACCTCTCCCGCTTCGCCAAGGGCGTGCGCGCCGGGACGCGGGTGCGGCAGGGGGACATCATCGGCTACGTCGGCGCCACCGGGCTGGCCACCGGCCCGCACCTCGACTACCGGGTGCAGCACAACAGCCGCTGGATCGACCCGCTGTCGCTCACCAGCGTCCGCGACGAGCCGATCCCGAGCCGGCAGCTCGCCTCCTTCCGCGCCTACCGCGAGGAGCTGCGGGCGGCGATGGCGACCGGCATCGCGCCGCGCACGCTGCCCGATCCGGCCGGCCTCGACACGGCCTACGCCCTCGCAGCCTCGGCGCCGCGCGAGGACGGATCGGCGCTGGCGGCCCGCCGGACCCGCTGACCCGATCGGGCGGGCGCCGCCGCCCCGCCCGCTGCCGTCTCCGCTGATGCCGACCGTCCGCGCCTGGTGCCGCGTCGACCTGGCCGGCGGCACCCTCGACATCTGGCCGCTCGGTCTCCTCCACCCCGGCGCGCGCACCGTCAACCTCGCCATCGACCTGGCCGCGACGGTCGCGCTGCGGCCGGCGGCCGGGACGTACCGCGTGCTGCAGGGCGGGGAGAGCGTCGAGGCGGCCTCCGCCGCCGAGCTGGCGCGCTCGCCCGCGACGGCGCTCGTCGGCGTCGTCGCTGCAGCGCTCGACCTGCCGCCGTTCGCGGCGGAGCTGGCGAGCGACTCGCCGCGCGGCGGCGGTCTCGGCGCCAGCTCGGCGATGGCGGTGGCCCTGATCACCGCGGCCGAGGTCTGGCTGGGCAGGCCGCGCTCCGCTCCCGCCGCCGTCGCCGCCCTGGCGCGCGACCTGGAGGCGCGCCTGATGGCGCTCCCGACCGGCGCCCAGGACCATTACCCGGCGCTGCTCGGCGGCGCCCTCGAGATCGCGGCTGCGCCGGGCGGGGAGCGCGTGCGGCGGCTCGACGTCGACCTCGCGGCGCTCGCGCGCAGCCTGCTCGTCGTCTACTCGGGAGTCAGCCACTTCTCGGCCGGGCAGAACTGGCAGGTGGTGCGCCGCCGTCTGGACGGCGAGCCGGAGGTGACCGGCCTGTTCTCGGGGATCGCCGCGGTGGCGGCGGAGATGCCGGCGGCGCTCGAGTCCGGCGACCTCCGGCGGGCCGGGGAGCTGATGGCGCGCGAGTGGAGCTACCGCCGCCACCTCGCCGACGGCGTCGCCACCCCCGAGATCGAGAGCCTGCTCTCGCTCGCCGCCTCGCTCGGCGCCTGGGGCGGGAAGGCCTGCGGCGCCGGCGGCGGCGG